>JAKSJG010000013.1 GCA_024398365.1 Bacteroidales bacterium | reverse complement strand
GGGTTGAAATAGAACAGCTTTATCTCCATCAATTCGTTATTTTATTACAAATTTACGAAAAGAGTTTGTATTTTTGTTATTATAAATCATCAAGAACAAAGATATGCATATAGCGATAGCAGGCAACATCGGCAGCGGCAAGACCACACTTACCAGGATGCTCGTTGACCACTACAACTGGACTCCGAAATTCGAATCAGTGGACTACAATCCATACCTCTCTGACTTCTACAATGATATGGAGCGCTGGTCCTTCAATATCCAGATCTATTTCCTCAACAAGAGATTCCTGGACGTGGTTGAGATACGCAAGAGCGACAAGGTTATAGTCCAGGACAGAAGCATATACGAAGATGCCTGCATCTTCGCCCCTAACCTCCACGACATGGGCCTGATGGCCACACGTGACTTCGAGAACTACCAGTCCCTCTTCTCCCTGATGGTGTCCCTCGTGGAAGCTCCGGACCTGCTCATATATCTGAAGTCCTCAATTCCTAATCTGGTGGCCAATATCCAGAAGCGCGGCCGCGAGTACGAGAGCAGCATTCGCCTCGACTATCTCAAGGGTCTCAACGAGCGTTACGACCAGTGGATCGAGCATTATTCTGACGGCAAGCTGCTCGTCATCGACGTGGACAAGCTCAAGTTCCAGGACAGGCCTGAAGATTTCAGCGCCATCTGCGACAAGATCGAGGCTCAGCTCAACGGACTTTTCTAAACAATCCCTTTACAAAATAAAAAATCCCGGACCTTGCGGTTCGGGATTTTTGTTTGGAGAAGTCTGCGGACTATTTTCCACCTGCCTTGCGAGGAGCTGAAACCTTCTTTGCAGGAGCAGCCTTAGGAGCTGCAGCCTTAGTGGTGTCAGCTACAGGAGCTGTACCTTCTGCCTTCTTGGCGCCGCTGCGGCGTGTTGACGGCTTCTTGGTCTCTGTCTTTGCAGGAACGATGGTAGCGTCGCTGAAGTCAACGAGCTCCATGATTGCCATGTCAGCAGCATCACCTACGCGGAAACCGGTCTTGAGGATACGGGTGTATCCGCCCGGACGGTCAGCGATCTTAGGAGCAATTGTACGGAAAAGCTCTGAAACTGCTTCCTTCTGCTTGAGATAGCTGAACACGGTACGGCGTGAGTGTGTAGTATCTTCTTTTGATTTGGTGATGAGAGGCTCAACGTACATCTTCAGAGCCTTTGCCTTTTCAACGGTGGTTTCAATGCGCTTATTGAGAATGAGCGATGAAGCCATGTTGGCGAGCATAGCCTTGCGATGACCGCTCTGACGTCCCAAATGGTTGATTGCTTTATTGTGTCTCATTGTTATTGTTCTTTAGATTCGATGTTATACTTACTGATATCCATTCCGAAACCAAGTTTCAGACGGTCAACAAGTGCGTCAATCTCGCTGAGTGACTTCTTGCCGAAGTTGCGGAACTTCATAAGTTCTGCTCTCTGGTGTGATACCAGGTCAGCGAAGGTCTCGATATTGGCAGCCTTCAGGCAGTTGAGTGCGCGTACTGAAAGCTCCATATCGGAGAGCTTGGTGAGGAGGAGGTGACGCATGCGCAGTGACTCCTCGTCGAGTTCCTTGCTCTCGACTTCTGTTGTTGACTCAAGAGAAATCTTCTCATCTGAGAAAAGCATGAAGTGATAGATCAGAATCTTGGCAGCCTCCTTGAGGGCTTCCTTCGGATGAATCGATCCATCAGTTGTGATCTCAAGTGTGAGTTTCTCATAGTCTGTCTTCTGCTCGACACGCCAGTCCTCGACCTTGAAATTCACATTCTTGATAGGAGTGTAAATTGAGTCGATTGCGATAGTGTCAACAGGAGCTGTCTCTACCTTGTTTTCGTCTGCAGGGACATAACCTCTACCCTTTCCAATCTTGAGATCGATCTTGAGCTGAACATCAGGCTCCATTGAGCAGATGTGGAGATCCGGATTGAGGACAGTGAATGAAGAGAGATTCTTGGAAATATCTCCAGCAGTAAATTCTTGCTTGCCACCGACAGTTATACTTACCATCTCGCCTTCGGCATCCTCGATCATTCTCTTGAAGCGAACCTGCTTGAGGTTGAGGATGATGTCGATAACGCACTCAATCACACCGGGGATGGTGTCAAATTCATGACGCACACCCTCAATCTTGACTGAGTTGATGGCAAATCCTTCCAATGAAGACAACAAGATACGACGCAGTGCGTTACCGATAGTTGTACCGTAGCCAGGCTCCAGAGGGCGGAACTCGAAACGGCCGTAGGTATCGGTAGACTCGAGCATTATGACCTTGTCAGGTTTCTGAAATGCTAAAATTGCCATATTGTTTTCCTTTTAATAATTATCAGTGTTTTGCTAAAGCAAGCGACTACTTAGAGTAGAGTTCGACGATTGCCTGTTCGTTGATTGTTTCAGGAACTTCTGAGCGTACAGGAAGTGTGGTGAACTTGGCTTCGCACTTTGCAGCATCCCACTCGAGCCATGAATACTTGTTGGCTCCGTGAGCGAGGCTGTCCTGGATAACTTCGAGGCTCTTTGAACGCTCGCGAACGCCTACGACATCACCTGGCTTTACGATAGCTGAAGGCACATTGCAAACCTCACCGTTGAGGGTGATGTGGCAGTGTGAAACGAGCTGTCTTGCTGCAGGTCTTGTCGGAGCGATGCCGAGACGGTAGATGATGTTGTCGAGACGTGACTCAAGAATGACGATGAGGTTTTCACCGGTACGGCCCTTCATCTTTGCAGCTGCAGCGTAGGTCTTGCGGAACTGACGTTCGAGAACGCCGTACATGTACTTAACCTTCTGCTTCTCAGCAAGCTGAATACCATACTCGGAAGTCTTCTTGCGCTTCTTGGCCAAACCGTGCTGTCCCGGAGGGTAGTTCTTGTGCTCAAAATACTTGTCCGGACCAAAGATAGGTTCTCCAAATTTGCGGGCGATTTTTGTTTTAGGCCCTGTATATCTTGCCATATTACAAATACTTTTTTAATTAACTGTTTGGTTATACTCTACGACGGCCCTTAGGACGGCAACCGTTGTGTGGAAGCGGTGTAACGTCGATGATCTCAGTAACGTCGATACCTGCAGCCACGATAGCGCGGATAGCAGACTCACGTCCTGAACCAGGACCCTTTACATATGCCTTGATCTTGCGGAGACCGAGGTCGTAAGCAACCTTTGAGCAATCCTGAGCTGCTACCTGAGCTGCATACGGGGTGTTCTTCTTTGAACCCCTGAAACCCATCTTACCTGCAGATGACCAGCTGATAACCTGACCTGTGCTGTTGGTCAATGTAACGATGACATTGTTGAAAGTTGAAGAAATATGGGCCTGACCATAGGCGTCCACCTTGACAACTCTCTTCTTGCTTGATGTAGTTTTCTTTGCCATAATCTAACCCTTATTTAGTTGCCTTCTTCTTGTTAGCTACGGTCTTCTTCTTACCCTTGCGTGTACGGGCATTGTTCTTGGTGCTCTGACCGCGTACAGGGAGACCGAGACGATGGCGGATACCACGGTAGCATCCGATATCCATCAGTCGCTTGATGTTCATTTGAACGGCTGAACGAAGTTCGCCTTCAATCTTGTATTCGTTTGCAATCTTGCTGCGGATTGCTGTGATCTGATCGTCAGTCCAGTCCTTGACTTTGATATTGACGTCAATGCCGAGTTCCTCGAGGATCTTCTTTGCAGAGCTGCGACCGATACCGAAGATATAGGTCAAACCTATCTCTCCGCGCTTGTTGTTTGGTAAATCAACACCGGCTATACGTGCCATAATTTATTTTTTACTTTATTGTTATACAAATTAAAAAATTATCCCTGGCGCATCTTGAATTTCGGATTCTTCTTGCAAATTACATACAAGCGGCCTTTGCGCTTTACGATTTTACAATCCTCACTACGCTTCTTTATGGATGTTTTTACTTTCATTTGTGTATGTTTTTTTATTTATATCTGAAAGAAATACGACCTCTGGTCAAATCATACGGGGACATCTCCACTCTGACCTTATCACCCGGCAGGATTTTGATATAATGCATACGCATCTTACCGGAGATGCTGGCGATAATGACAACGCCGTTGTCCAATTCAACTCTGAACATTGCGTTTGAAAGAGCTTCGATTACTGTTCCTTCCTTTTCTATTGATGACTGTTTTGGCATAAATGAAATGTGTATGGTTTGACTAAAGTTGGTTATTCTCGATAAACTCAAAAGTTGACAAAACTTCAGGTGCGTCCTTGTGGATGGCCACGGTCAGCTCGAAATGCGCTGACTTGCGGCCGTCAACTGTCTGGATGCCCCAGCCATTGTCTGCCAGATAAATTTCCTTGCGGCCGGCGTTTACCATCGGCTCTATGCAGATAACCATTCCTTCCTGAAGCTTGACTCCGTGTCCCTGACGACCATAGTTAGGTACTTCCGGACTCTCGTGCATGTTGTGCCCGATGCCGTGTCCCACAAGTTCGCGGACAACTGAATAGCCAAGATTTTCAACGTAGGACTGGACTGCGTGACCGATGTCGCCTGTCCTGTGACCTGCCACCGCCTGTCCGATGCCTCTGTAGAGGGATGTCTTGGTCGCTTCGAGAAGCGCCGCATCCTCTTCGGAGAGCTTGCCGACAGGGAAAGTGTAGGCCGAGTCGCCGTAGAAACCTCTATACTTGGTGCCGCAGTCAACCGATACTATGTCGCCTTCCCTGAGCTTGTACTCTGAAGGGAAACCGTGAACCACGGTATCGTTGACTGAAATGCACAAAGTATATGGAAATCCGTCATACCCGAGGAAACCTGGCTCGGCTCCAAGGCTCCTGATGAACTTTTCGGCCACTGCGTCGAGTTCCTTGGTTGTTACACCCGGCTCGATGTGACGGCCCACCTCTGCCAGTGTCTTGGACACCATCAGGGCGTTTTCCCTCATCAGGGAGATGTCTTCTACGGATTTAAGTTTGATCATCTTTTGTATTTATCTTTTACATACCCGAACGGCCTGAAAGACGACCTGTCTTCATCAAACCGTCGTAGTGACGCATAAGCAAGTGACTCTCAATGTGCTGCAGAGTATCCAGGATAACACCTACGAGGATCAGCAATGATGTACCTCCGTAGAAGCTTGCAAACTGGTTGTTAACTCCGAGCAACCTTGCAAATGCCGGCAAAATCGCAACTATGGCCAGGAATATTGACCCTGGAAGCGTAATGCGTGACATTATGGCATCGATATAATCGGCTGTCTTCTTGCCCGGTTTGCAACCCGGGATGAAACCGCCGTTCTTCTTCATTTCCTCAGCCATGTTTGTAGGGTTCACGGTTATAGCGGTGTAGAAATACGTGAACACAACAACCAGGATTGCGAAAACGAAGTTATACCAGAAACCGGTCGTGTTGCTGAAAACTGCTGCCAAGCCCTTGGTAGCATTGAAGCCGGAGAACATCACAGGGACGATCATCAGTGCCTGAGCAAAGATGATAGGCATAACGCCGGCAGCATTCACCTTGAGAGGGATGTACTGACGGACGCCACCGTACTGCTTGTTGCCGACGATGCGCTTGGCATACTGTACAGGTACCTTGCGAACTGCCTGAACGAGGGCGATAGTCGCAACGAAGACGAAGAAGAGAATCAGGAGTTCAACGATGAGCATGAGAACGCCACCGCCTGAAGTCTGCGAGAATCTCTGGGTCAGCTCGATGCGGAGAGCCATCGGGAGACGTGCAATAATACCAACCATAATGATCAGGGAAATACCATTACCAATGCCGCGGTCTGTAATTCTTTCACCTAACCACATTACGAACATAGTACCACCGATGAGAACCAGTGTTGCAAAGATACCGTACCACGCACCGCTGAGGACGAATGCCTCTGCAGGGAGAGTGGTGCGAAGGCTTGCCATGTAGGCAGGGCCCTGGATTGCAAGGATCAGTATCGTGAGGTAACGTGTGTACTGATTCATCTTTCTCCTACCGCTTTCACCTTCGCGCTGGAGGCGCTGGAAGAACGGGAACATCACACCGAGAAGCTGAATCACGATGGATGCGGAGATGTACGGCATAACACCCAATGCAAAGATTGAAGCGTGGCCGAATGCACCGCCGGAGAACATATCAAGAAGGCCGAGGATACCGTCAGCAGACTTTGACTGCAGAGCGGTGAGCTGGGAAGCGTCGATACCCGGGATCACAACATAGCAACCGAGACGGTAAACTACTACGAGAAGCAGAGTATAGAGAATCCTCTTGCGAAGTTCCTCAATCTTGAAGATATTAGATATTGTTTCGAAAAAACGTTTCATAAAAGGTTCTAGTTTTTGGTTACAGTACCGCCCAGAGCTTCAATCTTCTTGACAGCTGTTGCAGAGAATGCGTTGGCTGTCACGTCGAGCTTGGCTGTAAGTTCACCGTTTGCAAGGATCTTGATGAGATCGTTCTTGGATGCGAGTCCTGCGCGGATGATTGCATCCTGATCAATAGCAGTTACATTGAACTTCTCGCTGATCTTCTGCAGAGATGAAAGATTTACAGCTTTATATTCAACACGGGTCGGATTCTTGAAACCAAACTTAGGGAGACGGCGCTGGATAGGCATCTGACCACCTTCGAAGCCGAGCTTCTTTGAGTAGCCTGAACGAGCCTTTGCACCGTTGCTACCACGGGTAGCGGTCTTGCCGTGACCTGAACCAGGACCGCGGCCGATGCGCTTCTCACTGTTTGTTGAACCTTCTGCAGGTTTGAGATTATTCAGTTTCATAGTCATTTCTCCTCCATTACTTTACTTCCTCAACCTTTACAAGGTGAAGAACTTTTTCAATCATACCTTTTGAAACCGGAGTCAATTCAACTTCTACAGTCTGATGCATCCTGTGAAGTCCGAGGGAAATCAGGTTTGCGATCTGACGGTCAGTTGCGCCGCTGCGGCTCTTGATCTGAGTAACTTTTACTTTTGCCATAGTTCAAATCCTCCTTAACCGTTAAATACCTTGCTCATAGGAATACCGCGGAGACCGGCAACAGTGTAAGCGTCGCGCATCTCGTTGAGAGCGGCAACTGTAGCCTTCACGAGGTTGTGAGGGTTGGATGAACCCTTTGACTTGGCGAGGATATCTGAAATACCTACTGACTCGAACACTGCACGCATAGCACCACCGGCCTTTACACCGGTACCAGGAGCTGCTGGCTTCATGAATACGCGGGCACCGCCGAACTTGGCTTCCTGCTCGTGAGGAATAGTGGTCTTGTTGAGAGGAATCTTCACGAGGTTCTTCTTGGCATCCTCGATTCCCTTTGAAATAGCTGTTGTGACTTCGTTTGCCTTTCCAAGGCCATAGCCAACAACACCCTTCTCGTCACCTACAACTACGATTGCCGCAAATGAGAAGTGACGGCCACCCTTTGTAACCTTGGTTACTCTCTGGACGGCTACCAATCTGTCCTTAAGCTCGAGATCGGTTGTCTTAACATTCTTCTTAATATCTGCCATAGCTCTTAGAATTTAAGGCCACCCTCGCGAGCGGCGTCAGCCAAACTTTTAACTCTTCCGTGATAGAGATAACCGCCACGGTCAAAAGAGATGGTGGTTATGCCCTTTTCAATAGCGCGCTCAGCGACAGCCTTGCCTACAATGGCAGCAGCCTCACAGCCGTTCTTGCCCTTGCACTGCTCTGCGAGCACCTTATCATTGGATGAAGCGGATACGAGGGTGATTCCCTTTGTATCATCAACGACCTGAACATAGATCTGCTTGTTGCTTCTGAACACTACCATTCTTGGTCTTTCCGGTGTTCCGTTTACAACCTTGCGTATACGGTAGTGGACTCTCTGTCTTCTTTCTGATTTTGTCAATGCCATAACTTTATCTCCTATTATTTAGCGCTGGCCGACTTACCGGCTTTACGACGAAGTTGTTCACCGACAAACTTGATACCCTTGCCCTTGTAAGGTTCAGGCTTGCGCATTGAGCGGATCTTAGCCGCAACTGTTCCAAGAAGCTGTTTGTCATAGCTCTTGAGAACCAATACAGGGTTCTGTCCCTTCTTTACAGGTTCAGCCTCAGCCTTGACTTCCTTAGGAAGCTCGAACTGAATATCGTGTGAGTAACCGAGGGCGAGAGTTACGATCTGTCCGTTAACTTCGCAGCGGAAACCTACACCGATGAGTTCCTGCTTGATAGTGAAGCCTTCAGATACTCCGACAACCATATTGTTGATCAGTGCGCGGTAGAGACCGTGCATTGAACGGTGGCGTGGAAGATCTGTAGGGCGGGTTACAGTTACTGTTGTTCCCTCTACGGACACCTTGATATCCGGGTCAACCTTCTGGGTCAACTCTCCGAGAGGGCCTTTAACCTTTACCACGTTGGCGTTGTCAACAGAGACAGTCACGCCAGCTGGCAGGTGTACAGGTAATTTTCCGATTCGTGACATTATTTGTAAAATTTAAATTATTGACGATTAGTAAACATAGCAAAGTACCTCACCGCCGACATTGAGAGTCTTGGCTTCCTTGTCAGTGATGATACCCTTTGAGGTTGAAAGGATGGCGATGCCGAGTCCGTTGAGTACGCGTGGCATATCTTCAACGCTTGTGTACTGGCGAAGACCTGGTCTGCTGACGCGCTCGATCTTCTTGATGGCAGCCTTCTTTGTCTCAGGGTGATACTTGAGAGCAATCTTGATTGTGTTGCAAGGGGTACCTTCCACTACCTTGTAAGCGAGGATGTAACCCTTTTCATGGAGAATTCTTGTGATCTCAGCCTTCATCTTTGAAGAAGGGATTTCCACGGTCTTGTGACCGGCGAGATAAGCATTACGAACTCTCGTAAGGTAATCTGCAATTGGATCAGTCATTTTGATTTTGGTTTTTGTAGATTCGACGCCCGGAGGCGCCCGATATCCAAATGTTAATAATTATATAATATAGGTGTTATCGTATTACCAGCTTGCCTTCTTCACTCCCGGGATGAGGCCCTTTGAAGCCATCTCACGGAACTGAATACGACTGATACCGAAGGCACGCATATAGCCCTTTGGACGACCGGTGATTGAACAGCGGTTGTGCTGACGGCAAGGAGCCGAATTCTTAGGGAGCTTGTCGAGGGCAGCCCAGTCACCGGCTTCTTTCAGAGCTTTGCGCTTTTCAGCATACTTGGCACACAATGCTGCGCGTTTAACTTCGCGAGCTTTCATTGATTCCTTTGCCATATCTCTTAGTTATTGTGCTTAATGTTCTTGAATGGTAAACCGAATTCGCGGAGGAGTGCGTAAGCTTCCTTGTCGGTCTGTGCTGTTGTTGTGAAGGTGATCTCCATACCCATAACCTTGGTGATCTTGTCGATATCAATTTCAGGGAAGATGATCTGCTCCTTCACGCCGAGAGTATAGTTACCACGGCCGTCGAAGTTCTCAGCGATACCCTTGAAGTCTCTGATTCGAGGGAGAGAGATAGCAACGAGTCTTTCGAGGAATTCGTACATCTTAACGCCACGGAGAGTAACCTTTGCACCGATAGGCATACCCTTACGGAGTTTGAAGTTGGAGATATCCTTCTTGGAAACTGTCTGGATAGCCTTCTGACCGGTGATGGCTGTAAGCTCCTGCTGAGCAACCTCAACGAGCTTCTTGTCTGCTGTGGCAGCACCGATACCTTCATTGATAGTGATCTTCTGGAGCTTCGGGCACTGCATTACTGTAGTGTAACCGAATTCCTTCATCATCTTGTCAATGATTTCTTCCTTGTATTTCTTCTGGAGAGCTGGAACGTAATTGATCTGTTCCATTGTAGGGCCCTGTGGAGCCTCAACTTTCTTTTCCTTTGCCATTATTTGATCTCCTCACCTGATTTTTTAGCGTAACGAACGAGCTTGCCTTCGCCGTTGAGACGACGGCCGATCTTTGTGGCACCGCCCTTAACAGGGTCAACTACCTGAAGATTTGAGATGTGAACGCCAGCTTCCTGTTTTACAATACCGCCCTGCGGATTCTTGGAGTTTGGTTTGGTGTGCTTGCTGACCATGTTGACTCCCTCAACAATAGCGCGATTCTTCTCTGTATCCACTGAAAGTACACGACCGGTCTTACCCTTGTCGTTACCTGCGTTTACATAGACCATATCGCCTTTCTTAATGTGTAACTTTGTCATAATTCTACTCCTTATTGATTAAAGAACCTCAGGGGCCAGTGAGACAATCTTCATATAATTATCGCGAAGCTCTCTGGCAACAGGGCCAAAGATACGTGTTCCGACTAATTCGTCTGTCTTGCTCAACAATACGCAAGCATTGTCGTCGAAGCGGATGTATGAACCATCAGCGCGACGGATTTCCTTCTTTGTACGGACTACAACTGCGTTTGAAACTGCGCCCTTCTTGGTGTTGCCACCAGGGATAGCGCTCTTTACGGCAACTACAATCTTGTCACCTACACTTGCGTAGCGACGGCGTGTACCACCGAGGACACGGATGCAGAGGACTTCCTTTGCACCGCTGTTGTCTGCTACCATTAAACGTGATTCCTGCTGTATCATTGTTACTTAACTTTTTCTACGATTTCTACTAATCTCCAACGCTTTGTCTTGCTGAGAGGACGGGTTTCCATGATGCGAACAGTATCACCTTCGCTGCACTCGTTCTTGTCATCCTGAGCGACAAACTTGGTTGTTTTGTTTACGAACTTACCGTATATAGGATGCATCTCCTTGGTCTTGACAGCAACTACGATAGACTTATCCATTTTGCTGCTTACCACGATTCCTATTCTTTCTTTACGAAGATTTCTTTCCATAGGACTTATCTATTTTAGTTCTGTTTTTCTTTTTCTGCAAGAATAGTCATCATACGTGCGATGTCGCACTTGGCCTTCTTGATCTTGGATGTATCTTCCAGAGGAGAAATCACATGATTCATCTTCATGCGGTTGAGATTCTGCTTCTCGGTATCGATGCGCTCGCGGAGGTCTGCAACGGCCATCTCGCGGATTTCTTTTGTCTTCATTTTCTTTCTCTGATTGGATTATTCAACATAGTCTCTTCTGACCACGAACTTTGTGGCGATAGGGAGTTTCTGTGCACCGAGACGGAGAGCTTCCTTAGCTACCTCCAATGGAACACCTTCTGCTTCGATAAGCATACGGCCCGGAGTTACAGGAGCTACGAATCCTTCTGGATCACCCTTACCTTTACCCATACGTACTTCTGCAGGCTTCTTGGTGTAAGGCTTGTCCGGGAAGATGCGGATCCAGATCTGACCCTCACGCTTCATATAACGGACGACAGCCTGACGAGCGGCCTCAATCTGCTGACCTGTGAGCCAGCAGCTCTCAAGAGTCTTGATACCAAAAGATCCAAAAGCCAATTGGTTTCCTCTCTGGGCAGTGCCTTTCATACGGCCCTTCTGCCATCTTCTAAACTTGGTTTTTTTCGGTTGTAACATCTCTTTATTACTTAAAATTATATCTAAAATTCTAATTTCCAGCGTCTTAGCCCATTCCAAGGCATAAGATACGGGATGCAAAGATACTCATTTAATCGGAAAATCAAGAATATTTCTGTCTTTTTTTCACAATTTTCGACAAAAAAAATAGCCACCCAAAGTGGCTATTTTCAATTCGTTAGCGACAGTCAAAAATTTGCATTCGCAGCAGTTTTCGACAGACGCGCGACATTATTTTTTCTAACGGAGATTCCTTGCAACTCTTTCGACCTCGCCCATCACGCGGAGAACGTTCTCTCCCCAGAAGAGCTTGATGTCACGGTCGCTCCATCCGCGACGGATGAGCTCCATGGTGATGTTCTGGATCTCACTCGCATCGTTGCAGCCGTTGAATCCGCCGCCGCCGTCGAAATCGGAACCGAATCCGACATGCTCCACACCGACGAGGTCACGCACGTGCTCGACATGGTCACAGTAGCACTTGATGTCAGCCTTGGCCTCTGAATCAGCCATGAAGCCATGATATGTGGTCACCTGGATAAGTCCGCCCGCGGCTGCGATATCCTTGATCTGCTGGTCGGTAAGGTTGCGCGCGTGGTTCTTTATGGCAGCGCAGCACGAATGGGATGCGATGATCGGAGCCTTGCTGTGCTCGAGGCAGTCCTGGACAGTCTCAGCCGAGGTGTGAGAGATGTCTATGATGATGCCGAGCCTGTTCATCTCCTCCACCACCTTCACGCCGAAAGGCGAAAGGCCGTGCCATTCCGGACCCTTCCTGAATCCCCTCTTGGGGTTGTCCTGGGTGACGGCGGCATCGCAGATGTCATTGTTGTTATTGTGCGAAAGGGTGATGTAGCGCACGCCCATGTCGTAGAACATCTGCACGTTGGAGATGTCCTTGCCGAGCGCATAGCCGTTCTCGATAGCCATTATGCCTATGAGCTTGCCGGCCTTCTTGAGCTTGCGGACATCGGACGCGGTATAGGCGATGCCTATCTCGTCGGAGTGCTTCTGAGCGTAATCCTTGAAATTGGAGATCATGGCCTTTGCGTATTCCGTCTTTGCCAGCAGCGTGCTGTCATCACGGCGGCCCTGACCCACGTAGGCTGCGAAGAATACGGCGTCCATGCCGCCCTTGCGCATCTTGTCAAGGTTGACCTGAAGCTTGGAAACGTCCTTGCCGCGGTACATTTCCATCACTGTGTCTGTATGAGTGTCCATCGAGATGATGGACTGGTGGAGCTTTGCGGAATGCGCCGCAACATCCACGGTATCCTTCTTTACTGAGAAGGAGAGCGCCGCAAAGATTGACAGTGCGGCGCCCAGCTTGATTATTATTCTGTTCATGAATGAATGTTAAGTCTATTTGGCCTGATTCAATTCCTTGATCTGCTTGCCGGACAGCCACCAGCCCTTCTTCTTCGCAAAGAGGAGAATGAGAAGTGAAAGCACCAGATAGCCGAGGCAGAGCCAGAGCAGCCATCCGCCCTTGGCGGCAAACGGAACTGAAAGGATCAGTATGATCTCAACAGGAGCGCAAGGCAGGAACGCGAGGGCATAGTTGTCAAGAGCGTGTGATTCGTTCTTAGGGTCAACGATGCGGAGAAGCGCGATACCGATAGCCATGGTACCTGTCCACCAGCCCCATGCGAAGATAGCCTTCTCAAACCAGTCTTCCTTGTAGAGGTGACGTGCGAAATAGAAGCAGAGGAACACTGTCACTGCGATACCGAGGATGAGAAGCACCACGAGAGGGAGAGCGTTGGCAGTAACGACCTTGAGGTTGATGGCGCCGACACCGCAGGCAACGAGGAGGTCTGTTGCAGTACCGCTGATGTTGCTGATGGTCTTCTGCTCCACATAATAGCTAGCCTTTGTCTTGTCAAGCAGGAACTTGCCGAGGAGGCCGACGAGATATGCGGTGAGGAACACAGGGATATCGAGAGGATCGCCTCCAACTGAGAAGTTGGTCTTCACCAGCTGGGTGAGGAGATATCCGCCGAATGCGCATACGAACACGATTCCGAGATGGAGTGAATAATGCTCCAGCGAGATGGAGGAGATGGTGGCCTTTCCGAGGTCATCACGCTTCTCTTCAGGGACAAGACCGCTGCGGAGTTCGTCAGGGAGCTCGGCGAAATCGGTGACATAAGCGGTCTGGTGCTTCTTGGTGGCGAGCTTGATGAAGAGCACGCCGCAGATCACACCGAGGATCACACCGACGGTGGCGGTGGTCATACCGAGACTGAGGGCATCTTCCCAACCCATTCCCTGGAAGGTCGCACCCATTGCGGCAGCAGTGCCGTGTCCGCCGTAGAAGCCCACAGGACACATGATACCGAATGCAGGATGCACTCCGAAGATAGGAGTAAGCAGGATTACGCCGAGGAGGCCGAGCACTGCCCACTGGAAGAACATTCCGAACTGGGAGTAAGCCCACATAGGGCCAACCTTGCCGGCAACTTCACTGAACTTAACTGAAGGTGAGGAAAGAGGGAGCGCTGCGAACACGACAGCGATGAGGATTGCCGAATAAGCGCCGAGATTATTGGAGATCGGAAGCCATCCGAGACCGTTCGGGCCGAAGGCCAGGGCCAGGATACCGGCGATAAGGGATGGCGGTATGAAGAGTTTCTGAATGAATTTGATTTTAGCTCTGCAGAGCTTGCCAATGAGCAGCAATGCCAGGATCATGCCGGCATCGGAGAACAATACCCAAGGGGTAAAATTGGTAAGGTCGAACATATTAGATTGATAATTTTGTTTTGGTACTCCTTTTGTTGATAGGGTTTTGCAAATATAAGCAATTTTTTTGTATTACTTTTGCACTGCAGAATGAAGACAAGGAAATTAATGACCGTGTTGCTGCTGGCCTTCCTCCTCGGCGGCCAGCTGTGTGCCCAGGAACCGAAACCGGTGAGCGGGTACGCCATGCCGTATATCATCAGCGGCAACGACACCATCTATGTGGATGACATAATGCCGGCGGTGGTCTCACCGCGCTCCAAGAGGATGAGCAAGCGCCAGTGGCGCGAATATTACAAGAGGGTCCACAATTTCAGCAAGGCCTATCCATACGCCCTGTTCATCGCCCAGACCATACACGAGACCGACAGCCTCTTCGAGGCCGACCATTATACCGACAGGCAGCAGGACAAGTATCTGGCAAAGCTCAAGGATGACCTTCTGAAGGACTTCGAGCCTATATTCCGCCAGCTCACGCTGAAGCAGGGCCTGATGATGATACGACTGATAGACAGGGAAGTCGGTCAGACTCCGTACTACATACTGAAGAGATATCTGGATTCACCGACAGCCACTTTCTGGCAGGGCGTGGCCAAAGTATTCGGCGGCAACCTCAAGCAGCCTTATGACAAGTTCGGGCAGGACAGAGACCTCGAGCAGCTTGTCGGGATATGGCACAAAGGAGGCTTTGACGGCCTCTACATATCCATCTTCGGCAGAAGACGGCCGGAGATATACATACCGGAAAGGTTCAGGAACGGTCCTTCGGTGGACCAGTCCCCCAAGACGAAGAAACGCTCCCCGCGCGGCAAAAAGGCTTCGACACGGTAGTGCAGGTGCCCGAATATGAAGGCATCCACACGTTCAGTGCGGCTCAGCTGCTCAGCAAATTTCCAGAGAGGATCCTCCTCCCCCTTGAAGACATATCCGCTGTGACGCTTCCGGCTTGAGGCCGACCATGCACGCGCGAACGAGAATATCCAGCGCGGCGGCAGGGCCTTGAGCAGCGCTATGCACACCCGCGACCTGAACAGCCTGAAGATGAAGCGCTCAGCCAAGCTGCGGCGTCCCAGGCCGTCACCGTGCCCCAGGCAGATGCGCAGGCCGCCAATCTCGCGTATGACGTAGCGTTCGCGTATGATCTCCGCACCCAGCTCCTTCTCCATATAGTCCGTCAGCCACCAGTCGTGGTTGCCGCAGACATAATGTATGCTGACGCCCCTGTCCGCCAGAGCGACAAGGGCACCGAGCGCGCGTATGCCGCCCTTGGGGACGACATCGCGGTATTCGACACGGAAATCGAAGATATCCCCGAGCAGCCAGAGCCCGGCCGTATCATCGGGAAGGGAATTGAGGAAGGCGACAAAACGCTTCTCCGCCATATTGTCGGGATCCGACGCACTGCCTATGTGCACGTCGGAGGCGAAGAAATATCTGCCGCTGTCCGCCATTTATGCAAAATTCATTATGAAGCAGGCGATGGCCGCGATCACACAGTAGAGGGCGAACCACTTGAGTTCCGCCTTCCTGACGATGGATATCATCACCTTGCATGCGAAGAGGCCGGAAATGAAGGCCGCCACGAAGCCGAGGGCGAGCTGGAAGCCGCCGATGGTACCGGAAGCCGCGTCACCTCCCACGAGGTCGAGGAAAGCTTCTCCCAGTATTGGCACGAGCACCATAAGGAAGGAGAATCGCGCCACCTTGCCCTTGTCAACGCCGCAGATCAGTCCCGTGGCGATGGTGGAACCGCTGCGGGAAAGACCCGGAATGACTGCTACGGCCTGCGCAAGACCCATCCAGAGGGCCGACTTATATGTCACGTCACCGGCATTTGCAGCATCCTGCGACTTCTTCCTCCATTCGCTGAAGAAAAGCAGTGCCGCAGTCACCAGCAGGGCGCAGCCCACAACGAGCAGTCCGCTGCCGAAGAGAGCCTCGACGTAATCCTTGAAGAACATTCCGACCACGAAGACCGGTATCATGGATACGAGGATCATGCAGATGTACTTCGTCTCGTCATTATACTTGAACTTGAACAGACCCTGGAGGAGCTGGAGAATCTCCTTGCGGAACACGACGATGGTCGCGAGGACCGTGGCCGCATGCACGACGATGTCGAATGACAGGTCGGGCTCAACGCCGAACAGGTGCTTGCCGATTGCCAGATGTCCGCTGCTGCTCACAGGCAGGAACTCGGTCAGTCCCTGGATCAGGCCGAGGATGATAGCTTGCACTGAATCCATTATTCTTCGCCGCCTTTAGCTTTTTTGCCCATTATGGAGATAATGATGATCACAATGCCGAGAATCACCAGAAGCGGTGAAAGCACGAGGCGCCTGAAATCGAACATTGCGTAATTGAACACGTCCGGATCGCTTGATCCGCCGCCTATCATCAGAATATATCCTGAGACCATCACGATGAGGCCGACAAGGATAAGCTTCACATTCTTGGACGGAAGGGAGAAATTTGCCATTATTCTTAAAATTTTGATTTATCAATAATACAGGTCATCCTTGGATGAATATGCTATCCTGCGGGTGACGAAAAGCGCTGACAGGGAGCATATCAGTATGCCGAGCAGGATGATGCCCGCGAAAACGCCATAGACCAGAGTCATGTTGAACAGCGAGTACAGTAGGTCGCTGGATGTCTTGACATAGCTGATGGCGGCGTACAGGATGGCGCAGGCTATCAGGCCCGATACTGCGCCCTGCCATATCGCCTGGTTCATGAAAGGCCGTGCGATGAAGGACCTCTTCGCACCGACAAGCCGCATCGTGTGGATGGTGAATCTGCGCGCGTAGATGTTCAGACGCACCGTGTTGTTTATCAGCGCGAATGACATTATCAGAAGCAGGATGATCACTATGAACAGTATCCTGGTGATCCTGGTGATATTGGCATTGAGGGTCTCCACTATGGATTCCTGATAGACAACCTCCTCCACCCTCTCGTCCTGCATGAAATGCTTCTGCAGCAAGGCGAGGGAGTCCTTGGCTATCATGTCGCCGTCCAGGTGGAGCTCAACCGAAGCCGGCACCGGGGTGCTCTCGAAGACACTGAGGAAATCGTCGCCCAGCAGGGATTTGAGCTCCTCCGCACCGCGCTGCTTGGATATGAAATCCGCGCTGCGGACATGCTCGGCCGTGGAAAGGCTGTCAGCGAACAGCTTTGCCTGGTCTTCAGTGACATGCTGCTTGAGTATGAGGGACACTGCCATGTTCTCCTTGAAATAAGAGGCCACATTGGAGGCACTGGCGCCGAAAATGGCCGAAGCCCCGACCAATGTGAGTACCAGCGAGATGCTTATCACCGAGGTGATATAGGAGCGCAGAAGTCTGCGGCGGACGATATTTCTTTCTTTTTTTACCATTGTACAGTAATACGCTTCAAAGGTAATCAATTTTTTTATTATCTTTGTATCGAATTTGCCCTTAAAACGACCAACGATTATGGAAGGAACGAAAAGAGTATTGTTTATCAACTCGGAAATATTCCCTTATCTGCCCGAGTCCGACATCGCTGTAGCAGGACGCTACCTGCCGCAGGGAATACAGGAAGCCGGTAAGGAGATCAGGTCATTCATGCCGAGATACGGTTGCATCAACGAGAGGAGGAACCAGCTCCACGAAGTCATAAGGCTCTCCGGAATGAACATTGTCGTCGGCAACGTGGACCAGCCTCTTGTCATCAAGGTATCTTCCATTTCGGCTGCCAGAATGCAGGTCTATTTCATTGACAATGAGGACTATTTCCAGAGGAAAACAGTGTATCGCGACGCAGAGGGCAAATTCTTCGAGGACAACGGCGAACGCGCCATCTTCTTTGCCCGCGGAGTGCTCGAGACCGTGAAGAAACTCCGCTGGAAGCCTGACATCATCCATTGCCAGGGCTGGATATCCCATTTCATCCCTATGTACCTCAAGAAGGTCTATAAGAATGACCCTATCTTCGAGGAGGCGAAGGTCGTGCTGTCACTCTATGATGAAGTGCTGGACGAGAAGCTCCAGGACGACACCATAGACAAGGCCATGACGGACAATCTCAAGAAGTCCGATGCCACAGTCATCAAGGAGGCCAATGGCACAAATCTTGCGAAACTGGCCATCCAGTATTCCGACGGCATCATCCTCGGCACTGAAAATCCGGCACAGGAACTTCTCGACGCCGCCAAGGCCAGGAAGCTCCCTGTCCTCCCTTATTATAAGATAGGTACTCAGGAGACGGAATACATCAGACAGTATGACGCCTTTTATGATAAAATTCTGACTTCCAATGCGAAAAGCAAATAAGATAGCCGCACTTTCCTTTGCGGCGATGCTCTCTGCAGTTTCCTGCATCAACACCGACAAAACGCTCGGGGTGGATTTTGTCCCGACCAATCAGGACATTTCAATCAAGACAGCCGAGTTCGACCTTCCGGTAGGACAGCGCCTGTCAGACAGCCTTCAGTCAACATTGTCACAGGCCATTGTCGTGGGCTCCATCAATGGTGGCGAATTCGGCAAAGTCCAGGTAGGATCAGCCCTTTCCCTGACACCGAGCAAGGACTCCATCGACTGGGGCGGCAATCCCGTATTCAAGGAGATGTATGTCGATGTGATCAAGGACACCGTCGTCACACTCAAGGACGACCAGAAATTCATCCCGCAGAACATCTACGTCAATTTCCTCAACAAGGAAATAGACAGTACGATGATATACAACAACTCCATCAAGCCGGAGCACATCAGCACGAGAAGCGCGACCAAAGGCTCGACGGTGTATATGGGTTCAGACACACTGAGATTCTATTTTTCCCGTGAACTGGGCGAGGAACTCTTCCGCATGACCAGGGAGGAACTGGACAGCACTGAACTCTTCGTGAAGAAGTTTTACGGACTGTACTTCTCGACTGACGAAGTGGATGGCGAGAGCGGAAGCGGCAGGATCAGCAAGTTCAGCACAGGTTCCAGCTACGCTGCCATCAAATACACATCCACCAATGCGGCAGGCATACGCAGGGACACCACAGCATACTTCGTTCTGGGCACCTACGGCAACACCATGTCCATCAAGTGCGGCAACAACGCCATGGAAGCGGAAGACGCGACCGACGAGATACTGTACGAAGGCTACTGCGGCATCAAGCCATATATCAGCGGCATCAAGCTCAGAACCATGCTTGAAGAGTGGATGAAGAGCGAGGATATAAACCCAAGCCAGATCATCATTTCCAAGGCGACTTTCGAATTTCCGTTCGAATATGACGGTGACTACGACAAGCTCGACCGCATGCCGAAGAACATGTACCTGATCAACAGGCTTCACAACGGCGACTACTCGATCTACACTCCTCTCAGCGAGATCTACATAAGCAGCTACGACAAGGGAGACATCAACCGCTCGCTGATGTATTACCGTCCGGATGCGGGCCTTTATCTGCAGGCTCTGCTCAAGAAGGATGTCAAGGATGTGACTGACGAGGACGATCTCTGGATCATACCGACCATTTCCTATACTGAGGACGACTCCTCATCCAGCAGCTATTACAATCCATACAGCTACTATGACCCTTACGGTTACGGTTCCTACGGCTACAGCCCTTACGGATACGGCGGAATGTATGGCGGCTATGGCGGAATGTACGGTGGCATGTACGGCTACAGTCCTTACGGATACGGAGGATATGGCTACAGCCCTTATGGTTACGGAGGGTACGGCTACGATCCTTATGGTTACGGCTACGGATATGGTTATGGCTATGGCTACGGTTCATCCTCCTCATCATCCGGTGAGACCTACTACTACACCGACTATCTGTACTACAATCAGTGCAAGCTCAACGGCACCAAGGCGGAGAGACATCCGAAGCTCCGCATCACCTACACGGTGCTCAAGTAAATGACTTTTGATCAAATACTAAGAGGTCTATATCTCAGTCGGCCCGTCAAGCGGAGACAGGATATGCGTTGACCGAAACCATAGCCGGACGGCGGGCTAAAGCCCTGCTGCTCGGGCCGCAGGCATCAATATGCCTGCTGTAAACACCCTCGCGACCTCGTCATGCAAGTACAAGGCGCCATCAGGCGCTAGCGAAGACCGCAGTGGGGCCCCATTAATGGGGTAGCGGTCGTAGCGGCGGGGTTCGGGGCAGAGCCCCGTGATACTTTTCGGCAATGCATACCTGCGCAGCAGGGCCGACTGAGATATAGCCCCTAAGAAAAAAATTGCCAGCCCTTATGGACTGGCAATTTTTCATATAATGTCAGTGACTATTTGTCAACCTTCTCGAAGAGGCGAACACGGTGGAAATCGCCCTTTTCATTGACGATAGCCTTCTTGAAGGCAGGGTTGAGACCCTTGACAGCAGGGCTGACAGGAGCGAAATCGCGGCCTTCGAAAGTGATGAACTTGCCGTTCTCATCCTGCTTCTTGATATTGCCGTCCATATACTTGACGAGGAGATACTTGTCAAGCTTGTCCCACTGCTCGAACAGTGCGTCCTGCTCGGCAATCGAGAACTTGGTGAGGTACTTCACAGCCTTCTTAGGGGACTTGTTGTACATATCGAGCACCTTCACGTCATTCTCAGCGATCTTTGCAACCATCTCGGCCTCATGCTTCTTGATAACATCAGCAACCTCATCTCCGGTAGTATTGTAGTGGAGATAGCAGAGCTGGGCGATACGATTGGTTACCCAGAACATAGAAGTCGCAGAGTATTCGATCAGACTGCCATTGCCGAATCTGTAATGGTCTGAAATGTCCTGCGAGCATGCATATACCGGTGTGAGAGGAGCTGTGCCGGCATCGTCAACTGCAAACCAGATGATACCGCCCACCTCGTCAGGCAGCCAGCTGCGGGCCTGGCCGATGAACCAGAAACCTGTCTGCTGAACTGCGGTGGCGCGCTCGTTGGCATATTTGACACCGTCAACTGTCCAGTCATTGTCCCTCCAGCGGTAAGGGCACTCGTGAGGGCCGGCAGCTACGCCCTTCCTCATATCAAATGGAGTACCCTCATAGTGGTCACGCATTGCAGCAGCAAGCATCTCGACTGAAATCTTGGTCTTAGGCTTCACCCAGAGCGGAAGTCTGTGCGAAGGATTGTCAGCCATCACATAGTCAAGATACTGGTACATATCCTCCTCACCGAAACGGTTGAAGAAGCTCCATACACGGTTGTCGCAGGAACGCATATAACCCTGTGCGTCAAGAGGACAGTAGGTGTCAGCGTAGCTGAAATCCTCATCCGTACCCTCGTACCATCCGTTGCGGCGGGCCTCGTCAACCACGTCCTTGGAATAGAGGCAGTTTTCAGGGTCGTTGAAGTCGATCTTCATGATGCGGGCATTGTTGGCATGAGCGCAGATGTATCCGTCAGGGATGCGGCGTGCAGCCCAAACGACACCCTTGTTGGTATTCACACCATTCTTGTCATAATGAGGCCTGCGCGGATAGATATCCATGATCCAGGCTTCGTTCTTGTCTGCAAATGAAAGGCTTTCGCCTGTCTGGCAGTAGCCGTACTGGTCCGTGAGCTCTGCGAACATCAGGATAGCCTGACGCGCAGTGGTGCAGCGCTGGAGGCAGATGTTCATCACTGAACCGTAGTCGAGGATGGCTGTGGTATCTTCAATCTGCTTGCGGCCGTCCCAGGTAGTCTCGCCGATGATGAGCTGGTGCTCATTCATATTGCACATCACATTATAGGTGTGCGGAGCCTGCGGGATCTGTCCATGATAATAGAAAGGTCCGCGCTTGTCGGAACCCCACTGGAGAATGTCTCGCATCTCACCCTTCTTGTGGTCACCTGCAAGAACATAGGCGAGACAGCCGTAGCGTGTGTGAGAGTCTGCAGCATCGGACACCATTACGGAACCGTCAGCAGAAGCTCCCTTCGTGACGATCAAATTCGTACACGCAAAACCGTATGTTGCGGACAGCAGCATAACGGCAGAAAGCAGAATCTTTTTCATTTTATTCTATGGATTTGAGGACCAGACAGGCATTCTGGCCGCCAAAGCCGAAGTTGTTGCTCAGGGCAACTCGGACACTTCTGTGCTTCGGACCGGAAAGTGTCAGGTCAAGATTATAGTCAATCTCAGGATCCTCCTCACGGAAATTGATGGTCGGAGGAATGATGCCATCGCGGATGGCGTGTATGCAGGCTATTGCCTCGATTGCGCCGGCGGCGCCGAGCAGATGGCCCGTCATGGACTTGGTGGCGTCGATGCTCAGCTTGTATGCCGCATCTCCGAACACCTTCTTGATGGCGCCGAGCTCAGCGAGATCACCGAGCTTGGTGGAAGTGCCGTGGGTGTTGATGTAATCTACATCGGAAGGCACCAGGCCGGCATCGCGCAACGCGCCTTCCATAGCCTCGGAAGAAGCGCGTCCTTCCGGGTCAGGTGCCGTGATATGGTGGGCGTCGCAGGAGTATGCGGCACCGGCAATCTCGGCGTAAATCTTCGCTCCCCTGCGCACTGCGTGCTCATATTCCTCGAGCACCAGCACACCGGAGCCCTCACCTATCACAAAGCCGTCGCGGGTATTGTCGAAAGGACGGGAAGCCGTGGCGAATTCATCATTGTTGGTGGAGAGTGCGTGAAGCGCATTGAAGCCGCCTACGCCCGATACGCAGATAGGGGCTTCGCTTCCGCCTGCCAGCATCACGTCCGCACGGCCGAGACGTATCATGTCATAAGCCGCACCTATGCAGTGCGATGATGAAGCACAGGCTGAAGATATGGAATAGTTCGGGCCGCGGAATCCATAATGGATGGCTATGGTGCCCGAACAGATGTTCGGAATCATCTTCGGAATGAGATACGGGCTGAAACGCGGAGCCGCGTCAGTCCTGTAGCCGAAAGCTTCCTGCTCGAGAGTTTCGATGCCTCCGACGCCGGAGCCCACAAAGACTCCTATGCGGGTGAGGTCCTCCTCTTCAAGGTTGAGACCGCTGTCCCGGACCGCCTGGTCGGCGGATACCACGGCATACTGGGTGTAGCGGTCGTTCTTTCTCGCCTCCTTGCGGTCAATGCCGTAATCCTCAGGATTGAAATCCTTGACGTGGCAGGCGAATCTGGTTTTAAAAAGAGTTGCGTCGAACCGGTCTGTCATAGCTGCTCCGCTTACCCCCTTGTCGAGGTTGGAGAAGTATGTAGGAACGTCATTTCCGAGAGGATTGACGGTCCCGAGTCCGGTGACTACAACTCTTTTTATTGGCATTTGTCAGGTTTTAGCAGCACTAAAGTACTACTTCGCAATGTTTTCAGAAATAAAGTCAACTGCATCCTTTACAGTCGCAATCTTTTCTGCTGCATCATCAGGGATGGTGATATCGAAAGCCTTCTCAAACTCCATGATGAGCTCAACAGTATCAAGAGAATCAGCTCCGAGATCGTTTGTGAAACTTGCTGACTCCTGAACTTCGCTCTCGTCAACGCCAAGCTTGTCAACGATGATTGCTTTAACTTTTGAAGTAATGTCTTCCATAATATACAGTTTAAAAAATCTTCAATCTACTTTTGCGCAACTTGCACAAGGAAACGCAAAGATATGATAAATTCTCAAGAAGCCAAAATTTTTAACCGCCGCCGTGGAGCTTAAGCGCTCAATCGGAATCATCCCGCGGGATTCGGTTTCAAGATCGGTTTCCGAAAATCTATTTCCGTTCAGGTTTAATACCATTTGACATCCGGAGAATAACAAAGTTAAATCCGGAATGCCGGAAAATATTCATATCCGTTATCCTGAAAATTCATTTTTCACATCCGTTTTTTAAGAAAAGTATAGCGCCGGGACCGGTTTTCCACGAAAAGGAACCGGCTTTCACGACATTTCAAAAAGCCGCTCCAACGGCTTTCCAGGGCGGAATAATCCCTGTTCCGGGGCTATATCTTTGCCCCGCAAAACCAAAGTTATGAAACGCATTCTGACATTTATCATCATGCTTGCGGGTGCGGCCACGGCGGCCCGCGCACAGAGGATCTCAATTGAAGGGAACTTCGCCGACGTCGCGCTGCTGGGCACCTTCAGCGGCAAGGCGGGCTTCAGGCTGTCCGAGCACTGGGCGGTGGGCGCAGGATTCCGCTACAACCCGTGGAGCTTCGGGGAGGACAGCGACCCGCGCGCCTTCCAGGACAGAAGAAGGACATTCTACGCAGGACCGGAGAGACGCCCGGCCGACAGTTGCGGCGGTGTATGGATGGCAGCCAGGCTGCAATATGAGGAATACAACCGCGGCGGGCTTTTCGGCCGAAGCAGGACCGAAGAGGGCGACGCACTCGGTCTTTCCTTCGGAGGCGGGTATTCATTCAGGATAAAGGACAATCTCAGGCTCGACACAGGTCTGCTGTTCTGGGGAGGACTAAAGGACTACAGGACCTATGCCCGCCCCCGCTGCGGGCGCTGTCTGACCGACGAGGGCTGCAGGGGTTTCCTGCGCTATGACGGCGCGGTCGTATCACTGGTATATACATTTGATCTGAGGAGGCACGATGAAGAGGATTGACACATTCGCCCTGCTGCTTGCCGCAGCCATCCTGCAGGCATGCGCCGCCGGGGACATGGACTCGCCCGGCTACGGAACCATTCATTTCAGCATGGAGGATTGCGCCGGCACGCGCAGCAACACCTCGGCCGAAGCCTATGAGACTGCTATACACAGCCTCCAGGTCATCGTGGCCGACAGCGACGGCAAGATAGAATCTTGCCGCGAACTGGGCGACAGGGCAAGCTGCGACATCCCGGCCAAACCGGGCGACAAGACCGTGCTGGCGGTCGCCAACGGACCGTCTTTCCAGGACTGCATCAGCCTCTCCCAGGTGCTGGACACCGAAATAGAGCTGACTCGGTGGAACAGCAGCGCGGACGGATTCGTGATGTCAAGCCGGAAGCAGTGCAGGGTGGCCGTGGACAGCGTCTCCTCCCTCGGGATGAAGCTCACACGATATGTTTCCAGGGTGAGGTTCGCCAGCGTTACCAGCAGACTTCCCGCGCAATACGGCAGCCTTACCCTGACCGGCGTGATGCTTTCCAACGCTGCCGGCAACCAGAAAATATCCGCGGAAGAGCCTGTCATGACCTGGCTCAATGCCGGAGGCAGTGCGGATATAGGCCGAATGCCTGCCATTCTCGGCGAGAAGCTGAAACGCACCATCGGCATCAACACCTCCTATGCCCTGGACACCAGGATGTACTGCTACCCCAACACCACGGCAACTGATACCAGGGCCGTCCTATCCGTCAAGATTCAGGGCGAGGACTACTACTACCCCATCAGCATCCCACATATCGAGAGGAACACCAGCTACGACATCACCCTGTCAATCTACCACCCGGGATCCACAGACCCTGACATCCCCGTCTCCCCGGGATACATCAAGGTGGAGATCAAGGCGGGCCAATGGGACGAGGGCCCCGGCATAACAGAAAATCTCTGACACACTTTCAACCAACCAAACAATATCATTATGAAAAAAATCACATTTATCTCCCTCGCAGCCGCTGCTATGACTCTTGCAGCTTCCTGCGACAATTCAGCCATCACTCCCGCAGTCGGAGAAGGCTCAATGCAAATCAATTTCAATGTACCTTCTGCCACCAGAGCCGAAGCCGTCGGACACGAGGCCGACCTGAACAGCGTGCAGATGCTCATTTTCGACAGCGAGGGCAGCCTCTACAAGTATCACAGCTTCTCCAGCGCCGAGATCACCGCACAGAGCGCCACTGTAGAGAAGGTGATGACCGGCAGCTACTCCGTCTATGTCGTAGCCAACGGACCTATGCTTGACGACATAACCTCACTTGCAGCTCTCAAGGCCACCGACATCCCTCTCGAGCAGTACAATGACGTTGATGAAGGCTTCGTCATGGAAGGACATAAGGAGGACGTGACAGTCAGTTCAGGTGAAACTGCATCCCCGAGCATCACCATCTCGAGGTACGTGTCGAGAGTCACCCTCTCCAGCGTGACCAACGGACTCGCAGCAGCCTACGGCGAACTGGCCGTGAAGAACGTATTCCTCTGCAACGTGGTCAACACCCAGAACCTGGGTGCGGACAAGAGCGCAGGCAATACAGTGGCGAACTGGTTCAACAAGGAAGGCCGCAAGGATGAGAGCACCCGCAACGCAAGCCATATCATAGACGGCAGCACTTACACAGCATCCGCTCCGGAACTGACTTTCGCCAGCGCCAACAGCCCGATCACAAACGGCGGCAGCTACTCTGCCGGCATGCGCTTCTACGCATATCCGAACTCAGCCACCACCAAGCCTGACGGATTCCACACCAGCTTTGCAGCACAGCGCACCGTGCTCACCATCGCAGCCTCATTCCAGGGCAAGACCTACTATTATCCGGTAGTGCTCACCAATTCACCTGCGAGGAACACCACTTACGACGTGAAGGTGACCATCACCGGCGCCGGCAGCGACGACCCGGTAAAACCAGTGGACAACGGCTCAATCAAGGCTGAAATCACTGTACAGGAATGGGCCGACGGCACCTCATACACTGAAACATTCTGATCATAACCTATCCAAACCGACCCGACATGAGCAAGCGAACGCACACAATCGTCACACTAATTCATAGCCTCACGTTTATCATCTTTCTCACTATCGCATGTTCCGTCGTGGAACAACGAACAGCGTGTCCGTGCTGGGTCGGTCTGGATTTTTCAAAGGTTCTGCAGCAGGAACATCCCGGACCCGGGAAGGCCATGGATGTGGTCATCTACGGCCCGGACGGCCCGGCGGCATACAGCCACAGCTACGGCCTGGACAGCTGCGCCTCATACTATGAAGTGGAGCTGCCGCGCGGCCGTTACACCGTGTCCGCCCTCATGGGTGAGATCTCGGTGGGCCCCGACAGGCAGGCGGATACGCTGCTGGGCAAGTCCCTGCCCCTGGATGCTTCCGGAGAGACTGCGGAAGCGGTGATTGAACCATTCAAGCAATTCGCGGCCATAGGCATAAAGGTTCTCTCCTCCCCTTACGACAGCCTCAGCATCACCCTCAAGGCAGCATCGGCGTCCATAGACAGGAAGTCGCTCGAAGGTCTGCCGCAGCAGTATTCCTGCAGCGGGACCTTCAGCGGAAGCTCAGCCGGATTCAACATCCTGAGGCAGGCGGGAGGAGAGCTTCTGCTCTCTTTCAGCGATGCCGCCAGCGGACATCATATCACCGACATAGACCTCGGGGAATGGCTCAAGGAGATCGGCTACGACTTCTCCGCAGAGAACCTGGCCGACATAGTGCTGATACTGGACTTCCACAGCGGGACGGCGTCCCTCTCCATAGCAGGCTGGCTGGATGCCCCCACCTATTTTGTAATATTCTAAAATGATCCATATGAAGAGCTTTTCAACTATTCTCAAGTTCCTGGTCCTGGCAGCTGCGAGCACCGCCATCATATACGGATGCAGGGGGCAGGAGTCCGGCACTGACGCCGGCATCGCAAGGCTGCGGATCTCCATAAGTGAAGCCGAATGTGTCACGCGAACATCATTCGCCCTTGAAGACGAGGACAGCGTGGAGAAACTGCTGGTACTGTTTTACGATGAAAACAGATCCCTCGTGGGATGGAAATACAGCGCCGGGACGGTTTCCGACGGCGAGACCATGGATATCAGCGGGCTTGTCTCGGGCTGCCGGTACTACATTTTCGCCCTGTCCGGGGTGGAGATGCCCGATGACATCTTCGGAACCTTCGGAACGGTTGACAAGGCTGAAAGATTCAGCTGGGACAAGGACCGGCTGAAGGCAATTGAAGGAATGCCCTTCGCTTACGTACCGTCAGGACCCGTATTGATCGAGAGTGACGGAGTATATGGCATATCCCTCGTAAGAATGCTCGCCCGTATCAATTTCATGGTGGACTGCAGCGCCCTGGAGGGCAGCTTCGATATCAAAAGCCTGAACATACGTCAGTCGCCGGCCGTCACAAGGCCGCTGTGCGCCGCAAATGCCGCCTCAAGGCCGGAAGACACGGAAGACGGCGACTCCGCATCAGCCCAGGATATCATCACCCTCAACGAAGGCGGCCGCGTGGCCTATTACCTTATGGAGAACATGCAGGGCAACGCCATCCCGGGCAACAGCGACCCGTGGTCGAAGGTCCCGGAGAAGATGAGCGACGGCAAGGGCGCTCTCGCATCCTATGTGGAGATCAGCGGTGACTACCGCAGCGAGGGCATCCTCATAAGGGACCTCAAATACAGATTCTTCCTGGGAGAGGACATAGTCAGCAACTGCGACATCAGGCGCAACACCGTACAGACGGTGACCCTCGTGCTGTCGGATGCCAACGCCACGCTTAAGGACAGCTGGAAGATCACTCCAGGGGAAGTGGAGGACAGCAGAGAGATAAGCATTTCACAGGATACGCTGCACATATTCCCGTACCCGGGCAGGGAGGACACCCTGCTGATGGCACTGTCTCCGGCAGGCCTGAACCATACGGCGGAAGTGCTGTGCGCCAATCCGTCCGGAGTGCCGTTCAGCATAGAAGCGAAGGACGGGCAACTGGTGATACGATCAGAAAAATACCTGCCCGAAGGCAGTTCTGCCTGCATTTATCCGGTATGCCTGAGCACCTTGGACAAAATGCACAGCGACACCGTGGCCATAGTATATCACCCTTTGGACCGTATAGAGATCGTACTGCCTTTCGAGCCGTATTCCAACTTCGACGGCAGGGTGCTGGATGCCGGAACAGGATCCACAGTCACACTTCACAGCGCGACGGCCTCTGAGCGTTCCGATGCCAGCTCCTGCCTCAACTTCATATTTGATTACGGAGGAATACTCAAGAGCACGCTGAGCAACGGGGCGGCCGGAAGGGACACCGTCTATGAAAGGGGGCTGGTGCTGTCCTCCTCCGACGGAAGCATAATCACTTCCGCCCTGTCCCCCACCAACCCGACGCTCTGGTACCTGCAGGCGCACGGCCCGGGCTCCGCAGGCCTTTCAGCGGAGGTTACCATGGGCGGCACTACTGTCGAAGGCTCGCGGGACATGGCGGTACACGTGCTGAGTCTTGCGCTCAACGCCATCTCCCCCATCGGAGTCGGCGCATCATGCTCCCCTTCCGTCAGTCTGACCAATGAGAGCGGCAGGGCATTCGCCGCGCTGCCGGAGGCCTTGAGCTACAGCTCACAGAACAGGAACGTGCTCACAGACAGAGGTCTTGGCATTGCCGAGGGCCAATCGGTGCTGACAGCAGTTTATGCCGGAAGCGGCACGGGCAGATTGAGCGACAGCAGGGAGATCAGAGTCAGCAATTCCGCAGATGTGGCGGAATACCTGCAGCTTGTCATAGCCCCTTCCGCCAGCCAGTCATTGTATGTCGGGGAAAGCCGCAGGGACACGGCATACCTGGTACACTACGTGAACGGGGCCGAGGATTCACGGACCGCAGTGGTCTGCGACTGGAGCATTTCCGATCCGGACTGCGTCAGTCTGGGCAGCGTCCATGGGACAAACACGCTCCTTACCGGTCTAAAGGCTAGTTCCGGAGCTGTGACCCTCAACGCCACATATACAGCCGGCAACGGCATTAGCTACCGTGCGAAGGCAGACATATACGTGTCCGCACCTGTCTTCTATACGGACAGGCAGTCCCTGGTCTGGCTCGCCAACGAGAAGGAGGCGGGATGCGCGAAAAGCGTCAATATCACAGCCAGCCCGACGCTCAGATGGACAGCGGCCCTGAGCGGCACGGACCACAATTATTTTGAGATATCGCGTTCGTCCGGCACAGGCCCAGGCAGCATATCGGTCTATCCTGTGATGGAGAACGCCAACTACAACAATGACCGCACGGCCACCCTGACGCTGTCCGCCGACGGAGCAGCGGTCCGTACCGTGAGTCTGAGACACAGGCGGGATTCGCTGCTGAAGCTCAACATCGTGCCGCACGATGTCACGCTTGACCTCAACGCAGATGCGGACAAGGCCGACACGCTGCTTAGGCTGACCACGGACTGGCTCTCCGGCCGGAGCGGAGTCAGCATACCCAACAGCTACGCGGAATGGTCCTCCAGCGCCCCGGAAGTGGCGGCGTCGGCAGGATACGGAAAGGTCGTGGCCTACGGGCCGGGAACAGCCGGGATAAAGGCCAGCTGGCGCTCGGTTTCTGACACGGCAAGGATAAGAGTCATCAACACGGGAAGCTACGACACGACTTACATAGTGCGCATCAGGCCGGACACCGACCAGAGCATCAGCTGGAACGGCTCGGTACAGTTCAGCGCCACGGCACAGATGCTGGTCAACACGCGGTACATAGGGGAACCTTTCGACGTGACCGCATCCTCGCAGTGGATATCCACCGTGCCGGCGGCCGCCAGCGTGAATTCCGGCCTCGCCGTGGGATGCAATACCGGCACAGCGCCTCTCCAGACGATGATATGCGCTTCGTACAAGGGTTTCGAGAGCAATTACGTGCTGCTCAATGTGGGCAGCAGGGCGGGCGACGTAAGGTCCATCCGACTGGAGATCCGCAGTTTCCTGCTGGACGAGGAAGGCCGCACCACGCTTTGGAAGGACGGTTATATCTCAGCGGCGGTATATCAGCCGGGTGACAACACATATAACAACGGCGAGCAGTCGCAGTGGTGCACCATTCACGGCGGAACCCATTACGACACCGAGGTAAGCATCGAAGTGGCGCTGTACGCCACGATGAACAGCGACGGACAGGAGCATCTGCTCGGCACCAGGTCCTTCACCTTCTCCGCCATGCGCGGGGACAGGATTGATTTCGACCAGAATGACTGGCCTGACATCTTCAATACGGACAATTTCACATTCAAGGCAACAATAATTGTAGATTAATCATGAAAATTCACATTCTGGCAGCGGCCATCCTGCTGACGGCCTGTACGCAGACCGGGGAGAAGTGCATAGAGCAGTCCTCAACCAGGCCGCAGATAACGATCAATGACAACAACATATTCGACGTGTCGCCGGACGCCCAGCAGTTCAAGGTGGAGGTCAGGACCAATGTGCCGGTGATCTCAGGGCAGGACGGCTCTTCGGGATGCCGGCTTGTCCGCGACGGGGAGCCTGGCGGGCCGGGCACGCCGGTCTGGTCATTCTCCAGTGCGGGCAACGAGGGCTACACCGCGGACAACTGCTTCGTGATGGAGCAGTCAGTGTGGGAGACGAAGTGGTACGAGTACGGCAATTACGGCCTGGTGGAGACCTATCTGGACTTCAGGGTCAGGGGACGGCTCGGCACCAGGTACATCAATCCGGGGGAGCCGGGGCTGTACGAGGCCGGCGGATCGTATTACGTCAAGGGCGAACTGGCGTTCATCTCGGAGAGGACTTACGGGCACGAGGCCTTTGAGAGCAGGGTGGCTTACGAGAATTATTTCAAGGACTGGGGCTACAGCCCGGCCACCGACTATGATGCGGAGTACGTCACGCTGTCCATCTCCACTCCCGGTGGAAATGCACGCGTGCCAGTCTATGGCAAACGCCGTGACGGGGACATAGACAGGCTGCTGGACTACATTCATCCGGGCGACATCATCGAAGTCCCGGCCCGCTTCTCTTCAGCCGACGCACTGCTGACAGGCGTCTTCGAGAAGGTGAAGTCCTGCCAGGTGCTGAAACTCTGACGCGACGGCGGATATGAGCATCAGATGCCTACAGGGAGCGCACCAGCCTGACGGACATCGCGCAGCTCTTTGACGGGGCGGCATGGGATGTGGATGAGACAGCATCTGCGGCGCTGAAGGTGACATAATCCACGTCCTTCGGATAATTGTATATATCCCACATGGTATTGGTCCAGTAATAAGCTGTGACCCCGTTGTCATTCACTGCGCCGTTATTGGCTTTGCCACAGGCAGGAAGGAAGAATTCGTGGTCTCCAAATGTGATGGAAAGGCCCTTCCTGGTGCTGTCCCAGCTACCCTTGTCCTTCAGATAATTCACAAGGTCCCTCAATTCCATCTCGGATGGAAGTCCCCATGATGTATAGCCGGGATCCGTCCTCGGATTGACGGTGCCGTAAGAATTGTTCATCACATTGTAGAAGTATGTGTTCCCGGCGGCATACCAGCATACGTTTTCACGGGACGCACTTTCCGCTTCGTTGACGGTCCCGACAGCAAGATTGATGTACGTATCGCCGACGCTTTCGTTCAGTGGCTTGAATATCACTGCCTCACGGCCATCGACAAGCCCGAGGGTGCCGTGCTTGCAGGTGCCGTCTATTTCAATGGCCGGGAGATTGGACGGAGTGATGATGCTGCGCTCGATGACGAGCTTTTTGTCGCTCTTGAGGCTTTTCACGAACTCATTGCCCATATCGTCCACGACCGTTATTTTGACACCGGAATAACCTGATGTCCTTTGCGGCAGGGCGATGTTGAAGGACGTGGAGACCTCCTTGTCAAGCTTGACACCTGCCGGAACGGCAAGGGTTATCACGGTCTCCTTAGGCACCGCTGTGTTCAGGACAGCGGCATTTGAAGAGTAGCTGCCGATGGCGCCGCTGATACGGTCCGTTGACTCGACTCTGATCTCCTTGACAATGCTGAAGCCCTTGAGTCCCACTTTGAGAATGCCACCGGCATTCCTGAATGTCAGCGCAGGAGCGGAATTGCCTGAAAAATTCTCCACCAATGCGTACATCGGGACATTGCTTATGGAATTCCCGCCATCTGAGGTCTGCTCGGAAGGCCAGCTTGTACCGTCATAGCCGTAGTATGCCCTGACGGAACTGTATTCTGACCAGTCTATGGCATCCGGGCAGGCAAACGATGCGCTGGTCTGTCCGGCGCCGTCAACAAGCGTGAACACGTGCCTTGATTCGCCGTGGCTGTTGGAAAGCATCACGACAATCCTGTCCCCCTCGCTCCACAATACGTCGTACTGGTTGTCTTCGGAGTTGTAATTCAGTGATGTCCTGGCACCTCCCTCCTCCGTGAAAGCGGTGATGACTGTCCGGTCCCCGTTCTGAAGGATCCGGTCTGTCTTCAAGGTATCCTGGCAGGATGAGAGAGCCAGGATCGCGATCATTGACAGATATGTTGCAATGTTCTTCATAGCCGTCCTCCTATTCCCAGTCATCTTCATCGTAACTGTTGCTGCTGATGGTGTATCCCTCAGTCTGAGTGCCTCCGCTGAGGCATAGTACCATACCTGATTCCCAGCTTATGTATTTAATATTTGGTGAAGAGTAATAGTTTCTGTCCATCCTTACGTTGTTTGGCCTGCAAAAGTAATCAATATTTTCATCTAGGATTTTCAGCAAAATCAATAACGCTCGAGAGCACCAAGCTTCAACATGACGAAGTGATCGCCCGGGAAAGTGTTAATCGGGTTATTGCTGGCCGAGCAGAATGTCCTGGCATATTTCCTGGACACTGTCTTGCCATCCAATGAACGGACTACAGTCTTTGTCTCACCCCAGTCGCGGACAACGAAATAAAATGGCCACTGTACATTCTGGTCGGCATAGCGTTCCTCGTAACACGGCTTGCATACAGGAGTACCCTTGTATGTGGCAGAAACAGGAAGACCTGCCATGAAATAGCCGGAAATTGACATTCGGCAGCAGTCGCCTTTGTTTGTGGTATTCCAAGGGTCACCATTGTCGTGGAAACCGATAATCTCCGTATCGGAAGTGCCGAAATAGACTTCGTTGACATTCTTGAATTCTCCAGGTGTAGTTTGTACATACATCGTCTGGCAAGACTCGGGGACTTTCACGCCGGCAAGGGCAAGGATATCAAACAAGGACATACCCCCTTCCGAAGAATTGATGTAACAGTTCATGATTGCCATCACCTCATCGTTTGTCAGCTGGCTTTTGAGGAACTCGTCCTTCCTTGCAGCATCCGACAATATGACATTATACAAATACATCTCATCGCTTATGGTGTTGTTGTGGGTGATGGGATAAATTTTCATAACATCCGTCTGGGTGTACATGAGAAAATCAATTGAAGAAAGAGCGCATTTTCCCCATTCAGGCCATGCCAGAGAATGTCTGTGCTCATCCAGGCAATCTACGGGAAGTCTGAAATGTGCGCCCTTGATCTGACACACGACATGCTCCGAATCACGTATCACAGGGCAGGAGTTGAAATAATTCGCCATCCTGTTGGCTGTCTTGACGACCTGCTCCAGAGATGACTCCGCTTCAAACAGGGAGTAATAGGCAAATGTAAGATAAAGACCGTGTGCAATATTGGCTGCAGCGTATGCACGGAACATATCCCTGTAGTCATATCCAAGGTTTTCCCAGGCCACATTGTCGAACACGATCATATCATAAACAGAGCAGAAATTGACATACGCGCCATTGTATGAATAGGTGAAATCAAGAATGGATTTTGAAAGTGTCAGGACCGAACTGTATGCAGGGTTGCCATTGATGGTTGTAGTGCCCCACTCCCTGACGATATCCTTGATTTCCTCCTCCGATCCAGCCTTCGACAGTCTGCTATAATAGAAGTCGTTTACTGATGAGAGTGAGGCCAGCTGAGCGTCGATGCTCTTGAATGACGAGAAGAGGGCATTGAGCTCGGTTTCGTCAAGTTTCTCATATATGGATTCAGCGATACTTGTAAGATTGTCAAGTCTTTCCTCGACATCATTCAACTTGCCCATCACATCGTGAAGGAGAAGGAGTTCCTGTGACTCCTCACCGAAAATGGCATCGCAGGCGTAGGTCAATGCACGATTGACCAGAAAGCTTCCCAGACCGGAAGCGCAACCTGTAAGGATGCTCGTACCAATGGATGACCACGAAAGACCCGTGGTCCCGGTGGGTGTGGTACTAACCGGCCGTGCCAGCGAGACAGTCTGTAATCCGGCTTCGGGCCCGTGGCTCATGAGAGCCGCATTGAGATCGTATGGATCGACAGGGGTCGGTTCTTCGATAATTTCCTGAGGATCTTCAGGGGTCAGCACGTCATCGCCGCATCCGGCAAAAACGGGCATCATCAACACTGCAACAAGCAGAATGGAATAGAATTTCTTCATAAGTATGATAATTGCGGCCGCAAAGATAAGCCTATCAGTTTGAATTGGCAAACGGTTGACGGGATAGTCAATCAGCCCTTTACAGGCCGGCAAGGGCCTTTTTGAGGATAAGCTCGATCCTCTCATCTGACGGGCGGGCGCAGTCGCAGTCGATGAACTTGCCATCCGGTCCGATCAGAAGGAATCTCGGGATGGCGCTGATGCCCACCTTGTCGCAGAAGTCATCATTGTTCGTACCGGCGAGCCTGAACTGCGGCCAGAAAGGCTTCTCTTCACCGACAAATTTAACCCATTTGTCCCTGTCCTTGTCGCTGTCAACGGAGAGGCTGATGAAGCATATCCTGTCGTTGCCCTTGAACTTCTCCGCAAGCGCCCTGAAGTATGGGATTTCCTTGACACATGGACCGCACCAGGTGGCCCAGACGTCTATGTACAAGACTTTCCCGAACATTGATGACAGAGCGACTTCGCTACCGTCTGTTGTCTGCATCATTGTATCAGGAACGGGGCAGCCCTTCTGTGAGTTTATGGCCGCCTCGATCTTGCTGCGGCAACCCTCCACGATCTCCGGCCGGTCCGGGACAAAGCCGTCAACAGCCTCGAACAGCGCCTCATACTTCTCGAGAGAGTCGAGATTCAATTTATACATACAGTATGAAGTGAGGGTTTTGGCAAGCAATGACTTGACGTCAGGGTTGGTGATCTTCTTTCCGTATTTCTTGAAGAATTCAGTTGCACTGATGACGGTATCGTCTCCGAACTCATCCATGTGGAAATACGCCCAGCGGCAGACCAGAGGGAATGTCACCACGTCGGGATCGTTGGGATTCACTTTACTCATCAATTCCTGATACTCAGGGTAGTCATAGGATTTCACGCCATCCTCATCGGCTTTCAGGTCCAGCAATATGGCTTTAAGCTGGGAGTATGCAAGATCTGCGCGATGGCTGTAGTACCTGTTCATGTCCGCCTTGTGGTCGGCCTTGAACTTTGCGTCATTAGCGTCCAGCAGGGCGATGCAGTCATCGTAGGACTTATCAAGGTCGGTCTTCGGCAGATTGTATATGCTCATGCGGCAGTAAGTCTCGTAGAAGTCCTTCCAGATGCGGCTCTCCTTCTCCGTTGTGCCGTCGTATGAGGCCTCTACGTCCTTCGCATATTCGTTCACCGTAAAGTCCATCCTGAGCGTGTCGAGTGCATTGACGCGCGCGCCAAATTCCACGCCGCCTACGGAAACGATGAGGTCCGCAAAGCCTTCCACGCTGTCCAGGGTGAATTCGAATCTGCCGTCATTCACTGACGGATAGTGATAATCCATAAGCTGCCCCGGGAGGAAAGACACCACTATGACCTTTCCCGGATCGCCCTGAACGTTGCCCTGAAGGACGATGCTGCCGGTTTTCACTTGTGTACAGGAGGCCATCATGATGACAGCCGCAGAGAATAATGTCGTTATTGCCGATGCTTTCATTCGTGAATTCTATTTGAAGTGCCACACACTCCAAAGTTAAATATTTTCATATAATCATCAAAGCAAAAATTACCACCGACAAACTGGATCCTGGGTGCCGGCAGGATGCCCGAGAAGGGCTTCTGGCGGAGGCAGCCGGCACCCAAGGCTCTATTTTGGCGCTTGGGTGCTGAGGACAGGCCCTGCAGGGCCCTCTGAAGCCACCTCGTGGAACCCAGATGCCACTCAAGCCACGCCCCAGCCCCAAAAAAGAAAGGCTACAGATGAACCTGCAGCCTTTCCGGTGCCCGGGACGGGAATCGAACCCGTACGGCCATTGCTGGCCACGGGATTTTCGTACCACTATAGCTTTCGCTACACTTGCGATTTGTGGTCTGGACTATTCCTTCACCATTGACCTTTGTCTTTAGGTGTGTCGTGTCTAGTCTCTGCACCTTCTTCCTTACGGAAGCTTGGCTCAAGATTACCATCGGCATTACCCGTTAAGGCTTCCTTGAATTTACGACATTCTACATCCCTCCTTTCGGAGAGTGCACTCAAAT
>JAKSJG010000012.1 GCA_024398365.1 Bacteroidales bacterium | reverse complement strand
GGTTGTTCTCATACCAGCGCGAAGGCACGATGACGAAGCTGCAGCCGCGCACCAGATCGAAGAGCGGCTCTCCGCTGCGGTAGCCGAGGAACTCAATATTGGCGGCGCCTGCGGCAAGAGCCTTGAGGCTGTCCTCCACCGGGCCCGTGCCGACTATCTTCAGCTTATGCGCACCCTGGCGGGAGAATGCCCTGATGAGGTCCTCCACCCCTTTCTCGTATGAGAGGCGTCCGTAATACAGGAAATAATCGCCTCTTGCAGCAGACGCAGGCGCATCCACATCCACTGAATTGTAGAGCACCATCCTCCGCGCCTTGGCAAAAGCCTTGTTGTGCTCAATATGCTTTTCCTCGCAGAATCTGCTGACGAATATGAAGCCGTCGATGTTCTTCACCGGACTGTGGAAAAGCCCGCGGGAATACATCTCAGCAGCCATCATGGCGCTCTGCGGCAGGCTGCCCTTGGAGCAGCGGCCGGAGATGCAGGAGATGTAGCTGCCGGCATGGCATTTCTCGCATATCTCACCTGCGCCATTGCGGAAGGTATATGCAGGACACACCATGCGGTAGTCGTGCACAGTGTGGACGAGAGGTACGTTGTATTTGCGCAACGCATCAAAGATGGCCGGCGTCATGCCGCCCCAGAGCAGATGCACGTGGGCGATATCAGGCTTCTCGGCCTCCAGCAGACGCTCCAGAGCCTTCCTCACCTTCCCGTTGTAGAAATAATCCTTCATCTGCCCCAGGGTCGAAGCGGACTTCTTCACGAAATAATCCGACTGAGCGCAAGGCAGGTTGGCCTCATCCTCGAAGCTGAACCATACGACCTGATGGCCGTGAGCCTCGAGCAGCCTTCCAGTATTGAAATACACCGTCTCGGATCCGCCCTTGCGGTAGTGGAAATTATTTATCAGAAGTACCTTCATAAGCTTTTCATTTGATGAATTTACCAATCACCGGCACGCCCTTCAGGAGACTGCGCTCGGATCTGTCCAGCACCACCGCAACCCCGACAAGGAGAATGACCGTCACTGCAATTGCGGATGACACCACAAATGCTCCGAAGTTGGATCCCATGCGATGCGCAACCCAGATCGGCAGCGGCACAGCCGCAACGAACAGCAGCACGAGAGGCAGGATCACCTTGAACAGGTAGGCCTTCAGGTCGAGCCCGATGAGGAAATGCATATATATGGTCCTCGACACCGCGCAGGCCACATTCAGGCACGCCCAGATGCCCAAAGCCACGGTGCCGGAGCTGCCGGACTTGAGCACGAAATACATCGCCGGAATGGCGAGCACCTTGATCGAGGCTATCATTATCTGATGAGTACGGAGCTTGCCTGTGGCATGGACCGCCTGCCAGAGCGGCTCCTGGAAGGAGTCGAAGAGGAAATAGACAATTATCACGGCTATGTATGCCGGAGTGAACTCAGGATAGTCGCCGAGCCATATCTTCAGCACGAAATCCACATTGGCCACTATTGGAACCGCCACCAGGAGGTACAGCAGGAAGGAAATCTTGGAGGCGGAGAATATCAGTTTGTGGAAATAATCATTGTCCCCGGATGCGTATGACTTGACTATCTGAGGCTTGTAGGACTGGGAGAAATTGGCCACGAACATGCCTATGCCGGCACTCACCTGGTTCGCAAAGCCCAGTGAGGCATTCGCAACCTTGCCCAGCAGATTGAAGAAGAATATGCCTATGCACTGCTGGGTGGCTATGTCCGCACCGTTGACCAGCAGGCTCCAGCCCGAATATGAGGCGAACTCACCCACTATGCCCTTGTCCCAGAACTTTATGTACTCGGTGTCGTCAAACTTCCTCGAACTGTAAAGAGCATAGCAGCAGAAGATGATGACCGCTTCCACGCAGAGCAGGAATCCGTAGGATATGAGCTTATCGACCGGGCTGATATAGAGAAGGTAAGCCACCACAAGCTTGAGCACCGCATCAAGTATGCTCAGAAAAGCGTAATAGCCCATCTTCTCGTGGGCTATCAGGTTTGAATGGAAAGGAGTCTGGACTATGCCGAGACAGAAGGTCAGCAGAGAGAACTGGAACACCCAGTTGGCCGCCGCCATCCTTGAAGGGTCTATGTTGAGCTGATGGTTGATGAACCAGACACCGCCTATCTCGAGCAGCAGCAGAAGTATGGCCGCCAGGATGATGTGGCAGTTGATGGCCATTGAATATATCTGCCGCAGTTTCTCCCTGTTGCCGGTGCCGAGCTCGAAGGTTAGGTAGCGAGATGTGGCGTTGGTCAGCGCATTCTTCAGGAAGCCGAAGAAGATGACCACGCTGCCGACCACATTGTAGATACTCTGGTTGTCAACGCCGAGGGCCTTGAACACCACGCGGGTAGTGTACAGCGATATCAGCAGGACGATGACCATCCTGATGAAAAGCAGCACGGTGTTCTTTGCCAGCCTCTTTGCGTTGTCCTTCTCCATAGCTATTTGTACCAGGCCTTGAATTTATGATGCGACACTCTCCTGTCCTCAGGAGGAAGTTTCATATAGTCCCCGTAGGTGGCGCGAAGATATTCGTCGTAGCCTGCAAAGCACTTGAATGTCCTGTCCTCGAACGGTATGTCGATGATCTCATCGAAGAGGGATTTGCTGAAAGGATCGAATACCTCACCCCAGGCGCAATTGTAAACTCGTCCGGAGTTGCAGCCGTTCCATTTCTGAGCAAAGGCTGAGATGCGCTCCGCCATGGTGCGCTTGCTCCACGGCAGCAGAAGTGCCTTGAGCGGCAGCAGCACTACGGTCTTCCACCAGGAACGTGTATTGTCTCTGACGAGCCTGTCCTTGACCTCGAAGAGATGGCAGAAGAAATATCTGCGCTTGTTATACCTGAGCCACATTGTATCGTCGGCAGGCACCTCATCAATTGGGAAAATGTCTATATTAATGCCTGTCTCCACCGCATCCCTGCGGTTCTCGACAAGCACCGTGCGATTATCGTACATCTTGGCGAAAGTCCTGTCCCATTTCGGATTGCGTTCCAGGGAGCCTATCGCAAAACGGCCGTCATACACTTCCGGGAACTTCTCCATCAGACGGTTGTAGTCAGCGCGAAGCATGTACACGTCGATGTCATCATCCCAGGGGATGTAACCCCCATGACGCACCGCACCGATGAGAGAACCGCTGGAGAGGCTGTATGTCAAGCCATTCTCCATGCAGAACCTCTGCAGGGCATCCAGAATGTCCATCTGGATCAGCTTCATCTCCTCACTGTCTATATACTTCATCTCTTATTATCTGAATTTGAACTTGGCATATACCGGCCTGTTCTGATAGTACTTGCCACTGACCGTATTGTATATGGACACCGACACGCTGTCATCCGGATTCTTCGCATTCCATAGCATTATCCAGCCGTCGCCGCCGTCCTTCTCGTCCTGAAGGTTGAACTCGACAGCCGGCACTTTGCCCTTCATGGATGTGAGTTCGACCACTCTGACAAAGTTTGACACATGGCCGCAGAGCACGCAGGCTATGTTGTCATTGGGGGCCACGAGCCTGCTCCATATCTCATACGGGGAGGAGGCTGACAAGTCGCGGAACTGCCGTTCGGAATACGGCTTGTCGGTAAAGAGTGTGCCGTCGCGCCACAGAAACTCATGGGTGACGAGTATGTGCCTGGTATCCTTGTGAGCGGCCAGATATTCTCCGGCCCACTTCAGCACGTCCTCGCGCGGCGCAAATTCAAGCATCATTATATCCATATTCTGCCCTGCGAACCTGTTGCTGAAAACAGCATTGTCAAGCTTGCCCTCCTCATAAGCGGCAAGCAGGTTCTTGGCCAGGTAAGGAAAATCATAATGCTGGTTAAGGCCGGAAGAGTTGCGGTCGGTGATGACCTCCTCCGCATTCCAGTCATAATCATGATTGCCGGTGCTCGTGTAGTATGGGATGCAGTCGGACACAATTGATGTATTGGATTGGAAGCGGCGCCACTGGTGGCCCATATTGGTATTCGCCACATCGCCGGTGTGAAGTATGCATGAGATGTCAGCATCACGGAGCTGCCTATCCTTCAGCCACTGAAGGGAGTTCACATAATTCTGTACCAGCTCTTCATTTTCGGTGTAAACCTGAATGTCGCCGAATATGGCGATGCATGTCGGATTCGGGGTATAATAGAGCCCGTCCGGTCCATAGCCTGCTTCCTCCTCCTCGACAGCTGTCTCAAACATGGAACAGGAGGCGAAGATCGGCAGAACGAGCAGCAGTGCAAGTACGGCGGACTTGCCGTCCACGAAGTTCTGTATCTTGAGCCAGAAACCGTCCCACTCTATATGCGTACCTGAAGCCAGAGCCCTGATGGCCCTGCTGCATAATGATTTGCGCTTGAGCTCACGCTTGAGGAAGGCGGCAACGCCGAAGGTCACAAGCAGCGAAGCCGCTATGACACAGTAGAGCTGGATGTCAACCGGTGCGCCGGCACTCCATACAAGAGCCCAGACAGCCACGACGAAAAGTTCCAGCACTATCTCGGACATTGTCGTGCCTATGTGGGAGAAGCCGAACTCGATGAAGATATGATGCAGATGGTTCTTGTCCGGGAAGAAAGGAGAATGGCCGTGGAGCACACGGTAGATCATCACACGCAGGGTGTCGAATATCGGCACCGCCAGCACTGCCAGGGAGAACGCCAGCACGCCGAACTGGTGATTGAGCAGGAAATTGTACTCGATGCGGTATTTGCAGAGCGCAATCACGAACGAGGACATCACGATGCCCAGCATCATGGTGCCTCCGTCACCCATGAACATCTTCGACTTGATGCCGAAGACATTGTGCAGGAAGAAAGGTATGAGCGCGCCCACGGTAACGGCCGCAAGTGCGGCGAAGGAGTACTCGTGTTCGCAGAAGAATATGACGCCGAACAGAGTGCAGGCCACTATGCAGAAGCCTGACACCAGACCGTCCACGCCGTCTATCATATTGATGGCATTGATGATGCCCACCATGGTCAGTATGCTCAGAGGCACGGAGAATATGATAGGAAGCTGGTCTATACCCCAGAGGCCCTGGAAGTTGCACATCGAATAATGGGTGCCGTATATCAGCAGGGTCACCACCACCACCTCAATGCCCAGGCGCAGGAAAGGGGAAAGATTGAGAATATCGTCGATGGTACCCAGATACAGCATCACAATCATGGCCGTAAGCACGGCGAACAGGCTCGTGAAGCTCAGCATGGTCTTGAAGAAGCACAGTCCCACGACTATGCCGAAGAAGACCGCCACGCCTCCCAGTACCGGAATCGGCACACGCTGAAGTTTGCGGGCGTCAGGATTGTCCACTATCCCCTTCTGCTGCGCAATCTTCAGGATAGGTCGGAACACGAACCATGTCACGATCATCGAGATGACGAAAAGCAGAAGGATTCTGTATTTAGGTGCCATACGGATTTATCGGTTATTATACATCTCTTCGTAATACTTCAGGTAGTCGCCGGAGGTGACGTTGTCCATCCACTCCTGATTGTCGAGATACCACTTGACTGTCTTCTCTATGCCCTCCTCGAACTGCAGGCTCGGCTCCCAGCCGAGTTCCCTCTGGAGCTTGCGGGAGTCGATGGCATAGCGCTTGTCATGACCGGCGCGGTCCGTCACGTATGTGATCAGGTCGAGGTCGGCGCCTTCCGGTCTGCCGAGCAGCCTGTCAACGGTGGAGATGAGCACCTTGATGATATCAATGTTCTTCCACTCGTTGAAGCCGCCGATATTGTAGGTCTCAGCCACCTTGCCGTTGTGGAAGATGGTGTCTATGGCCCTGGCGTGGTCCTCCACGAAGAGCCAGTCGCGCACGTTGTCACCGGTGCCATATACCGGCAGCGGCTTGCGGTGACGTATGTTGTTGATGAAAAGCGGGATCAGCTTCTCCGGGAACTGGTAAGGTCCGTAGTTGTTGGAGCAGTTGGTCACTATCGTCGGCATGCCGTAGGTATCGTGGAAAGCCCTTACGAAATGGTCGCTGCTTGCCTTTGCAGCGCTGTACGGGCTGTGTGGATTGTACTTGGTGGTCTCCAGGAAGAACTCGCTGCCATAGGCCTGATGATGCTGTGCAGAAGAGGCCTTGGTGGTGAACGGAGACTCTATGCCGTCAGGATCGGTCAGCTCGAGAGCGCCATATACCTCGTCCGTGCTGATGTGGTAGAAACGCTTGCCCTCCCATTTCTCCGGAAGGCTCTCCCAGTAGAGCTTGGCGGCCTGGAGCATGCTCAGAGTGCCCATCACATTGGTTTTCGCGAAGGTGAAAGGATCCTTGATGCTGCGGTCCACGTGGCTCTCCGCGGCCAGATGTATGATGCCGTCCACCTTGCGCTCCTGCATCAGCGCGTAAATGGTGTCGAAATCGCAGATGTCCGCCTTGACGAAGCTGTAGTTGGGCTTGTCCTCGATATCCTTGAGATTGGCGAGATTGCCGGCATAGGTGAGCTTGTCAACGTTGATGATGTCGTATTCGGGATACTTGTTGACAAACAGCCTTACTACATGCGAGCCGATGAAGCCCGCGCCGCCGGTGATTATGATGGAACGTTTCATGTCGTGTTATAGTTTTCTGATAGCGTCGATAAGTTCATTTACGGCCTCGTCCGTGGTGGCCCAGCTGGTGCAGAAACGCACTGCTGACATGCCATCGCCGGCATCCTGCCAGAATTCATAGCCGAAGTGCTCTGCAAGACGGTCAATCACTGCCTGCGGCAGCACCGGGAACTGCTGGTTTGTCGGGCTGTCCACAAGCATGCTGAAGCCCGCGGCCTTGAAGGCGTCACGTATTGCCATGGCCTTGGTCACGGCGGATGAGGCGAGTCTGAAGTACAGTCCGTCCTCGAACAGGGTCTCGAACTGCAGTCCCAGCAGCCTGCCCTTGGCGAGCATGCCTCCGTTCTGCTTGATGAAGTAGCGGAAATTCTTGCGCAGCGCAGGATTGCAGATGACCAGGGCCTCTCCGAAGAGGGCGCCCTGCTTCGTGCCGCCGATGTAGAAGAGGTCTGCAAGCTCCGTAAGGTCCTTGAGCGTCACGTCGCACTGCGGTGAGGCAAGACCGTAGCCCATGCGGGCTCCGTCAATGTAAAGTGGCGCCTCCCACTTGCGGCATACCGCGCTGATGGCCTGCAGTTCCGCCTTGGAATAAAGCATTCCGAGTTCGGTCGGGAAAGATATATATACCATGCCCGGCTGCACCATGTGCTCGTGGTTGCAGTCGTTGTAATGGCCGGCGAAGCAGCTGTCAATCTGCTCCGCGGTCAGCTTCGAATCGCCTGAAGGAAGGGCCAGCACCTTGTGTCCGGAATGCTCTATGGCGCCGGTCTCATGCACGTTGATATGTCCGCTTTCGGCGCAAACGACGCCCTGATATGGCTTGAGTATGGATGCGATCGCCGTGGCGTTGGTCTGAGTACCTCCCACCAGGAAATGCACGTCCAGATCGCCGCCTCCGCAGGCATCAACTATCATTTCGCGTGCCCTGGCACAGAACTCGTCCTCGCCGTAGCCGACACTCTGGCGCATGTTGGTCTGAGCCATACGCTCGAGTATGGCAGGATGCGCGCCTTCGCTGTAATCGCAGATGAAAAGTCTCTTCTGTGTCATGGCTATCTTATCACAACTCTGTTGATACGGCGGCTCATGCGTGTCATGAGCTCATAAGGGATGGTGCCCAGAGTATCGGAAAGCTCCTCCAGACGCGGCTCGTCGCCGAATATGGTAACCACGTCACCCACCTTCACATCCACTCCGGTAGCGTTGATCATGCAGGCGTCCATGCAGATGTTGCCTATGGTCGGAACCAGATGACCGTTGAGGGAGAAATGCGCGCCGCCGTTGCTGAAACGGCGGTCAATGCCGTCCGCGTATCCCAGCGATATGGTGGCTGTGACGGTCGGACCGCCGATCTTTCCCTTGCGGGAATAGCCCACCGTGCCGTCAGCCACGTCAAGATGCTTCACCTGCACCACCTTGGTCTTGAGGGATGCCACCGGACGCACGTCCTCGTCCTCGAGGGTACGGAAGCCGTAGAGGCCGATGCCCAGGCGGACCATGTCATACTGATACTGAGGATATTTCTGAGCGAATCGCTCTATGCCGGCGGTGTTGTAGAGATGCCTCATCGGCCTGTATCCCAGGAAATCGGATATCTTGCCGGAAATGCGGTCGAAGGTCTCTGCCTGACTGAGGGTGAATTCATCGAAGCATGCCTCGTCAGCACCTGCCAGATGCGAATAAATGGATTTGACCCTGAGGGTCTGGTCGTTGTCGAAGAACTCCTTGAGTTCATCGAGTTCATTCTCCATAAAGCCCACGCGGTGCATACCGGAATCCACCTTGATATGCACAGGGTAATCCTTCAGGCCGCGGAGGGCCACATAACCGCGGAAAAGATTGAGGGAGAACATGTCGGTCATACCCGGTTCAAGGTTGTAACCCACTATGTCCTCGAGGGCCTCGCGGCTCCAGTTGAGCACAAGTATCGGCAGGCCTATGCCTGCACGGCGGAGCTCCACGCCTTCATTGACGAAGGCGACTCCGATGTAGTCAACGCCCATCCTCTCGATGGTGTGAGCCACTTCCACCGCTCCCATACCGTATGCATTGGCCTTGAGCAGCACCAGCATGCGGGTTGAATCGTTTAGTTTTGAGCGGAAATGGGATATATTGTAGCGAAGGTTCTCTTCGCTGATTTCAAGTCTCGGATAATTTGTAACGTTCATTAATATTCAAAATTTCGCCACACAAAGATAATCAAAACAAATCTTTAAGCGGTTTAATTTCAAATAATTTATATATCTTTGCCATATAATAATGATTAAATATAAACTTCGATGAAGAAAATTATTATTTCACTCGTAGCATTGGTTGCTGTATTCTCATTCTCAGGCTGCGCAAAGCAGTGCCACTGCGTTGATACAGTGGACGGCAAGGTAGTTCTTGACCGCGTCATTGACAAGGCGGACGGTGAGAGATGTGACAAGAACGACACATACGTTGAAGCATTCGGTCATTCTACAGGTCACAAGTGTTCAGCACAGCTGTTCTAAAGGATGGCTGTATCTTTTAAAAGAATAATTTTATCCCGGGTTCTGCCCGGGATTATTTTTATATTGCTTGCCCTGCCCTTCCTCAACGCATTCTGCGCATTCGACCTCAAGGTCAACAGGGAAGCGCTGGAGCAGGCTGTCGCGGACGGCAAACTGCCTTCGGAGATCATGCGGGGCACACAGGTCGTGTGCTTTTATTCGATGATATGTCCGTACTGCGAGAAGAACGCCAGAAGGCTGGAGCGCACGCGCAGCCTCCTGCACTTCAAGGACACCCCGCTGACGGTGGTGTTCGGCCGTCCGGACGTGCCGCGCGACCCGCAGCCATTCTTCGACGCCACGGGCCTCGAATACGATACGCTGACCTATGCAGACCAGGACATATTCCTCGACATAGTATGCGGGAAATGGCCCCTCGTCCTGGTGCTTAAGGACGGAAGGGCCATTCATAAATTCACTTACAGGGGCCTGTAGGCCTATCTGCGCTTCTTTTTCTTGAGAATCTGATTGTTCATGCGGCCCGCAGAGATGGTCTTCATCGCCTTGCGTGTGCCTTCGAACTGCTTGAGCAGGCGGTTGATATCCGCGATGGACGTACCGCTGCCGGCTGCAATGCGCTTGCGGCGGGAGCCGTTGATCTGATCCGGATTCTCCCTCTCGTACGGTGTCATTGACAGGATGATGGCCTCAACGCCCTTGAAGGAATCGTTGTCTATGTCCACATCCTTGAGGGCCTTGCCAACGCCAGGAATCATGGATGCCAGATCCTTGATGTTGCCCATCTTCTTGATCTGCTGTATCTGCTTGTAGAAATCGTCGAGGGTGAACTGGTCCTTGGCTATCTTCTTGTGCAGCTTGCGGGCCTCCTCCTCGTCGTACTGCTCCTGGGCCTTCTCAACGAGGGAGACAACGTCACCCATGCCGAGGATACGGTCAGCGATACGTGCAGGATAGAATATGTCGAGGGCTTCCATCTTCTCGCCCTGGCTTATGAACTTGATCGGCTTGCCAACGACGGCCTTGATCGAGAGGGCGGCACCACCGCGGGTGTCACCGTCCATCTTGGTGAGCACGACTCCGTCGAAATCGAGGCGCTCGTTGAATATCTTCGCTGTCTCAACTGCGTCCTGACCGGTCATCGCATCGACCACGAACAAGGTCTCGGAAGGTGTGATGGCCTTGTGCAGAGCTGAGATCTCGTCCATCAGCTCGTCATCCACGGCAAGACGGCCGGCGGTATCGACGATGACGACCTGGTAGTCCTGCTTCTTCGCGAGGGCTATGGCATTCTGAGCAATCTGGATCGGGTCTTTCACCCCGTCCTCGCTGTAGCACTCGACGCTGACCTGGCCGCAGAGGGTCTTCAACTGCTCGATGGCGGCAGGACGGAAGGTGTCGCAGGCTGCGACGAGGACCTTCTTTCCCTTCTTGGTCTTGAGATTGAGCGCCAGCTTGCCGCAGAACGTGGTCTTACCGGAACCGTTCAGACCGGCCACCAGCACTATGCCCGGATTGCCCTTGATATTGATTTCAGACGCATCGCTTCCCATCAGGGCGGCAAGTTCGTCATGGACGATCTTGACCATCATCTGCTCCGGACGGACAGCCTTGAGTACATCCTGTCCCAGAGCCTTCTGCTTCACCTGGTCGCAGAAGCCCTTGGCCACCTTATAGCTGACATCGGCGTCGAGGAGGGCCTTGCGGACATCCTTCAAGGTCTCGGAAATGTTGACTTCAGTTATTTTACCCTGCCCCTTTATGAGCTTGAAAGAGCTCTCGAGGCGATCCATCAGATTTTCAAACATATCTTTTCTTCAATAATAATCTGCAAAAATAAGAAATATTCCCTTTCTGTCAATCCGCCGGCTACCACTCGAACAGCTCGGAAGCGTCACGGCGCGGCAGATAGTGCAGCGACGTGCCCTCCGCCCCGGTTTCGCGGAGCGCATCCGAAGCGGCGCGCATAGCCCGGCTCGGGGTGTTGTTGTTCTCGCTCAGGTGGCAGAGATATACGTCCTTGAGGCCCGGATGCCAGCTGCGTCGCAGCAGTGTCGCCATCTCGTCGTTGGACAGATGGCCGTGGCCCTGCATGATCCTCATCTTCAGATCCTGAGGATACGAGCCGGCCACCAGCATGTCCACGTCGTAATTGGCCTCCACCACAAGGTGGTCCGCCAGCGATGCGTAATGCACGGCGTCGTCCGTAGGGGCGCCCAGGTCCGTCATGAAGGTGAACCTCTCCCCTTCGAACTCTATATAGTATCCTACGGTGTCAGTGGCGTCGTGAGGCACGCGGAAAGGCGTGACGCTGACCCCGTCAATCTGCGTGGTCTGTCCCGGCACTATGGCATGTGTATAGCCCCTGGTATATCCCGCGGTACAGAAATGTGTCTCAAGCGCGCGTATCACCTCAGCAGTGGCGTACACCGGCTTCTTGAAACGCTCGGTGAACGTGCCAAGGCTGCGTATGTGATCGAAATGGTCGTGCGACACCAGCACCATCATGATGCTGTCAATGCTTATGCCGTTTTGAAGCAGACGCTTCTTGATGCTGCGCCCGCCTATGCCGACATCTATGAGGAAACCCTTCTCTCCGTTGCCTATGTAGTAGCAGTTGCCGTTGCTGCCGCTGGAGAGACTGATGAAATGTACCATCCCTATGCTCTAGAGAGTCTCAATGAGCCTGGTGAATATCCTGGACATCTTCTCGGATGCCTCGTCCGCTATGCGCACCACATCCTCGCCGTCATTGAGCTTGTCGCTGCTGATGACCTTGTTGGCGACATTGGTGATGACTGACATTCCGAATACCGGAATCTGGCAGTGTCTTGCCACTATGACCTCAGGCACGGTGGACATTCCCACAACATCGGCGCCGGCCTTGTAGTAGAAGCGCACCTCCGCCGGAGTCTCGTATGAAGGACCGGTGTTGGCGAGATACACGCCCTTGCGCAGCTCTATGCCATATTCTGCGGCAGCAGCCTCGGCCTTCGCGATCAGATCGCGGTCATATGCGCAGGACATGTCAGGGAAGCGGGTGCCGAACTTGTCGAGGTTCAGGCCGATCAGAGGGTTAGGCATCAGATTGATGTGGTCCTCGATGATCATCAGGTCGCCGATGTTGAAGTCAGGGTTGAGACCGCCTGCAGCGTTGGATACGAAGAGGTATTTGATGCCCAGCATCTTCATCACGCGGACGGGAAGCGTCACCTTGTCCATATTGTGGCCCTCGTAGTAGTGGAATCTGCCCTGCATGGCGCAGACCAGCTTGCCGGCGAGGCGGCCGAAGATGAAGTTGCCTTTGTGGCCTATGGCCGTTGACTGCGCGAAGTTAGGGATGTCGGCGTAAGGTATCACCTCTATCGGCTCGATGCTCTCGCCGAATTTGCCCAGACCGCTGCCCAGCACTATGCCCACCTCCGGCTTGAGGCCGTGAAGCCTCTCCTCCAGATAAGATGCAGCCACCAGTACCTGACCTGTGCGCTCGTTGATTGTGTTTTCCATGTTATTTTGCTTTTTTCATTAATTTCCAAGCCTGTTCCTCCGCCTTCGCCAGTATCTCGTCCTCTCCCGCCACCTTGCGGCCCTCCATCACGATGCGGCCGTTGCAGATGACTGTATCCACGCAGGAGCTGTTGGCCGCGAATACGAAATTGCTGAGGAAATCTATGTCCGGAACGAGTTCCGGAGTGCGCATGTTGACCAGCGCGATGTCGGCCAGAGCCCCCTCCTCTATCCTGCCGGCGTTGATGCCGAGGGCGCGTGCGCCGTTGACCGTAGCCACGTCCAGCAGTTCGCCCAGCGGCATGGCCTGAGGGTCATTGCGCCACGCGTGCTGCAGCAGCGCCATTGTCTTCATGCTCTCGCGCACATCCTGGTTGTCTGAGGATGCGCAGCCGTCCGTGCCTATGCAGACATTCACGCCTGCGTCGCGCAGCTCGTTGTACTTGAAGCGGTATCCGGAGCTGAGCATGAGGTTGGAGTTGATGTTGTGCACCACGCTGGCGCCGCGGGAACCCAGAATCTCGATGTCCTCGTCGGTCAGCCAGAGGCCGTGCGCACCGATGAAGTTGCTGTCGATGAGCCCGAGGTCATCGAAATGCCGCACCGGAGTCTTGCCGTACTTTGCTATGTCGTCGTTCACCTCGTGCTCGGTCTCGGAGATGTGCACGTGGAGCTTGGCACCCAGTTCCCTGGCGGTCCTGCCGGCCCACAGCATATTATCCTCGTTCACGGTATAGTCAGCGTGAATGGCAATGCCGAGGGTGACACGGTCAGACCAGCCTCTGGACATCTCCGCCACCTTGAGGCATTCATCTCTCTGAGCGAGGCCTCTGGCGGCATCGCCTCCGTCGAGCACGACGTAATTGAGCAGAGCCCTGGTACCCATGTCCTCCACAGCCTCGCGGACCTGTGGAACATACCAGTACATATCGTTGAAGCAGGTCGTACCGCACTTGATCATCTCAAGTATCGCAAGCTTGCTGCCCCAGTAAATGGACTCGGGATCGAGATTGGCCTCAATGCCCCATATCATGTTGAGCCAGGACTGCAGTGAAAGTCCCTTGCCGACACCGCGCATCAGAGTCATCGCAGCGTGCGTATGAGCATTGACAAGGCCAGGGACAGCACAGAAATTGCTGCAGTCTATCACCCTGTCAGCCAAAGACATGGCCCCTGCGGGCTCAGATGCCGGAGCGACGGCTCCGATGAACTTGTCCCTGATGAAAATATTGACGCGGCGTCCGTCAACCAGACGCGCATTGCTCAACAAAATGGTGCTCATAACTCTGTCCGATTAAAATTAGACAAAGTTACAAAAAATCCCGCGAATTATCAAGAAACCGCTTTGGCAGCAGCTTATTTCAGCGGCTTGCCGGCCTTGACCATGGCAAACGGCTGCTCGTTGCCGAGGAAGAGCTGCTGGATGGCGTCGGTGATGTTGTAGGGATTGATACCGTTGATGAAGTACACCAGCGAGGTCTGAGTCTGCGGAATGAACATTGCCAGGCCCTTGAAGTTGCCGTTGTTGCCGAAGTGATAATACATCGTGCCGAACTGCTCACTGTCCTCACGGCAGAGGCCGAGAGCCCTGTAGAAGGAGCCGCGCTCCGGAAAATCGGACGGCACAGGATCGGCGTATGCCGCGAACATCATATCGTATGACGCCTCGCTCATACCCCAATGACGCATCATGGCGCGGAAGAAAGCCGTGCATTCCGCAGCGCTGGTGGTCATCGAGAAGGCAGCGTTAGGATGGTTGGTCTTCCACTTGTTCTTGGTGATGCTGGAAGCCTTGTACCCGTTGACATGCAATTTCTCATAGCCGTCACGCCACTGGTAATTGGTATTCTTCATACCCAGAGGGTCGAAGATGTATTTGCGGGCGATGTCCGTCAAGGTCTCGCCCTTGAGATACTCTATCGTACGCTGGAGGCAGTAGATGCCGGGGCCGGAATAGCCGTACTGGGTGTCAGGTGCGCAGAGGAACTTCATCTCCTTGTAGCCCTTGTTCGGCAGGCCGGTGCGGTGGATCATGCAGAGGCGCGGAGTGAGCACCTTCGCCATCTCCTTGTCAGCATCGGTGGCGAAGAAGTCCAGCAAACCGGGATAATATTCGACGAGCGGACGGTCCAGCTCGAGAGCCCCCTCCTCTATCATCTTGACGGCAATCCACGAGAGCGGTATCTTGCTTATCGAGCAGGCCTCATAGACCGACTGGTCAGTGATAGGGCAATCCTCCTGCGGCAGAGTGGTGGCCGCATAGAAATCCTTGTTGACCACGGTGAAGCTCAGGCTGTCCTCAGCCGTCACATATACGAGCTGGATGGAAGGCACATTCGCCTTCTTGATGATATCCAGCAGCGCAGCTTCGTAAGCCCTGTACTGTTTCTTGGAAACTTTTGCCTGCGCAGTATAAACTGTGCAGCAGAGGAGCAGCGCGAGCGCCGCAACTATAACCCTTGTCCTTTTCATTATCATAAAAAACTATTGTATCAATCTTGCCACCCGTATGCCATCCACGTCCTTCCGGCCGATGACATAATCCGCCAGAGGCTCAGAGCTGATGACCACCTTGCCCTGGACAGAGGATGCGTGTATGAATGTGAGAGTGTCCCCCTCGCGCAGCGCAATGCCTACGTGGGCTATGTCCAGCCCCGGCACGGTGCTGTTGAAACTGATGATGTCACCGCTTTGTATCCTGTCTGCATTGGCCGCGATATTCTCCTGCCTGAGCAGGAAATAGCGACCTTCATCAAGACGCTCTTCGGCCGCCCTGATGCATTCCAGCTGGCTCATAGCCAGACTGTCCCCCTCCTGGGCGGCAGCGAGCTGACGGTATGACTTCGGATGCTTCGACATGAAGAAGAAGCGCTGCTGCAGCCTCTCTCCTCCCACTCGCCCTGTGATATCGAACAGATAGCCGAGATTCTCCGCCTGGTGGAGCCACTCGGAGGTATAATGCAGGCGCGACGCGTAGCCGTCCACTCTGCCGTCGCGGTAGCGCAGCGAACGCAGAATACCGCAATACCGTTCAAAATCCGGGCTGTCCGAACGCGATGCCACGGTCATCGCCAGGCACATCTCCACAAAGAGTATGCAGTCTGTGCGGCGCGTGTCCACCAGCAGGGCTTCGGTCTCCCCTTCAAGCGTGCCAGCAACGTAAGGCGTGCCCTTGAAATGCTCGGCGCAGGCAACCATGGCTTCGGAAAGCGGCCTGTCCTTCAGCGGCGCAAGCACGCGCATCGCAGCCGCGAAATCGTCCGCGGCATAGGGACTGACCACAGCCTCAGGCGTCTGCTGAGCCTGAGCACGGCAGATGCCCGCGCATGGCAGAAGAGCCAGCACGCAGGCTGCAAGCAGGATGGAAAGCCGCCTTGCCATATCAATATTTGTCTGAGCTGTCAGTCACCTTCCAGCGGAGACGCCACACGCCTTCGTTGAAGTCGTGGCTTATGATGCTGAAATGTCCTATCTCGGATGTGTTCGCGACATGCGCGCCTATGCAGGCGCAGGCGTCATAATCGCCAATGCGCACTATGCGGAGAGTGTCGGAGGCATCAGCAGGGAGCTTGCTCAGATCGACGATCGACGCCGCCTCGGCCTTGGGCATAAAGTCTATGCTGACATCAATCCCGGCAGCTATCACTTCGTTGACCCTGGCCTCGATCTCAGCGACCTGTGCGTCGGAAGGGCATTCGGAGAGGAAATAGTCACATTTTGACTTCTTGCGTTCCACATGGGCGTTACGGCTGCGCGGGCAGCCGAACATCTTCACCATTGTCGCGTTGAGTATGTGCTCCGCGCTGTGCGCAGGCTCATATTCGGACTTATTGTGTGCGTTGAGTATCGGTTCTTCCATAAGGTTGAATTATCAAAATCTTCTGAAAATATTCACCAGGTACGTGCCGTCAGTGACGCGCTCGCGGCTGCTGATGGTATCGTAGTCTATGACCTTGAAATAGTATGTCGTGCCGCGGCAGTAATCCGGATCCTCGTCAGAACGGGACTGGTTGTTGCGCCACTCCTCCTCCGTGAAGATGGTGACGCTACCGCGATACTTCTCATAATGGAAAGTCGATAGCTCATCCAGCCTGCCGTCAGCGCAGAGGCGCAGAGAGCGTCCCACACCCTTCTCCTGGAACTCCATGAGGCTCTCTGGCTCCAGCGTGCGGGATTCGGTCACGCCGGCGGTATTGTACTGGACTTCAACGAGCCCCCAGCGGCCGATGAGTTCGGTGACATTGCCGTTGGAATCCTTATACAGATTGCGGTCCTCCTTGTCGCAGGTCGAGGCCGAGAGCACGACCATCAACAAGGCGAGGAACAATTTTAAGACATTTTTCATAATTGACAAAGTTACTTAAAAATGATAAGAATAACCAGTCCTATCTTTTCATATATTTGTAGTTTTGAACATTATTATAAAAATATTCAATTACACAGATATGAAAAGATTATTCGCATTCGCAGCTGCGCTGACATTCACCCTTATGGCGGGTGCACAGCAGATGCAGCCAATCCCTGTCGATCCGGCCGTTCGCATCGGCCATCTCGACAACGGCCTGACCTACTACATCAGGCATCACGAAGAGCCTAAGGGCCAGGCAAACTTCTACATTGCACAGAAGGTCGGCTCCATCCTCGAGGAAGAGGATCAGCGCGGCCTCGCCCACTTCCTGGAGCACATGTGCTTCAACGGCACAGAGCATTTCCCCGGCAACGGGGTCATCAAGTACTGCGAGAGCATAGGCGTCAAGTTCGGCGCTGACCTCAACGCATACACCTCCATTGACGAGACAGTCTATAACATCGACAACGTGCCTGTGGCAAAGGTGCCTTCATCCATCGACTCCTGCCTCTGGATACTCCATGACTGGGCTGACGGCCTCCTGCTCGCAGGCGAGGACATAGACAAGGAGCGCGGCGTCATCCACGAGGAATGGCGTTCACGCATGAATTCCGCTCAGATGAGAATGTACGAGACCATACTTCCGGAACTCTATCCGGGCAACAAGTACGGCCAGCGTCTCCCTATCGGCCTGATGTCAGTGGTTGACAACTTCCCTTACCAGGCCCTCCGCGACTACTACGAGAAATGGTACCGTCCTGACCAGCAGGGCATCATCGTGGTCGGAGACATCGACGTTGCCGAGGTGGAAGCCAAAATCAAGGATATCTTCGGCACCATCGCAAAGCCGGAGAACCCGGCTGAGCGCTACTACGTGCAGATCGAGGACAACAAGGAGCCTATCGTCAGCATCGCGAAGGACAAGGAGCAGCCTTATGCAATGTCCTTCATTTTCTGCAAGCACGACGGTGTGCCTGATGAGGCAAAGATCGGCATGGACTACCTCATCTACCAGTATGCCATCTACGCAGCCGACCTTATGATGGCGGACCGCATCAACGAGATGCTCCAGAGCCCGGAACCTCCTTTCATCCAGGCACAGGTGGCTGATGAAGACTTCTTCCTCTCCAAGACGAAGAAAGCCCTCAACGGTCTGGTCATTTCGTCCGAAGACGGAGTGCTCAAGGCTATCACTTCCGTTTACCGTGAAATGCTGCGCGCCACACGTGGCGGCTTCACCGCTTCCGAATACGAACGTGCACGTGCTGAGATCATCTCACAGTACGAGACAGCATACAAGCAGCGCGACAAGAAGAAGAGCGCCTCATACTGCAGCGAATACGTAAGACATTTCATCGACAACGAGCCTATCCCGGGTGAGGAGAACATGTTCGCACTCGCAAGCCAGCTCGCACCTATGATTCCTGTCGAGGCCATCAACCAGATGTTCGGAAGCCTCGTAGGCGAAGGTAACCTGGTGGTATCCTGCATGCTTCCTGACAAGGAAGGCGTCACATATCCTTCAGCAGACGAGATCAAGGCGGCTCTCGCAGCTGTCGCAGCTGAGGACATCGCCCCTTACGTGGAGGAAGTGTCCAACGAACCTCTCATCTCCGAGCTCCCTGCAGCCGGCAAGGTCACAAAGACAACCGATTCCAAGTTCGGTTACAAGAAGTACACTCTCTCCAACGGAGCCACCGTTTACGCAAAGAAGACTGATTTCAATCAGGACCAGATCATAATGAGAGCATACAGCAAGGGCGGCAAGTCACTTTACAACGAGGCAGAGGCTGCAACACTCAAGGCTGTCAACGAACTCATCGAAATCGGCGGCCTGGGCAACTTCAGCGCCACCGAACTCACCAAGAAGCTCGCCGGCAAGCAAGTCAGCTTGACTCCGTCAGTATCTCAGTACACCGAGACTCTCAAGGGCAACGCCACACCTAAGGACTTCGAGACTCTGCTTCAGCTCAACTACCTGTACTTCACCGCACTCCGTGCAGATCAGGATGCATTCTCATCATGGAAGACACGCTCTGCAGCAGCCATCGCCAACCGCGCGAAGCAGCCTATGGCGGCTTTTCAGGACACTCTGACCACCTCCATTTACGACAACGACAAGTTCGTCACTCCTCTTACCATCAGCGACGTTGAAAACATGGACTACGCGCGCGCACTCGCCATTGCTGCAGAGCGCTTCGCAAACGCAGCCGATTTCGACTTCATCATCACAGGTAACTTCGATGAGGAGACACTCGTTCCCATGATCGAGCAGTACATCGCATCCCTCCCTGCAGGCGGCAAGAAGGAAAAGGCCAACACAAAGGCTCTCAACTTCACGAACGGCGTTATCAGCAACACCTTCGACAAGGAGATGGAAATCCCTATGGTGACCACCTGCTTCTTCGAGCACGGCAAGGCAAAGTACAACCTCAAGTCAATGACCGCATACGAGATCGCAATGAGCTCCCTCACCAACGTCCTCCTCGAGGAGATCCGCGAGAAGGAAGGCGGCACCTACGGTATCAGCGCTGACGGCGAGGTCGCCAACGTGCCTTCAAAGATGGCATATTATCAGATCGCTTACCAGACCGACCCTGCAAGGTACGAGTACCTCAACAACCGCATCCGCGAGATCGTTGACGAATTCGCCAAGAACGGCCCTTCAGAGGAGAACGTCAACAAGGCAAAGGAATACCTCCTCAAGACTTATAAGGAAGGCCTCCGCGAGAACGGTTACTGGAACAACGTGCTCGAGGAATGGCTTGACAGCGGCGTTGACAAGATGACCGATTTCGAGAAGACACTGGAGAGCATCGACTGCAAGGCTGTTCAGAAGACCTTCAACAAGTCAACTTCCAAGAAGAACCACAGCGAGATCATCATGCACGGCATCCCTGCCGCCAAGTAGCCTGACAAGTTATTATTAGACAAAAACAGGATGGCCCCGAAGAGAGCCATCCTGTTTTGTTTATACGGACAGGAAACTATCTGGAAAGCACCAGTCTCCTGTGACTCCGGCTCTCAGGGCTTGTACTCAAATACACCTTGATGTCAAGGTCATGGCAGGCCTTGTCTTCCGCCACGCTCAATACCACGGCGTCGATGTCGGCACCCTTCATGTCCCCGGTCAAAGGGAAGTAATATGTGTAGTTGCCCTGCCTGATGTTCACACGGCATTCCCAGGCATTGGCCCAATATGCAGGCGCCCTGTCCGGGCAACCGGCCGGCTTGCCATTGATCCTGAAACTTGCAAATGCGCCGTCCTTGCCGCAGTTGCCGTTAATGGCAACGCACAGATATGCGCCGGAAGGTACCTCGTCCAGCTTGAAACTTGCGCTCCAGGCCTTTTTCGGATGGGTGGACGCAGTGTCATAAGGACGGAATAGATTGTTCGCATGCCATTTGCCGCGATTGACTTTCTCTCCACCGGCATATCCTGTAACCTCACATATTCTCAGCGGAGAATTGCTCAGTCGGAGATATCTGAACTTGCCGCAGAGCGAGCAGTCGAGGATGGCATGGGTGTTCACGATGAACGGATGCTTCGTCCAGTTCTTCAGATCATCAGAGACATAGAAGAACGATCCTTCGTATGCCTTCCATGGCTGTATCGAATAGTAATCGAATGAGTCGAAGACAAGGCTGTCGAGGCTTACGGATTCACCGAGATCAAGCATGAAGCAGGTCTTGTCAGGATAATGTCCGCTCCACCTCTGTTCGATGGAAAACGCGGTGGACAGATCGCCGTCAAACAGATTGCGGCTGTCGATTTCGCGTCTGACATACATTTCCTGATTGAAGAATGCATCCCGCGCCGCCTGGACCTGCGGAATGGACGTAGGGCCGGATCTGCGCATGCAGCGTGCCTCCACGCAGTCATTGTCGGCAGCGAAGACGGTGGCATAATACAGGGCGGACATATCTTCGGGGATGGCACATTCCTTCAGGTCGGCTATATGCCTGTTGACAGGCAGGGACAGTCTGTCTCCATCAAAATGGACACGCACCTTGCCTCCGCGAAGCAGCGCCCTGTTTGCGGCGCCGTCCAGCTCGGCCGTCCTGAACGCTTCAGCCCCTTTGGTGATGCGGACCTCGTAGTCGCAGCCGCTTTCCCCGCAGAGCAGGACTTCCCGGACATCACCGATGCGGTCGTTGACTATTCTGTAAGGTATGCCGCTGATCAGGATGTTGTCCTTCTCAGGGACATTCGTCAGCTTGACCAGCGCCACTCTGTACGGATCGACGGTAAGCTCGATTTTCGAGCCGAACTTGTGGCTGCCCAGGTCTTCGATGAACGGATGGTATGTGCGTGCCTTGACCTTCCTGCCGTTGTCCTCGAGGCCGATGCTGCCGTCCAGGTCGATCGTGAATGTCCTCGTCTGCCATGAAAGGTTGCGCACGGTGATGAACCTCGTGCCGGAGTCTCCCCTGCTCACGGAATTCCTGCCGTACTGCTTCTCAGGAAGCGGCTGGCCATTGACGAGTATGTCCCGGTAATCCCTGTGTAGGTTGAAAATAAATGCGAGATACGGGAACTCGTCATCGCGGAGGAACCACGGGTTGCCATACAGCTGCGGAGCCATTATGAGGTCGCGGCAGAATGCCTGGAGTATGAGGTCGTCATCCCACGCGTCCAGGGATGATGAGAGGCAGACGCCGTGGTCTTCGCTCAGACGCGTGAGGCCCTTCGTGTTTTCCCTGGAGATATTGTTTGCCCTGTGGTGGGGCGCTGTGACGGAGTTGGTCATCAGTACATCGACATAGGTCTCCGCACCGCCTAGCAGATATGTGGTCGAATGTTTCGTGCCCTCGCCAAGCTTGAGCCTGTGATTGAGCAGGACGAAGTCAGGTGCGATTTCACGCACGCGGTTCATCATATCATTGAAATATTCATATTTCTCCGGACGGAGCTGTCCGCAGACAGCGTCCATCTTGAACAGTCGGAAATTGTAATTCCGGACCAGGTCCACCATCATGTCCGCTCTTTCCGCCGCCTCTGCAGGCGTATCCCCGAATCCGTCAGGTCCGCCCCACAGGCCGAGCGAGGTGTTCATGCCCGCGGCAAATTCGGATATGGGACGGAATCCGCGAGGAAATTGCCGCTTGAATTTGTCAGATCTGTAACTGCCGTAATGCTTGGCGCCGTCTATGGCTCCCGCATCGAAGGCATAGATGTCAAGCTGCATCCCGTAAGTGTCCCTGAGCCACTTGAAGAAGTTGAGATTGGCCAGGGTCTGGGCCTCGGTCGCACCTTCGTTGGTGTTGTTTATCCAGGAGAAGTACTCCGACTTGGAAGGAGTCAGTTCAGTGGCACCTCCCTGAGGCTTTGGAGTATTTTGTGCAAAAACGCTTCCTGCCGCCGTCAGCAGCAGGAAGCAGGCAATTGTATGTTTTCCAATCATCATATCACCTCGACAGTCTCCTCGACCGGGCGGTATTCAGTGTGCTTCGGTGACGGAGCGGCATCCTCGGCGGCATAGCCGAAAGGCATCAGGAGCACCGGATGGATCGTTTCCGGAAGATTGAGTTCCCTGCAGAGTTCGTCAGGCTTGAAATAACCCACCATGCAGGTGCCGATACCGAGCTCGGCGGCCTGGAGCATCATGTGGGTCAGGACGATAGTCGCGTCAATCTCGCCGTAATTGCCGTTCTCGCCGCGCTTGCATACCGTATCGTCATTGTAGCACATTATGAAGCACTGCTGCGCGCCGTACATGCAAGGCGACACCTTGTTGAGCTTGGCCATCACTTCAGGGCTCTTTGCGACATAAATCTTCTGCGGCTGCGAATTGACCGCCGTAGGAGCCACCCTGCCGGCTTCGATGATGAGGTCGATCTTCTCCTGCTCCACAGGAGTATCAGAAAAATGGCGCACCGAATAGCGCTCGGTGGCGAGTGTGAGGAAATCTTTGTTCATAGGCTCTTCTGTCTGCTGGGTTTGCTGTGTCTTGGAGCCGCACGCCGCAAGAGAAAGGAGCGTTGCGACCATAATCAATGCTTTTTTCATATTCGTATGCTTTATGTTCCTACAAAGTTATACCTTTGCTCCGCAAATACAAAGCAATGGAAAAGAAACTCAGCCATAGTCTTGCATGGGTCGCTGCGGTATGTACCGTGGCCATCTGGAGCGAGACCTTCATCTCCAGCAAAATCCTGCTGGCCAACGGGATGACGCCCGCTGAGATATTCTTTGTCCGCTTCCTGCTGGCCTACGTGCTGATATGGTTCTTCGCCCCGAAGCACCTCTTCTCCGGCTCGGTCAAGGACGAGCTGAACTTCGCGCTGCTGGGATTTGCGGGCGGATCGCTCTATTTCTTCTGTGAAAACACGGCGCTGACATACTCCACCGCCGCAAATGTCGCCATCCTGGTCTGCTGCTCGCCGCTTCTGACAGCCCTGCTGATGGCGATATTCTACAAAGAGGAACGGATGAATCTCAGGCAGGTGGCAGGCTCCGTCACGGCATTCATCGGAATGGCGCTCGTGGTCCTCAACGGCGAGCTGGTACTGCACCTCAACCCTCTCGGCGACCTGCTGGCATTCTGCGCCGCAATCGCCTGGGCATCCTACAGCCTGCTGCTCAAGCGCGTGTCCGGCAGACACACCCCGCTTTTCGTCACAAGGAAGGTATTCGCATACGGGCTGCTCACCATCCTGCCGTACTTCATCTTCGTGGAACCTTTCAGCATAGACATGGCAGTCCTCTCCCGCCCTGCGGTATGGGGCAACCTGCTCTATCTGGGGTCGGTAGCGTCAATGATCTGCTACATCACCTGGAACTGGGCGACGACCGTCATCGGCACCGTCAGGACTACGAATCTGCTCTATTTCTCGCCGTTCTGCACAATGATCTTCGCCTATCTGATACTCGATGACAGGATCACCTGGATGGCCGTGGCAGGCGCCGCAATCCTCACCGCCGGAATGATTCTGGCAGTCAGGAAAAAAGGATAATAAGTAAGCATTGTTTAGATCAAACCAAGGAAAAACATCTCCGACGGCGGATACATTGTACCGAAAATCGAAAATGACAATTGTTGTCACAGCTAATGTCGCTGATAGCCCTATCCGGTGACATGCGGCTGTGACAACGAGCCAATTTTGTCGCATCGTCACAGATGAACCGCGTCAGATGGCGTACAGGGCGGCCAGCCTGTGACAACAATTGTCGTTTTGTTACCTGCTACTGGCATGACTGGCTTGTCCGGTCCCAGAATGCCGGTTCTGGCTGCCTGATGACGTAACCGGAACTCTGTTCCACTCCCGCCGAAGCCCGTTGCATGGCAGAAACAAGTCAAAGCTTCATGATAAAAGCTCCGGAAGCTATTGCCTCCGGAGCTTTTTTATTGAATCCGGACAATGCCGGAAAGCGCTTACCAGTTGGCAGGTGTCAATTGCATGCCGGTCTTATAATCGTAGAAGGTTACAGGGCAAGGTGTGCCGTTGTAGTAGCCGTCATTGATATACTTGACCGTAGCGCGGGATGCGATGAAGTCAAGGGCATCCGTTCCGCAGTAGATCTTGATGGAGCCGACATTGATACCTGTCTGCTCCGACGCGCTTGAACTGCCGGTCTTGTTGGAGGCACCCGACATGAAGCAGGTTGACCTGGTGTGGCTCGGACCTACGAAATCGTTACCGAAACGGAATGTACCGCAGTTGCGCATATTGTAGAACAGATAGTAGAAGTCAGCGACGTTGCTGGTATCCCAGCTGGTAATATCTAGTTCGCGTGCCCAGCAGCCGTAGAACATATAGTTCAGATAAATCATAGACGATACGTCCCAGTCGTTCAAATCCACGGTGAGTCCTTCGGAAGAGTGGTAGAACATATAGCCAGGATTTCCAAGGGCGGAGAAGTCCGCATCACGGTCAAAGATAACCTTGGTGAGATAAGGGCAATATGCAAACATATACTTGCAGCCGGTAAGGGCACCGATGTTCTTCAGATTGGAGAGATCATAGGTTGAATAATGGGTCTGCCTGAACATATAGTTCATCGTCTGAACGTTCGAGCAATCGACTTCATCAGCCCACTTGATATTGACCAGAGATGTGTCGTATGCGAACATATAGGACATCGAGGTATCCAGGCTGAAGTCAATAGTGGAGAGATCGACTTCCTGAAGGCTTCCGCAGTCATAGCAGAGATAACCCATGTCGTTGCAATTCTCAGTATTCTTGAAGCATGTGAGGTCAAGTTTCGTGAGGGATGCACAGTTGTGGAACAGATAGCGCATGTCCTCGACATTAGAGCAGTCAACCACCTCAGGGAAGTGGATTGCCTTGCACCTTTCCATGCAGTAGAAAGTAGAGCAGAGAGAAGTATCGGCTGAGAAATCGAAATTGCTGAGGTCGAGTTCCTCGATATGGTTCGCATAATAGAATGTACTTCTGAAACTCTTCACCTTGGAGGTATTGAAACTTGAAAGGTCGAGATGCTTCACCATACGGAGGTTACGGAACATATTGGTCATATCCTCCACATTCTCGGTGTTGAAATTGGAAAGGTCGAGACTCTCGAGCGCAAAGCATACTGAGTCGGCATTTGTAATGTAGCTTCCGAACATGAAGGTCATATCCTTGGCCGCGCTTGTATCAAGTTTGTCAAGGTTACTGATAAACCTGAGGCAAAGAAGGTTGCGGAACATGTATGAAGGATCCTCTCCGGTGCTGAATGTAGCGGCAGGAGTACTGATAGTGACAACGCCGGTAGTGACGTCGCGAACCATATAAATAGGCAATGCTGAATTAACGTCCTCGATACGGAGACCCTCGGTAGATGAACTGTTGACGTCGAAGATGACACCGGTGACATCGTAATCATCGACAGTCGCCAGGTTTCTCAGAGCGACTATGTCAGTAACATCCACCTTTGTCATGTCGGTACCCCTAACACAGAGGTTGAAGATTGCACCCGGAGGGAGGATTGCGGTCGTTCCTGTCGGGACATCGGTAAGGTTGTTGAATGCGATATCGCCTTCGGATACCATTGAGCGGTCAACCTTGATGCTCGCGCCATCCTTCATACTGATGGTCTGGGTCTTGCCGTCAACAGTGCTGAGGGTAATCTTCATGCCGGTGTATGTACCTGCAGGGACAACGATGAGCACCGGTTTGGCTTCTGTACCCAAAGCGAGTCCGGCAGAACCGAAGCTCATTGAAACGCCGTTCTTGCCTTCTACGACTGCAGCGTTGTCAACCACTGTGTAGTGGCCTGAAAGACCCTGGTCAGCGGTGATGGTAATCTTTTTCGCAACAGCACCAACTGATGAGGTGATGTTGAACTTGAGGATACCGCAGATGTTCTTGAATACGAATGGTGCAGGTGTCTCGGCTGTCTCGTCGATTACAGCTTCGGCATACATAGGGTTAACTGCAACGCCGTTTTCAACATAATTCTGCTCGTATGAGAGGATATCCTTGACATTTGCAGGATAATATGCCTTCACAAGGCCTGTAGGCGCATACTCGGAGCCGGCCTTCTTCTTGAACCAGCTGGCGCCCGTTCCACCTTCCTGAGCATAATAGTAACCATAATTTCCATCTTCAAGGCCGTCTGTGAAATATACAGGGTCGGCCAGCTGCCAGATGACGTGATAGAGGTCGCCGTCCTGGCTGAGGACTGTACGGGTTTCATTCTCGATAGTTCCGTAGAACATATCCGAACCTTTGTCCGGTGCTGACACATCTGCCAGCTGGCAGCTTGCGGTCATTGCCGCAATGGCTGCAAGAGCGAATAAGGACTTTCTCATGGAATTGCCTCCTTTAAAATGGTTTGACAGACTCGAAGAGATCGAAAGTGAAACCATTCCCCTTTCCGAAATCTTCATTGCTTCCGTTGGTACCGCTCGCGCAGATGACGCTTCCGCCGTTCAGGCTGCGTATTTCAACAAGCGGTGATTGGTAGATAGTGTTTTTCATTGTATTGTGGTTGGTTATAGATTATTCGTTTCAAAAAGAATGTCAGTCCGCAGGCCAGGTCGGGGTATATGGATTGCCGTCCAGGTCGATGAACTTCACGTCAATCGGGGCGAATCCGCTGTAGCCGCTCTTTATCCAGCGCAGAGAAGTCTTTGCAAGCCAGTCGGCGGTCTGCTTCGTGCAATGAATGGTCAGCTCCTTGCTGTATGAAGCAGTGCGGACGCCCACCTTGTCAGTGGATGATGCAAAGAATGAGGTCGGAAGGATGCCCGCCGTGCAGCAGCCCTTCTCACCAAGATAAATCTCCTTGAGACAAGGCATGTATCTGAACATCTGTTCGAGGCTTGCCGCATCGCTCCACCTTGCAAAGTCCAGAGACTCGATGTGAAGGGTCTCAAGCTTCTCCATCTGGTAGAACATATAGGTCATGAGCGTTGTGGCAGGAAAACTCATGTGTCTGATATCAAGTGTCCTGATTGCCTTGCAGCGGTTGAACATGCTGCGGGTGCTGGTCACCTTGTCGGTATTGAAGCCCGAGAGGTCAAGATTCGGGATCAGCCAGCAATCCGAGAACATATTGTCCATAGTGGTCGCGTTGGCCGTGTTGAAATTGCTGACGTCAAGCTCCTGGAGAGCGTTGCACTTGCAGAACATATATCCGAACTTTATGCCCTTGGATGTATCGAAGTGGCTGACGTCAAGATGCTCGACTGCCTTGCACATGCAGAACATGCTTGAGAAGCTCTCCACATTCGGAGTGCGGAAGCTGCTGACATCTATGACCTTGGCCAGCTGGCAGCTATCAAACATCGCCTGCATCGAGATGGCTTTCTCGGTATTGAAGCTTGAGCAGTCGATCGCCTCGATCTGAGGATTCTCGGAGCCGTTCATGAAGAACATCCTGTCGAAGAACTTTGTCCCGGATGTGTTGAAACATGTAAGTCCCTCGATGGTCTTGAGAGCGTGCATGAATGCGAATGTGTATGAAAGCGACTCATTGGCCGTGATCTCGGAGGCCGCCGTGGTGACGGTCACCGTGCCTGTCTTCGAGTCCCATGAAGCATAGATTGGTATCTCAGAGTCGTATGCACTCACCTTTTCAGGTCCGACGGTCGGGTCATTGGTCCTGAATATGATCTTCTTGATGGACTTGTCCTTGTCGATGCCCTTTGCTGAAGGGTTCTTGAAACGCTTGAGCACCTCGCTGAAGTCACTGCCCATCATCAGCAGGGCCTTGCCCTCCTTGAAATAAGGCTCGAGGGCGGTGACATTGATATCAAGAGTACGCATTTCACCGCGCTTGATGCTATATGAGGAATTGGCGGCGAGCTTCGCCACAGACTGCTTGCCATCTGTGGTCAGGATGCTGACGGTCAGTCCGGTGTATCTGGCCACAGGCACGGAGATCACAAACGGAGTGGCGCTTGTGCCGATCTCCACTCCTTCTCCGCAGTCGAGAGTAACGTCCGAGCCCTGGCCCGGATCGACTGCGACCAGACCGCCTTCAACGACGCAAGGGCCGCTGAAGCCCTGATCTGACGAGAGCACGATGGATGAGACTTTCACCCCGCTGAGGGCGGTGGATACGTTGATTTTCATCATTCCGCCGAGGAGGCGGAATTCAAGGGTATTGACATCCGATGCAGTTTCGGCCATCATCGGAGCCTCGACTATGTCCGCTCCGGCATATTTCTGCACTGCAGGCAGTATGCCTTCGGCGAGCGATGCCGGATAATATGCGGTGAACGCGCTGCCGGAAAAAGAGCCGGGAGTCACGATTGTGAAATCAGTTTCGGTGCTGCCGCCCCTCGCGGCCTTGTATGAAGCCGTCTCTGTGCCGTTTGACACTGCAATGACGTCACCTTCGCTCCAGACGAGGCTATAACCATCTCCGGACGGGGACAGCGCAGTCCTGGTGGAAACGTTCTCAGTCACACCTCTGAAGACCGGCGCTCCGGAATTGACGTCTTCTCTGGTGCAGGATGCAAATATTGCGGCTGCAGCCGCTGTAAGCATTAATATCTTTTTCATTGCGATACCTCCTTGTTATTCCCAGGATACTGTGATTGAATATGGAACTCCGTTGAGCACGGCGGTCTTGCCGCTGTAGGCGATACCGTATTTGCCGAAAGTCTGATTGACAGTGTCTTCGCACTGGACTCCGACATACCAGGTTCCCTTGCTGAGGGAATCGAATTTCAATTCCTTGACAAGGTCGGGGTTCTCGACCGCATACTGAGCGTCCTCCTTGAATGCGAAGGTGCCCTTCGCCAGTCGGAGACTGAGGTTGAAATCAGCCTTTGCCTCGAGGCGCACCTTGATGTTGCGCGCGCCTTCAGGCAGCGCGAATGCGAAATGGTGGCACTGCTTGTCACCCACCTTGGTGAAGGCAGGATCATTGTCAGACGTGCCCTTGGTCATATTGCGGGTCTGCCCGTTGTGGAGAATGCCCTTGACCTTGGCGATGCCGCCGCCTTCCATCGCATAGCGGCAGAGGGCTGCGAAAAAGTCAAGCTGCTCCCCGCTTTCCGCCAGTTCCGGATGGCCTCCGAGAAGGATCACACGTCCCGAATAGATTGACGGGTTGTACGCGATGCAGGATGCAAATGTATGGAATTTGTATGCCGGGTAATCGTTGTAGGCGAGCACCTCGGTGCCCGGAACCATGTCCCAGTGCTCGAAATACGGACCGTTGTGGTGCCTTACCTCCTTGATGCGGTGGTCGCCGCCGAAGTCATAATATTTGAGCAGAGGGCAGTCATCCGGAAGTTTATAGTCAGGATAGATATGCGGCGTGCTGGTGTCGCTTGCATAGCCCGGCCATATTCCCATATATCCGTTGTGGGCAATATAGGAATCAATGATGCCGTATGTGGCGATGAATGAGCCGGCGCAGGTTCCGAGGTAGCTGCCGCCGTTGAAGAAGTACTGTCTGAAATGCTCGCGGCCGGCCTCCATAAGGCTGCGGCCGTGCCTTGTGGCGATACCGCCGTTGACATATATCATCCTGTAGCGCGGCTCGCCGTCCGGATAGAGCAGGACTCCGTTCTCGTCATTTGCGGTACCGCAGATGAGACGGTTCTGGGCATTCTGGCCTTCATCCGTAAACACATAATCCTCTTCGTCTTCGGTGTAGATGGTCTCTGTGCTGAGATTCAGATAATTGGTGACAGGGATGGTCTTGTTGTTGGTCAGGCCGCATCCACTGTCCATCACGAGGTCCTTGTAGAAAGCCTTGTTGATGACGTCGGTACGGATCTCGATCTCTGACTCGTCCTGATATTCGAATTCCGGCATCTCTACGCAGGTGGAACGTTCAATGACGGCGTTGGAGGATGTGGCATACTTCTGCATATATGTACCGTCGGCACATTTGGCCGTAACCACGAAGCCCTGACCGAGGCTGCCGGCAGGAACCACGAAATAATATGTGCTGGCAGCGCCAGGATGATCGCCCGCAATGACACCGTCAGCAACCGCATCCGCAGTACCGTTTGAGACAAAGCGGCCATCATCCTGCAAGGCAGGATTGTCGATCTTCAGAGTCAGTGTCTTCTGTTCAGGAGTGATAGACTGGGACATCTTCAGGACTGGGACATCAGTATATCCCATATCCACGCTACCCTCGCCCCAGAGCGCTTCCTCCACAAGAGTTGTCAGCTGTATCTCGGTGATTGCCGGAGCTCCGCTGAAGGAAATGGCGAGCAGTCCGCAGAGATTCTTGAAGTTGAGTTCCTTGTCGGATGTGACTGCCACAGTAGGATTGGCTCCGGAATCGAAGGAATTGTCGCGCCAGTACTGGACAGCAGGAAGATTGAATTTCAGATTCGAGCCTTCGGCGCCCGTGCACATCGATGCAGGATATGCAGCATAGCAGAGGCTGCCGTAGTAATCCTCGCACTCGGGATTGTAGAAACGGCCAGAAGGCTTGCCGCCGTCGGCAGGGTCGATGCCGACCTTGCAGCCTGCATAGCCGTCAGCTATGAGGGAAGCCTTGAACACGGTGATGGTATCATCCGCGGACCATAATACGGAATATGAGTCGAGGACAGTCCTGGTGTCGGAAGCACTCTTCTCCTGTGATGCGACAAAGCCCTTGACATCAGGGTCAGGAAGCTCTGCCCCGGTCTGATTGCACGCTCCGAGAGCGACAGACGCTGCCAGGAGCGCGATATGGAAATAACCAGTTCTTTTCATTTAATTATAATACAGGAACGATCTGATAAGAATATTTGTTGCCGTTGCCGTCCTTGATATCAGTGCAAGGAACCACGCTGCCGCTGACGGAGATCTTGCCGTTGTAGCCGGCAGTCGCATCGAGAAGGTCTTCAGTGAAATAGCCGCCTGAGACTTCTACTGTCATATTGGTGAGAGTGCCGCCGAAGGTATAGAAGCCCGGGTAAGTGGCACTGTGAGGAGTGAAGAAATATCCGTCCTTGATAGTGACCTTGTTTTTGGCATCGCTGCTTCCGAAGAAAACTTTCCATCCTGCGTTGATTTCAACCACATTACCGCCAGTGAAGGTAATATCACCTGTGCCGGCGCAATATACAGGATATCTCGCGGCTGATATGGTGCCGCCGTTCATCTCGAAGCTGCCGTTGCCCACTTTGATTCCCCAACGGTCATTCTTGGATCCGATCTTACCGGAGTTGAGCACAAGCTTGCCGGAATAGAGATTCAGAGCCGGGTTGTCGGTAGCGTATGGAGCGCTGATTTCCGCGCCGTTGATTTCGACCTTGGCTCCGGTATTGCCGATATATACAGCACCGTGCTTTGAACTGCCACCGGTGACCTTGCCGCCATTGAGCTCCATCTTGCCAGGCGACTCGAAGTCAAGTGCGAGGGATTGGCGGCCGCTGTCTGTGACCTCTCCCCCGTTCATTATGAAGTTGCCCTTGGTGGCATAAACGACTGCATAAGTGCCACCGGTGCTGAGAGTACCGCCATTGAGGATGAGAGTGGAGTTTTCCTGGTCAAGGACGAAATTGTTGGTTGCGGTGGCCATGGTGCATGTACCTTCGCCTTCAATGGTCAGTGTGCTGCCGGAAGCGATCGATATCCTGGTTGACTTGCCGGATATTGTGAGAGTGTATCCATTGAGCTTGAGGGTGACACCGGCAGGATTGCTGATAGTCTGGGCTGCGGTATTGGTGAAGTCCTTGAGCACTGCGATGGTGCAATGGCCATTGTATGCATTGGCGGCAGTCACGGCGGCGGTGAAGTCGGTGAAGCTGTCGCCGGACTCGACGATTTCCGCAATGCCCACCTGCGGTATTTCCGTGGTGAACGCCTTTTCAGATATGCTGATGATCTTGTTTGCAGGCACCGTCTTCTTGCCGGCATTATAGTAATACAGGAAGCCCTCGGCAGATTCTGCGGTGAAGACGACACTTGCTTCGGAAGCAGCTTCCGGTGAAGCGAAAGTGGCCATGCAGCCCGAAATCTTTCCGTCCTGATCGGATATGATCTCAGCGGAGTTCTTTATGGTGGCGGCCGCACCGACTGTCCTGACGAAATTGCCGTCAGCGCCGATGGTCAGTGTCATCTGCGGGTAGAGGTTCGTGGCCTCCACGGAATAGAAGCTCATGCCACCTGCTGCGGGAGTCGGGCAGTCCTTGATGCGGATGTATGAGGTCTCGTTGCTGAAGGTCACCTCGCATCCGCCATCCTCTGCGACGACGCCCTGGGCTGTCATCACGAACGGAAGCTGGCTGAAGGCCGTGGCGTTCTGGCCCTTGATATCGAGGGAAAGTGCGCCGCCGGCAATGTCTTCTTCATCATAGCCGTTGGCATATACCAGATTGACCTTGGTGCCGGCCACGGAAGACGGAGCGTAATCGCTGATCAGTTCGAATTCGGCCTTGTCGGCATCGACTGAAGTACAGGAGTATGTATAGCTGCCGGATGCATCCCATCCGAAAACCTCGTCCCCCACCTCAAATACGGTGTAATTTGTGGCCTCGTCAAGGCCCAGCCTGGTGCCGTTGCCCGGCATCCTGACTGTTATCGACCTAAGGGCAGCGTCTGATGCGACAGATGCATCATTGATGTTTGCCTTCTGGCAGGATGCTGCGCCGAAAACGACGGCTGCAGCGCAAATAATTGACAAATGTTTTCTCATCATCGCGTCCTCCCTACCAGTCAATTATATCATCAAAGTGCGACGGATTGAAAACGGGATTTCCGGATGCCGCACATACTCCGGTAGAATCCAACTCCAGCAATGTCACCTGGGGCTGCTGGTAATCAAGCGAAATGGTAAGCTTCATTAATATATAGAATTGAAATAGTATGTTTAACTCTTACGCCAGCAAAAATTGCTCAAACTACAAATTTACTCATATCAACTTGAAAAATCAACAGCAAAAACCCCGAAAGTAGAACAAAACTTTCGGGGTTCATATATCTGAAGAACAGCAGATTCTTTCGCGACAGGCAAGGAAATCAGGAAACCACCGCCTCGCAGTCGGCGCGGGAGCCGGCAAGCCAGACAATGTCGCCGGCAGTGAAGCGGAAGTCCGCCTTCGGATTCATCACGGACTCCTCGCCGCGCACGACGCCGATTACCATGCAGTTTCTCTGCCTCAGATCTGTCTCCCTGAGCATTTTTCCATCAAGATAAGAGCCGGCCTTGATGGAATAAGGCTCGACGGCGACGTCGTCATTCTCCTCAGGGAAGGCCTTGTCGAGGGCTCCGAGACGCATATCCTCCATGAAGCGCGACACCTCCTTGCGCGTTCCCACGGCCAGGAGTTCGTCGTAAGGATAAATCTTCTCATCCGGAGACGGGATGAGTATTCTGCGGCCTCCGCGCACAATCTTCGCCACATTGATGCCGTAGCGCTGACGCAGCGGCGCCTCGCGCAGAGTCATGCCGACAAGTTCGCAGGCAGGCGACACCTCTACCGGCTCGGCAGCCACGTCGTGTCCGCCCATCTTGGAATTGATGCCGGTCAGAATAGGCGCGATATGGTGCTGTATCTCCTCCTTGGCGTTGAGATTGGACATAAACCTCTCCTCGATGCCCTTGAAGCTGTGCAGCGACTTGCGCGCAATCAGGAAGAATGCGACGCCTGCGACCGCTATCAGGAGTATTGACCAGTATGACAGGGAGAAATGTATTGCTATGACCGCCACCACGAATCCTATGGCGATGAGAATGCGGATGAGCACGAGTGACATCACAGGCCAGACATTGCTGTCCTTCTCCGCAAGCAGTGCGGCCGCGTCCTTCTTGATGGCGGATCCGTTGACGGCCAGGCCGAGCAGGAACGGCAGCATCACGGCGAGAGTGACTCCGGTACAGAAGAAATTGTGCGTGATCTGGCTCCAGCCCGGGAATATGTCGTAAGCCGCCTTGTCCAGGTACAGCTTCGAGCCGAGGAAGATGGCCACGAGTATCACGCCGTAAGTCACGATGCGGATGAGATACTTCTTGAGAAGTCCGCGCCACAGGCTCTGCTCCTTCTTGCTGCTGCCCTTCTTCTTGTCAGGGGCAGAGTCGAGCCTTGCAATCATCGTCGGAGATAGCCGGCTGTAGAGGAATTTGCTGACAGGGTCAGCGGCCTTTATCATATAAGGGGTTGTGAAGGTGGTTATCACGGACACCGCAATGATTACAGGATAAATGAAGCCGCGCATCACGCCGAGGCTGACGCCGAGTCCGGCTATGATGAAGGAGAATTCGCCGAGCTGCGCGAGGCTGAAACCGGTATGCAGCGCCACGTTGAGGCCGCGGCCGGAAAGCAGCGCGCCGAAGGTGCCGAACAGCGTCATGCCTATGGCTGTGACAAGGCTGAGGATGAGTATCGTGAGCCAGTGCTCAGCTATGACCGCAGGATCTATCATCATGCCGACGGATACGAAGAATATGGCACCGAAGAGGTCCTTGATGCTGACCACGAGCTTGCTGATGTGCTCGCTCTCGATGGTCTCGGCAAGTATGGATCCCATCACGAATGCTCCGAGGGCTGATGAGAAGCCGGCGTAGTTGGCCAGCACCACCATGCCGAAGCACAGTCCTATGCTTATGATAAGAAGTATCTCGTCGCTGAGGTATTTGCGCGTGCGCTTCAGGAGTGACGGTATGGCGAAGATGCCCACCAGGAACCAGAGGACCAGGAAGAACAGCAGCTTGGCCAGGCCGAGCAGCATCTCCCCTCCCGCAAACTTGTTGGCCGTCGCCAGAGTGGTGAGGAAGACCATCAGCACCACGGCGATGAGGTCCTCGACCACCAGAGTGCCGAACACCAGAGCTGACTGCGGCGCCGACTTCAGGCCGAGGTCATTGTATGCCTTTATTATAATAGTGGTGGAGGACATCGACATCAGACCGCCGAGGAAAATACTCTCCATCGAGGTCCAGCTCAGAGCCTGGCCAACCGTCATGCCGATCACAAACATGCCTATGCAGACGCAGCCCGCCGTAATCAGCGCGCTGCTGCCCACCTTGAGCAGTTTCTTGAAGCTGAACTCAAGTCCCAGCGCAAACAGGAGGAAGATGATACCGATCTCGGACCACTGGTCCACCGACTCCACACCGGTGACATTCGGGAAAAGATTGAAATGCGGGCCGACAAGGAAACCGGCCACAATATAACCTAGAATGAGAGGCTGTTTGAGCGCCTTTGAGATGATGGTGAATATGCCGGCTGATATCAGGATGACCGCAAGATCACGTACAAGATTGAGTTCTTCCGACATAGTTAGTTCGCGCGAGATAAACTTCTGTCCCGATTGCAAAGATAATATTAAAAATCAAATAGCTGAAATTTTATTTTTTGCAGTACCTTTGCGCCCTCTGGATTAATCAGTAAACCAAAACAATACATTAGTTTTATGAACTCATTATTCTATGCAGTACCGGTAGCGTCAATCATCGCTCTGGTCTTCGCTTACATCTTCTACAGCAAGATGAAGAAAGAGGACGAAGGTACTCCGACAATGAAGCAGATTGCACAGTACGTGCGTGAGGGTGCTATGGCATACCTCAAGCAGCAGTACAAGATCGTTGTCATTGTTTTCATCGTTCTTGCAGTATTCTTTGCAATACTGGCTTATGGTTTCCACGTTCAGAACACATGGGTGCCTTTCGCATTCCTCACCGGCGGTTTCTTCTCGGGACTCGCAGGTTTCATCGGCATGCGCACCGCAACTTATGCTTCAGGACGTACAGCTAACGCAGCAAGACGCTCATTGAATGCTGGACTCAAGGTTGCTTTCCGTTCAGGTGCAGTCATGGGTCTCACGGTCGTAGGTCTCGGACTCCTTGACATCGCCCTCTGGTGGATCATCCTCAACGCCTTCGTCGCTGAGGCCGACGCAGCCCAGAAGCTCGTCGTGATCACCACCACAATGCTTACATTCGGTATGGGCGCCTCAACTCAGGCACTCTTCGCACGCGTGGGCGGCGGTATCTACACCAAGGCCGCTGACGTCGGAGCCGACCTCGTGGGAAAGGTTGAGTCAGACCTTCCTGAGGACGACCCTCGCAACCCTGCAACCATCGCCGACAACGTTGGTGACAACGTAGGTGACGTGGCAGGTATGGGCGCCGACCTCTATGAGTCTTACTGCGGTTCCATCCTCTCTACCATGGCACTCGGTGCATCAGCATTCTTCGGCGTAGGCCCTGAAATGCAGACCAAGGCCATCCTCGCCCCTATGCTCATCGCAGCAGTCGGCGTTGTGCTCTCAATCATCGGTATCTTCGTTGTCCGCACCAAGGAAGGCGCTGACATGGGCCAGCTCCTCAAGTCAATGAGCCGCGGTACCAACCTCGCAGCCATCCTCAGCGGCGTTGCCACATTCGGCATCCTCGCCCTCGTGTTCGGCACAGCTGACGGTCTCTGGTGGAGACTCTCACTCTCAGTGGTATCAGGCCTCATCGCAGGTGTGATCATCGGCAAGGCTACGGAGTATTACACTTCACACTCATACAAGCCGACCCAGAAGCTCGCAGCAGCTTCAGAGACAGGTCCTGCAACCGTTATCATCAACGGTATCGGCCTCGGTATGATCTCCACAGCCATCCCTGTGATCACCATCGCAGCCGCAATCGTTCTCTCATACCTCTTCGCAACAGGTTTTGACATCCACAACCTCTCACTCGGTCTCTACGGTGTGGCTATCGCAGCCGTAGGTATGCTGAGCACCCTCGGCATCACCCTCGCAACCGACGCATACGGCCCTATCGCCGACAATGCCGGTGGTAACGCAGAGATGAGCGAACTCGAGCCTTTCGTACGTGAACGCACTGACGTGCTCGACGCACTCGGCAACACAACCGCAGCAACAGGCAAGGGCTTCGCCATCGGCTCTGCCGCTCTGACAGCTCTCGCACTCATCGCTTCATACATTGAGGAGATCAAGATCGCCCTCGCCCGCACAGGCGAGATGATCAACGGTGTCTCAGCCAAGGTTGACGCAGCAGGCGCAAGCATCCTCGACGTCCTCAACCATTACAATGTGACCATCATGAACCCTGCAGTTCTCGCAGGTGTGTTCATCGGCGCAATGATGGCATTCCTCTTCTGCGGTATGACAATGAACGCAGTAGGCCGTGCAGCATCCAAGATGGTTGTTGAAGTACGCCGTCAGTTCCGCGAGATCAAGGGCATCCTCACCCGTGAGGCTACTCCTGACTACGGACGTTGCGTGGAAATCTCCACAAAGGCAGCTCAGCACGAGATGGTTGTCCCTGCCCTCATCGCCATCATCACCCCTATTCTCACTGGTGTGATCCTCGGTGTTGCAGGTGTCATCGGCCTTCTCTTCGGCGGTCTCGGCGCAGGCTTCGTACTCGCAGTGTTCATGTCCAACTCCGGTGGAGCATGGGACAATGCCAAGAAGTACGTTGAGGAAGGTCACTTCGGAGGCAAGGGTTCAGAGTGCCACCACGCTACAGTCGTAGGTGATACAGTAGGCGATCCTTTCAAGGATACTTCAGGCCCTTCACTCAACATCCTCATCAAGCTCATGAGCATGGTATCAATCGTTATGGCAGGCCTCACCGCAGGCATCCACCTCATCGGTTAATACTCCATAATCAACATACAAGAAACGGCTGGTTCATCCAGCCGTTTTTTTTTGTATAATTGCGAAATGAAAATCGCAATCATAGGTTACGGCCGGATGGGCCACATCATAGAGCGGACCG
>JAKSJG010000011.1 GCA_024398365.1 Bacteroidales bacterium | reverse complement strand
GGCGACTCGGGCATCTCCAGACCGCGCTGCGAAATATGTAATTGTGGTTCTTGTGTCATCTCGGGTTGATTATTTACTACCACCACCAGCTGAGCCACTGAAGCCAGTCAAGGGCGGTCAGGAGCCATGCGGTCTTGGTCGGACTGTATTCGCGCACCGGTGCGGTGTCCTTGACCTTGGCGTTGCGGCAGATGTTGTCGGAGTCGAAGTAGAGGTCCAGGACTGGCCTCTGCCCTACGGCTTTGTTGTAATTGAATACCCTGTCAGTGCCGACGAAGCTCATCACGTAGCCTCCCGGATAGTTGAATGTATTGGCCGGAGTGCCGAGCTGGTAAACTACGTCGGTGCTGCTGCGGCCTATGAGCGAAGTGATCAGAGCGTCATCCGCATACACGCGGTATGTCGTGGTGCAGGATGACAGAGTCAGCGACGCAAGCAGAAGCAGTATTATGCATAGTCTCTTCATATCATTGAATATTTTTGCCAAGATACACAAAATAACCGATAGTTGACCAAAGTATCGGTGGATTTGAGTTTTATTGCTTAACTTTACAGGCAATGCGGCCCGCCGCGTCAATCATTTCCGAAAACACAATAATATCAAACTTATCATGAAATATTCATCTAGCGAAGTGTACACTTCACCTGTGACGGATGTCGTGGATATCTGCTCGCAGTCGGTGTTCTGCGCCAGCGGCAACACCCAGAACTATGATCCGAAGGATTTCTCTGACGGATGGTTATACAATTAATCAGGAGGAAAGGACAATGAAGAACATCGCAAAATTCCTGCTGCTCACTGCAGCCATCTTCCTCTCCGCATCCTGCGCAAGAGAAGACTTTTCATCTTCTGAGGGAGACTCATTGGTATTCACCGCAAAGATAGGTGACGCCACAAGGACGGCCCTGGACGCCACAACTGCCGGCAAGGTCAACTGGGTGGCCGGTGATGAGATCACCATCAACGGCGTTGCGTACGTTGCAACACCGGACGCTTCCGACGCTTCCCGTGCCACATTCACCAAGAAGAATGAAGCGGACGCCGATCCTGAGCTGATCGACGGCCAATACTATGCTACTTACGGATGCTGCTATGACGCCCTGACAGGCGAAGGCGTGATCCCGGCAAAGCAGACTTACAGCGCTGGCATTCTCAACGCGCCTATGTTTGCCGAGAGCGGAACCACTTCCCTCTCCTTCAATAACATCTGCGGCGTGATCGAGTTCCAGCTCAAGGGCGAGACTGCCGTCACCGGCATCAGCGTGACTTCGGAGGAATACGGCATGGCCGGCACTTTCGTCACTTATGACGGACAGTGCGCCACCATACTCTCCAACGAAGAACCTACCGCCACTCTGGACTGCGGCGAGGGCGTGGCTCTCAGCAGCACCGAGGCTACTTCATTCTGCGTAGCAGTGCCTGATGGCAACTACACTGACCTCCAGATCACCATTTTCTGCGCCGACGGCGGCAGAATGATAATCACCAGGGAAAGTGCCACCGAGATATTGGCCAACGGCCTCTATACCCTTCCTCTGACCGTGGTCAGCAAGAAGGATGAAACAGCCATCCTCCCTGCCGGCATCGTATTCAATACCACGCTCAAGAAGCTCGTGGCCGACGACCCTGCCGCCATCACAAGCGAGACAGTCATTGACAAGAAGATCAAGACCATCGCTTTCGTTACAGAGGACTCAAGCACCGAAGGTACTGAGATCCAGGATAGCAAGTCAGGCAACAAGATCTATGTCAAGGCCAATGCCGACAAGAGCGTCGTGACCGTCAGCACCCCTGCGAAGGTCCTCTACATGAACGAAAACGCAACCTCTATGTTCGCATACTTGTGCAGCCTCGAAGGATTTGACAATCTCGCTGCAGTCAATACTTCGAAGACCACCAATATGTCCAAGATGTTCTACTTCAACAACGAGACCAATACGGCAGTGGTAACCGGCAATCTGGCATTGAAGGAACTCGACCTGAGCAGCTTCAACACCAGCAACGTTACCAACTTCGCATCCATGTTCAATACCGCATGGAATCTCGAGAAGGTCAACCTGAGCAGCTTCGACACGAAGAATGCAATCTACATGAACCATATGTTCTGCAACTGCAACTCTCTCAAGAGCGTAGATCTGAGCAAGTTCAACACAAGCAACGTCACCACCATGACCTATATGTTCTATCACTGCTGGGGCCTCACCGAACTTGACCTGAGCAGCTTCGATACTCAGAAGGTGACTACGTTCTCATATATGTTCTATTACTGCAAGAACCTCTTGAAGCTTGACGTATCGTCATTCAAGACCCCAGTGGCAACTACCTGCGCAAATATGTTCAATAGCTGCTACAAAGTCAAGATGCTTGATCTTTCCGGATTTGACGGTTCGAAATTCACCGTAACAACTATTTCCACTGGTGAAAGGGTAATAACCGGTGTCAGCAGTATGATGAACCAGCTTGGCGCACTTGAAGAACTCTGGCTTAACCCGAATTTCGGTTCAAAGCCTAATACGGTTTACACTAACTTCCTCGTGGTTGCCAAGACACAGACAGTTGCCAATAACAGAACCTGCCTCTGCAACACCACTGGCAAGCTCATCATCCACACTACCCAGAATATTGCAGACTGGGCTACCGGAGTCGGCGCTTTCAGATGGGTGAAGTTCGGTACCGAAGGCCAGCCTACCGTTGACATCCAGTTCGTTGACATGGTAACCGGCGAGCCTCTCTCAGCTACCTGGTAAACATAGTAACAATAATCAGGACTATATCCCAGTTGGCCCGTAAAGCGGAGACAGGATATGCGTTGTCCGAAACCATAGCCGCCCTCGGCATGCCAGAGGGAGGGGCCCGCAGGATACGAGTTATCGCGAAGCGATGACGAAGAAGACTGTGGGAAGGGAGAGCGGAGACGCTTGCGTCGAAGCGAAGTTTCGGCAATGCATACCTGCGCAGCTAGGGCCAACTGGGATATTAGATACAAATAAAGTGTATCTTCGCATATGTTATTAGCTTGATTCGATGACAAAACTCATAATATTTGACCTGGACGGAACGCTGATCAATACCATCGAAGACCTCGGGACAGCTGTCAATTTCGCGATGGAGCGCTGCGGTTATCCCCTCCACACAATGGATGAATACGCCGCAATGGTCGGCAACGGCGTCCGCATGCTGGTCACCCGTGCCCTGCCTGAGCATCTCAAGGGCGACAGGAGCGTGATAGATACTGCCCTGCCCATCTTCGAGCGTTACTATACCGACCACATCGACGTATATACCAAGCCTTATGACGGCATGCCCGAACTCCTCGCGCACCTCAAGCAGGCCGGCATCAAGATAGCCGTCGCCACCAACAAATTCCAGGAAGGAGCCGACAAGATCATCGCCAAGGTCTTCCCCGCTATCCGCTTCGACGCCATCTACGGCAACCGTCCCGGAGTGCCTCTCAAGCCTGACGCGAGCGTGATACACCAGATACTCGAGACTACCGGGGTTGAAGCGGCGTATGCCCTTTATATCGGTGACACCGAGGTGGATATGGCCACTGCCGTCAATGGCGGAGTGCGCTCTGTCGGTGTTACATGGGGCTACCGCGACAGGTCCAGCCTCAGCGCTGCCGATACCATTGTAGATACTATTGACGCCCTCGAAGACCTGATATTTGACAGATAATCATGAAAGAGATAATATCCTTCCTCGAACAGCTCAGCGAGAACAACAACAAGACCTGGTTCGACGCGCACAAGGCCGACTATACCAGAGTCCGTGCTGAATTCGAGGCCTTCGTGACCCGTATCATCGAAGGAATACGCAAATTTGACGACAGCATAGGTCCCCTGACCGTCAAGGACTGCACCTACCGCATTTACCGTGACGTGCGTTTCTCGAAGAACAAGGAACCTTACAAATGCCATTTCGGCGCCTTCATTGCGCCCGGTGGCAAGAAGGCCGGCAACTGCGGATACTATTTCCAGATCAGCGCCTCGAAGAGCAGCGGCTGGGAAGGCAGCCATATGGTGGCCATAGGCGACTATATGTGCGACCCCAAGGTGGTCAAGGTGCTTCGCGAGGACATCGAGTACGGCGGCGACGAATTCGACCGCGTGGTCAGGAGCGCAGACCCGCGCCTTGCCATTGACTCCGGCCAGAGCCTCAAGAAGGTCCCTGCGGGCTTCCCTGCCGACAGCCCGAATGCAGAATACCTCAAGCTGAAGAACTTCTGTCTGACCTATGTGCCGGATACCAGGAAAGTCCTGTCCAAGAGCTTCGAGAAGGACCTGCTGGCCATGTTCGAGAGCGCCATGCCATTCAAGGAATATGTCAACAGGGCGATAGCCTATGTCCGTGAGGAACAGTAATATGGCATACAGTTACGTAATCTTCGATTTCGACGGCACTCTTGGCGACACCAATACCGGCATCGTGAAGACCTTCCAGGCTACATTCGCCGAGATGGGCATCCCGGATCCCGGCGAGACCGTCATATCTTCGACCATCGGTCTGATGCTCAAGGACGGCTTCCTGAAGGCCGTCCCCACCCTTAGCGATGCGGAGGCCGACAGCGCGGTGGTCATCTACCGCCGTCTGTTCAACAGCATTGCCATCCCCGGCATAGTGGCATTCCCCGGTGTGCCGGAAATGCTTCATACCCTGCACGAGGCTGGCGTCAGGATGTCAATAGCATCCTCGCGCAGCCACCAGAGCCTCGAACTGCTGGCGGAAAAGCTGGGCATAGACCATTACTTTGAGATGTTCTGCGGAGCCGAGGACGTGGCCAACCACAAGCCTGCGCCCGATATGGTCAATCTCATATTGGAACGCTTCAGCCTGGATGCGAAGGATGTGCTGGTAGTCGGTGACGCCAACTACGATCTTCTGATGGGCAATGCTGCAGGCTGCGACACCTGCGGCGTGACCTGGGGCAACCAGTCCCGCGCACAGCTGCAGACAGCCTCGCCCGCCTACATTGCCGACACCCTCCCGGAGCTTCTCGGCTTTATCCTGTAGGCTCCTGACTTTCCTGCCTTTTCTGCCTTTCCTGCCTTTCCGCCGCGTGGCATCCCCGTGGCGCTTTGTTGCACCTTTGTCGCGGCTTCATGGCGCTTAATGCTCTGATTATCAGTGCAATCACCCAGTACCACCTGCGTGATTTTGCGCAGGTGGCACTATGCTAAACCTCTGTGCGGCAGGTATTTAAGTGCCACAGGTATCTTTGTCGCAGCTTCGTGGCACTTAACGACTTGATTATCAGTGCAATCACCCAGTACCACCTGCGTGATTTTGCGCAGGTGGCACTATGCTAAGCCTCTGTGCTGCAGGGATTTAAGTGCCACAGGTATCTTTGTCGCGGCTTCGTGGCACTTAATGCTCTGGTTATCAGCGTAATCGCCTAGCTCCACCTGCGTGATTTTGCGCAGGTGCCACTATGCTAAGCCTCTGTGCGGCAAGGATTTAAGTGCCACGCTCACGCGGGAGGAAGCGGCGGCAAAAATCAATTATTGAATCGCAGACGTTCACCACGGCTGTCGTCGTGAAAAATGCCGTTTTCGAAGACGAGATTGCCGTTGACGAAGGTGTGGGTGACCCTGGAGTGGAATGTGCGGCCAGCGTAAGGTGTCCATCCGCATTTGGAGAACTCTGTCGCGTCGGCGAGGGTCTTGCTGCACTCTGTGTCCACGAGAGCCAGGTCAGCGTGCCAGCCTTCGCGGATGAAGCCGCGGCGGTCGATGCCGTAGAGCGTAGCCGGATTGTGACACATCAGCTGCACGACCTGGGGCAGCGTCAGCACGTCTTCCCGCACGAGCTCCAGCATGATGTCGAGGCTATGCTGAATGGACGGGAAGCCGGATTTGCTGGTGAAATAGTCGCCGGTGAATTTCTCTTCCTTCAGATGCGGCGCGTGGTCCGTGCCTATGGTGTCGATCAGGCCGCTGCAGAGGGCTTTGCGCAGTGCCGCGCGGTCGTCCTGCGTCTTGATGGCAGGGTTGCATTTGATGCCGAATCCCAGCTCCGCGTAATCCTCCTGTGCCAGATACAGATAGTGCGGGCAGGTCTCGGCTGTGATCCTTTTCTCCGCCAGCGGAATGTCGTTGCGGAAGAGGCTCAGCTCGGCTGCGGTCGAGATATGCATGATGTGCAGGCGCGCGCCGGTACGGGCGGCCAGTTCCACGGCACGTGAGGAGGACCTGTAGCAGGCCTCTGCGCTGCGCACGAGCGGATGTATCGTCGCGTCGGAAGGCAGCTGTCCCGCCTGGACCAGTTCCTTGCAGCGCGCCGTATCCTGCCTGATAGTCGCCTCGTCCTCGCAGTGGGCCGCGATGAGGCACGGCGCTTCGCGGAATAGTGCTTCCAGCGCACCGTCGCTGTCCACCAGCATATTGCCCGTGCTCGAACCCATGAAGAGCTTGATGCCGCAAACGGCAGACTTGTCCATGCCAAGGACCTCGCTCAGATTGTCATTGGTGGCTCCCAAATAGAAGGAATAGTTGGCCAGGGATTTCTCGGAGGCCATTGCGAACTTTTCCTCGAGCAGCTGGCGGGTGACGGTCTGCGGTACGGTGTTGGGCATGTCCATGAACGAAGTCACTCCGCCGGCCACGGCCGCACGGCTCTCCGTGAAAATGTCCGCTTTCTGCGTCAGGCCCGGATCCCGGAAATGCACGTGTTCGTCGATGACGCCGGGTATCAGGTACTTGCCCCGCGCGTCTATGATATGTGCGCCTGAGGCTTTGCTGTTCGACTCCAGACCGCTGCCAATAGCCGCAATCAGACCTTCCGCCACCAGTACGTCGGCTTCGAAGACCTTCCCCTCGTTGACAACGGAGGCGTTTTTAATCAGGTAATTCATATCCCAAATTTAGACAATATTGCTGATTGGTGCAACAGCACTCAATGTATGCGCACCAGTTGCAGAGTGAACACCAGCGTGCTGTTGGCGGGGATGTCGTCGAGCTTCATTGAGCCGTAGGCGTATTTGGCAGGAATGAATATCTCATACTTGTCGCCGGCATGCATGCGCAGCAGCGCCGCCTGCCAGCCGACAATCAGGTCGCGTACCTTGAAGGCCGCAGGATAATCCTGCCCGTCCGTAGTGTCGAACACCGTGCCGTCTATGAGACTGCCGGTGTAGTACACCGACACCACGTCATTGAGCTGCGGCCTGCGCTCTCCCGTGCCTTTCTCGATGCAGCGCATCAAAATGCCGCTCTCAAGGGCCTCTATCCCCTCTTCCTGCGCTTTCTGCTCCAGGAACTTCTCGTTGGCGAGCTTGTACTGCGCCTTCTTTTCTTTTGCTTTCTTGAACATGTTATGATTCTGCTGGTGACTGTTCAGCAAAATTAGCTATAATTATCACTTCCTATACAGACATCCTGTCAAATTCCCTGTTCATATCGCTTCATTTGCCGGTTTTGCAGGCCTTACCCTGTCTGTCGCACGATTGGGGCGGCTTGCCATCGTGGCACCTAAATCCCTGTGCCATAGCGCTTTGCCTGTATGCCACCTGCGTCAAATCGCGCAGGTGACATGGGTCGATATCGCTGATAATTAGGTGCTTAAGTGCCGCGCGTATAAATTAGATTCCAGTGTTGATTGCTTTATGAAAAGAAGTTTCTATTTTTGTCTTACGACATTTTTGTGAAATAGATATGAAGGGAAGACAACGTCGCTTCGTGGATGGTGCGCCATACCACGCATGCAGTAAAGGCATATATGGCTTCTGCATTTTCTACAGTTATAAGGATTGCCTGGTTTTCATCTGCCGGCTTTCAGTTTTGCTTCGGAAATATAGGTTGAAAGTATCAGCGTTCTGCCTGATGATCAACCATTATCACATTCTATTCATAGACGGTAAGAAGGATGTTGTTTCTATGCTGATCTGCCGTCTGGAGTCAGAATTTGCTCAGGAATACAATCATTATCATCAGCGGCATGGCTCCTTGTTCAAGCCTCGTTTCGGAGGCGCCCCGAAGGTCGTGGTTAAGACTGCCGTGTCAAGCCTGATTTACATTTTCAACAATCCCGTTATTGGCAATATTTGTCCGAAGGCAATGGATTATCGATGGAATCTTCTGGCATACAGGTATTCAGATCATCCGTATTCACTTCCGGCAGTTCGCTCCAAATGCTCCAGACGATTGACCAGAGCATTGAAATTGGTGGATTATTACAATGACCATGGCTATCCAATCAATTATGATCTGATTGACCAGCTGTTTGACGGGCTGAATCCAGCAGAGACTGAACAGCTGATAGATTATATTGTATCTCGGTATCGGATAATTGATTATGATCAGCTTGAAAAGAGATTCGATAATTATGAGAATGCCCTGGCTGCGATTGAAAGCACCAGCGGCAGCGAATATGATATTGAGGACGACTGGGATGATTATGGCAAATATGCCGAAATGGTAAAAGTGCTCAAGAAGCTTGGTTATCCTGCCAATGTGAATTTTGAAACAATTGATTCAGAGGAACTTAACAGTGTGTATAAAACTCTTGCCACTGCCACAGGAGCCACTCGCAAACAATTGAGGAAGTTTCTGCACCTCAATCGCCGTGTCACTTAAACCGCTGTGCCATAGGCTATTGCTAGTATGTCACCTGCACGATTTTGCGCAGGTGGTACCCGTTGAAATGCCAGATAGTCAGACGGTTAGGTGCCACCGGCGCGAAGGCGGACAGACTGGCAGGCAGGCACTTACGCGCAAGGGCAAATGAGCGCAACGGCACAACAGCGCACGGGTGTAAGAGAGTAAGAGCGCATGCAAGAAGCTGTTCAGCTTGAGGATCGGATTGGTGCGGTAGCCCACCGTGCCGCCGACAGCGTCCCCGCTGAGGAATGCCATGCATCAAGGCAAAGGCGTAGATGCTCGCCGATGTCACGACAAAGGGTACTTTCACCCTCGTGGACGGCGGTGAATCCGTGGCAGCCGTCAACCAGGTGGGCTATGCTGATAAAGTAAGTTATGATTCAACCGGATGAGGTGCCATCATCGAAGCAGAATTATTTGCGGACGCCGCGGCGGGCCTCGGATTCGAGCGGGTTGTCAGGCCAGAAGTGCTTCGGGTAGCGGCGGCGGAGTTCTTTGCGGACCTCGAAATAGCCTTCGCTCCAGAAACTGCGCAGGTCGCCGGTGAGCTGCACCGGCTTGAAGCCTGGCGAAAGGAGCTCCAGCAGCACAGGGCGCGCACCTCCGTCCACGCGCGGCGAGTCAGCCATGCCGAAGCATTCCTGTATGCGCACGCGCAGAATGGGATTTTCGGCGCCCTGGCGGTATTCGACTGGGATGCGGCTGCCGGAAGGCACTTCGATGTGCCGCGGCGCGATGCGGTCAACAGAGCGCTGCTGTTCGTAGTCAAGCAATGACCAGAGCGCTGCACAAAGATCGATGCGGCGAAGCGAAGCGACCGACGCCGCCGAGAGAGAAGCCGAGAGAGGAGCTGAGCCTGACGCTCCGGCTGAACCTGCCCCACCTCTGGCTGCGAAAGCTTCACCTCCGGATGAGAGAGCTCCACCTCCGGATGAACCGGCACCAGCTCTGGATGAGAGATTACTGCGTCCAGCTGCGAAAGTCCCCCCTCCAGATAAGAGAGCACCTCCTCCTGCGTAGAAGCCTGGCAGCCAGTGGTCTGCGCATGCTAGCACCGCATCTGTGGAGAGGTCCGGCAGGCCGAGCTCGGGATGCCATGCGGCAACGCAGGCGACACGCCTCTGGAGATTGGCCACATCATCGGAGAAATCGAACATAGTCAGGCCGTATTTGGGCGCAGCCTCGCAGAGGACCTGCAGAACGGCATCGGCGGAGACATTCGCCAGCGGGTGCGAATCAAGGTTGAGGCAGCCGATATTGCGCTCGCGCACCGCCACGACGGCTCCCTTGCGAGCATCCCAGGAGAGGCGGTCGCGGCTGCGGATGAGTTCCGGCACGGTCCCGGGATCGAGCGGCGCCGCCAGGAAGATGCGCCCCTCCCCGCCTTTGGCGGAATTCATATTGGCGACGGCTATCCAGTCGTAGGCAGCCACCAAATCCTGCCTGTCCACCAGGGCTGTCTCCCCATTGGCCAGCAGGAAATGCCCGCAGCCTTCCTTCTGCTGTCTTGCGACGCGCTCCGGATAGGCTGTGGCTAGCAGCGCACCGACCTCATACCCGCTTACGGTATCGTTGTTTTCAGGGACATGCAGCAGCTTGAGATATTGCTGCGCTCCCTTGATGATATTGTTCCAGCGAGCCTGCGGGTGACGCGAGGACCGCTGCCTGCGGAGTTCGTTCAGACGCAGGCTGATGTCAGTGTCCGCAGTGTCCCGGGCCATCGGGTCGCGTTCGTCCAGCAGGGCAGCAATGTCCGCTGCAAGGGCCTGCGAGGCTTCCAGGGCCGGACCGCGGGAGCTGGTTGAAGACATTGGACCGGCAGAAGCGGCCGGAGCTGATACTCCGTCTGGAGCGGGAACGCTAGTCCCGGCACCGCCCCTGCCGGAACTGGCGGAAGCCTGACCGTCAGTCCCGGCGCCGGCGCCGCAGAGCATATTGGCGATGCGCGGATGGCAAGGGATGGCAGCCAGGCGGCGGCCGTGAGCGGTGACCAGGCCCTTCTCATCGAGGGAACCCAGTAGCTGCAGCAGGGATGTGGCCTTGGCCATGGCGCCTGCAGGAGGAGCACTCATCCAGTCCAGTTCGGATGCCGCGCAGCCGCCCCAGGCGGCAATCTGAAGCATCATCGGGGCCAGATCGGCCTCCAGTATTTCGGGTACGCGGCAGGGCCTCATGCGAGTCTCGTCGCTTTGTTGCCAGAGTCTGTAACATACGCCGGGGCCGAGTCGTCCGGCGCGGCCGGCCCTCTGGCGGGCCATGTCCATGCTGATCTGCGAGGTCTCGAGCCGCCCCAGACCGCTCTGCGGATCGGCTATCTGCCGGCGGTATAAGCCGCTGTCAACGACCGAGCGTATCCCTTCGATGGTCAGCGACGTCTCCGCTATGGGTGTGGCGAGCACTACTTTGCGTTCGCCTGCCGCCGCCGGCCTGAGAGCGCTGTTCTGCTGCTCGAAAGGCAGCATCCCGTAAAGCGGGCAGATGCGGACGGTGGCACCATCATCGCCGCCGAGAGATTCGGCGAGCATTTCAGCGCAGCGGCGGATGTCATTCTCGCCGGGCAGGAACGCCAGCACGTCACCCTCCTGCTCCCTCAGCGCGCGCAGCACCGTCCGGGCCACGTCGCGGGCGGCCTCGCGCATGTCGCACGGCTCGCAATATATATTCTCTACAGGAAACAGACGCCCGGCAGACTGCACCAGAGGCGCATTCAGCTTGCGGCAAATGTCTTCGGCCTCAATCGTCGCGGACATGATGACGATGCGCAGGTCGGGACGGATGATGCGCTGCGTCCGTAGCGCCAGCGCCAATGCAAGGTCGCAGTTGAGACTGCGTTCGTGGAATTCGTCGAAGATCAGGACGGATACGCCGTCAAGGGTCGGGTCATCCACTATCATCCTTGTCAGGATGCCCTCGGTGAGGACTTCCACGCGTGTCGCGGCGCTCACACGGCTCTCGAAACGGACACGGTAGCCCACTGTGCCGCCGACGGCGTCTCCACTGAGGAATGCCATACGTTCGGCAATCTGCCTTGCTGCGATCCTGCGGGGTTCGAGGACAATGACTTTGCCCGCCTCGGCAGCGCCATCCAAAATTGTCAGTGGCAGGACAGTGGATTTGCCGGCACCCGGAGGCGCAGTCACAACTACACAGGAATTGCGGACGAGAGTCTCATTGACTTCGTCCGCAATCTCAACGGCCGGAAGGCCTGTGCTATGGATCAATTCGCTGACCAAGTTACTTTGATTGAGGCACCGGTCTGATAATCATGGAATGTTACCGGGATCTTTGTCTGACCGTTATATCCGCTGTTTATCCAGCGCAGGTTGGTCTTCGCAAGCCACTTGGCCGTCTCTGATGAGCACCAGATGTCAAGTTTGCCGGTATTGGAGGCTGTCCTGAATCCCATGGCATTGGCCTTGCTTAGGAAGAAGCTTGAAGGCGTAAGCTTTGCGCCGATCGGGCATGCATCCTCTCCGAAGTATATTTCCTTGAGGTTCGGCTCATTGTAGAACATATACTCCATGTTGTCGGACGTCGTGATGCTCTTGAAACTGAAGTTCTTCATACTGATGACCTCAATGCTTTCCATGGTGCTGAACATATAAGAGGTATTGTTGACCTTAGGACAGGTGAAACTGTCGATGTTAAGCTCCTTGAGGGATTTGCAGCGGCAGAACATATACTTTGTACAGTTTACGTTCTGCGTGTCAAATGAAGACAGATTGATGGACTCGAGAGCCTGGCAGTCCCTGAACATATACTCCATGGTGATTGCCTTTGAAGTATTGAAATTGCTGAGGTCCAATGACTTGAGGTTCATGCATCCGTCGAACATAAAGCTGAAATAGGATCCGTTGGATGTGTCAAAGTTGCTGACATCGAGTTCTGTAAGGCTCGAGCAGCTGTTGAACATCGACTTGAAGTTGAAGCCCTTGCTTGTGTTGAAGTTGCTCAGGTCAAGGCTAGTGACTTTTGAGAGCGAGTCGCCCATATGGAACATATTGTTGAAATAGACTCCGTTCTCAGTATTGAGCGCTTTCAGGTTGACGATCTCCGTCACGCCGCTCATATAATAGAACATATATGCCGGGCTTTCATTGGTGTAAAGTTCGGCTGCCGGTGTATAAATAGTCACGACATTGTTCTTCAGCGACGCATATACCGGAACTTCTGAAGAAGGGTCGCTGATGTCCACTCCTGCTTTGTCGAAGCATCCTGTCTTGAACTCGATTTTCTTGAATGTGGAGTTCATGGTCGATACTCTCGCGGTGGAGCTTGAAAGCTCCTTGATGCGCTCATTGACTTCAGTGCCGTTCATCAGGATGGCACGGCCCTCTCCTGCTGATATGTCTTCAAACGAAGCAAGATTCATATTGAGTTCACAGATCTGCGAACGCTTCACCTCGAATACCGATCCGCTCCTGAGCGATGCCGTGACAGCCCTGTGGTCCGATGTCCTGACTATGATTGTGAAATTGGTGTAGTCCCCCGCCGGAACGGAGAAATGGAACGGCCTCGGGTCGGCGGATATCGACACTCCCATGCCGCAGTTCAGCTTAATGCCCTTTGCCCCTGAAACGACAGCCGCTCCGTCAACGATGGAGAAATCACCGCTGAGCCCGACATCGGACATCAGTTCGATAGATGTGACCTTAACGTTGCTTTCGGCGGTGGTGAGGTTGAGCTTCAAGATGCCGCAGATATTCCTGAACTGAAAGTCTGTACCGGTCGCTGACGCTATCATCGGAGAATGATATATGTTGTTTGAGCGGTAATTCTGTTCAGAAGGAAGGTATCCGTCCGCGAGCTCCTGCGGATAATATGCCGTGAAGATTTCCCCTGCCGGGTCATTGCCGGATTTCTTGGAGAAACTGGCTGTCGTGGTGCCGCTCTCGGATGTCACGTAGAGTGTTGTGCCGGCATCACTTTTGACGGCAACAATATCTCCCTGCTCCCAATGGATATCGTATCTGCCATCGTTGTTGACGAGAGATGTTCTTGTGGAAATGCTCTCCACAGTGCAGCGGATAGAGCTGTCCTCCGGATTCAAGCCGCTTTCGCTGCAGGATACAAGCATCAGCGCCGATGCCAGAATAGTAATATATGATTTGTTCATAGTGTATCCCTCCTACTTCCAGTTAATTGATATTGAATACGGAACTCCGTTAAGGACTTCGGTATTGGTATAATCATATTGGTTGGTGTTCTTGGTCGCAGTCACAGTGTCTTCGCACTGGACACCGATGTACCAGATGCCCGCAGGCAGCGAATCGAAGTGCAGTTTCTTCGTTGAAGATGTGTTCTCGACGCGGTATTCAGCATCCTCCCGGAAAGCATAGGTGTCCTTTGCCAGACGCAGGCTGAGGTTGAATTTTGAATCGGTGCGCATCGTGATGTTGATGTCCCGTGCCCCTTCCGGCAATGCAAATGCAAAGTGGTGGCACTGGAGATCGCCGATCATTGTGTATGCAGGATCATTTTCCTTTGTCGATTTGTCCATCATCCTGGTCTGACCATTGCGCAGGACAGCTTTCAGACGTGCGACGCCGAAGCCGTCCAGGGCGTATTTGGCGATTGCGGCCATGAATTCCAGATTCTCGCCGTATGCCACCTGCTCCGGATGGCTTCCGATGGCGATGACACGCCCCTTGAACGGATTTTCCTTGTACGCGATCACACCTGGTTCGCCATCGAACCTATATGACGGTGCATCAAATCTGGAGAGCACTTCGGTACCGGGAACGAGATAGTATTCTGCGAAATACGGTCCGTTATGATGGCGTACCGAATCCACGTGGAAGTCTCCGCCGAAGTCATAGTATTTGAGCAGCGGGCTGTCCGTCGGTATGTCCTGGGCAAGATATACATTATCCGTAGAAGTGCGGTAAACAATGCCTGGCCAGAGGCCGAAGAAGCCTTCTGAATATGATACGGAATAGTTATATACTCCGTGTGTCGAGAGATATGCACCGGCACAGGATCCGACATAGCATCCGCCGGCGTTGAAGAATCTGCGTACCGCTTCGCGGCCGGTGGTCTCAAGCGACAGTCCGTGAGCATTGGAACCGCCTCCGCTCACATACATCATCCTGAAGCGCGGCGCACCGTCCGGATAAAGGAGGACTCCGTTAAGGTCGCTTGTGCTTCCGCAGAACAGTGTCTGCTGACGGTTCTTGCCGGTGGTGTTGTTCGATGCCAGTATGTGCTCCAGCTTGAGATTGAGGTAAGTCTCTATCGGCATTGTAGGGTTCTGGCTGAGTTCAATGCCGCTGTCCATGAATATGTCCTTGTAATAGGCCTTGTTAGGCACATCAGTGCGGCCGATAACCTCCGACTGGTCCGTGTATGCCATCGTGCCCGCATCGGTGACTGCGCCGCGTGTGAGCGTGACGCCCGGAAACTCTTTCTGCATGAATCCCTGATGGGCATCGATGACCGTGATCCTGAAACCCTGTGACAGCGATCCGGCAGGTACTGCGAAGCGGAATGTATTGGAAGCATCCGCCTGTACGCCGTCGAAATGGCCGTCCGTAATTGTCGCGCTGCCGCCTATGACGAACCATTCGTTGCCGGATATTCCGTTGTTTGCCGGGGCTGCAGCCTTTTTGAGCACTATCGTGCGGAATTCATCCGCTGTCGATGCGAAGGATACCTTCGGATCATCCGATGATACGTCAACTGTAGCCTCTCCCCAGAGCGCCTCTTTGCCGAGAGTGGTGAGACGCACTTCGGATACTCCCGGAATGCCGTCAATGCATATCTGGAGTATGCCGTTGATATTCTTGAATGCCATGGTGCCTTCGGATCCTATTCCGGATACCTTGACCATTGCATCCCTTGACACTCCGTTCGATACATACGCCTGTGTCTCAGGCAGACTGATCGGGAGAGCCATGCCGGCCATCGGATTGCCGGATGCGGCTGATGCAGGCCAGACTGCGCATCCCGCGCCAACTTTCTCATTGATGATACGGGCATTGTCCGTGCCAGCGGATGAAGGATCGAGTTCGAATATCCTGCCCTCGCGTCCCGTTTCGAAGAAACATACCGCATCACCGGCTGCCCATTTGCCATCGGAATACGGATCGCTCTCAAGAGTTGCATCTATATTGTCGAATGACCTGCTCTCGACAAAGGTTTCGAATGCCAGATCAATTTCGTACCACTTTGAACGTTGTGCTGTGAGCTTTCCGTCGCCTCTGACAGGCAGTGTGGATTCCCTGCCGTCAGCCGAGTATGCCGTCACATAAAGATTCGTGTATGAACCGGCCGGTATTGAGACGAACACGGGAACTGCTGTGTCACTTGAGGAAATCCCGTCTCCGCAGTTGACTACAATGCCTGTGCCCTCCGAAATGACAGCGGCATTTTCAGAGACTGTGAACTTTCCGGCAAGAGGCTGGTCCGCTGACAGATAAAGGCTCTTGACTGTCACGCCTGAGGTCTTGACTCCAAGCCGGATGATTGAGCCGAGATTCTTGAAGGAAAGGGTCTCATTGTCGGATACGGCCATCATCGGTATGTATGATGCCGTGCCTTCTGCATATTCCTGGACAGCTGAGAATGACTCCTCCGCCGATTCCGGATAATAAGCGGTATAAGGCCCCGATTTCAGCAAGTCTCCTGAAACCATTTTGAATTCGGTTGAGTTGGAATCACCGGAAGTAGCTTCGTATATCGCCATGCCGGTGTCGCCCTTGATGGCTATCCTGTCTCCAGCTTTCCAATATACGTGATATGATTCGCCGTCTGGCGAAAGATAAGTACGAACCTCCTGGCCTTCTATGACGCCAGTGAAGGTTTTCGCATTACGTAGCAGGTCATCACTGTCCTGTCTGCATCCACAAAGAGCCAAGGATGCGAAAAGGAATGTAAAAATTAATCGTCTGCTCATGTTAATGAAGTTATGTAATGTTGTTCCTATGAAATGGAAATCCGGTAAACGATGCCGTTGGAACGCTCTATCCTGCGGAGCAGTGACGTTGCCGTCCGAAATGCGCAGGCTGCAGCCATGATGGCAGTCAGAGCAAATGCAATCGAGTTTACTTTTTTCCAAATATAGGTTTTATTTCTGACAAAATCACTTGCCAATGGGACAAAATTCATAAATTTGTCAATCTGTAAACGTTTATAAATGTTTATTTATGGATAAACCTCTGATACCGCTGCCGGAAAGGCTGAGACCGAAGAATCTCGATGAATATGTGGGGCAGCGCCATCTGGTCGGACCGGGTGCCGTCATACGCAAAATGATTGAGACCGGCAAGGTCTCCTCTTTCATTCTCTGGGGCCCTCCGGGCGTCGGCAAGACCACTCTTGCGCGCATCATAGCCAATCAGACCAACTGCGAATTCTATACTCTCTCCGCCATCAGCTCGGGTGTCAAGGATGTCCGCGAAGTCATCGAAAATGCCCGCCGAAGCCGCAGCAGCGTATTCTCGAAGGGTACGCCGATACTTTTCATAGACGAGATCCACCGTTTCAACAAGGCTCAGCAGGACGCATTGCTCGGAGCCGTGGAGAGCGGCGTCATCACCCTCATTGGCGCGACCACCGAGAACCCATCCTTCGAGGTCATCACACCGCTCCTCTCCCGCTGTCAGGTATATGTTCTCAAATCACTTGAGGTGGCGGACTTGGACTCGCTGCTGCAGAGTGCTTTACAGCGTGACGCATACCTCGCTTCGCGCAATATCGTCATCAAGGAAAAAGAGGCTTTGTTCCGCTTCAGCGGCGGCGACGCCCGCAAGCTGCTCAACGTGCTGGAGATCGTCGTCTCATCATTTGCGGATGACGCCGATATCGTGATAGACAACAGTACCGTGACGGACTGCCTGCAGGAAAACATCGCTCTCTATGACAAGAACGGCGAGCAGCATTACGATATCATCTCGGCTTTCATCAAGAGCATACGCGGCAGCGATCCGAACGGTGCTCTGTACTGGATGGCCAGGATGCTGGCCGGCGGCGAAGATCCGCTTTTCATCGCCCGCAGGATGCTGATTCTCGCCTCCGAGGATGTCGGCCTCGCCAACCCGAACGCCGCCCTGCTCGCCCAGGCTTGCTTCAACGCCGTGCATCAGATCGGTATGCCTGAGAGCCGCATCATACTCTCCGAGACCTGCATATATCTCGCGACCTCGCCGAAGAGCAATTCGGTCATTTGCGCCATTGACGCTGCGCTGGAGGCTGTCAACCGCGGTGATTCGCTCCCTCCTGTGCCGCTGCATCTGCGCAATGCCCCTACCAAGCTGATGAAGGAGCTCGGCTACGCGCAGGACTATAAGTATGCCCACGCTTTCGAAGGCAATTTCGTGGACCAGGAATTCCTCCCTTCTGGCCTTGAGGGCACACGCTTCTACGAGCCGGGTCCCAACACCCGCGAAGAGGATATCCGCAAGCGCCTCATCTCCCACTGGCCAAAATACGATTACGAAAAGTAGCGGGGTTCGGGCCAGCTAGTACTAAGAAGTTTACGATAGAAGCGCCAGGAGGCCGCTGAAGGCCATGTAGGCATAGACGCATTTGCGGATGATGCCTATCGGCATGCGATTGCATACGCGGGCGCCGAGAAGCAGGCCGAGTATGACTGCCGGAATACCGATGAGCCAGCCGCGACATACCGTCGGCGTGATGAAGCCGTTTGCCGCGCGGAAGCAGGTCATCATGATATTGCCTATGATGAAATACCACTGACAGATGCCGATATATTCCTCCTTGGTGTCGGTACAGGCCAGAAAATAAATCACTGCAGGAGGCCCCTGCATGGCGAAAAGACCGCCCATGAAGCCGGAAAGCGTACCCATGGTCAGCTGTACCGGCACATTCGGCTTCATCTTGATTTTGTCCCCGATGAAGAAGAAATAGATGCTGATTGCTATCAGCAGGCCGCCCAGCACGTGCTTCATGATACCGTCATTGACGGAGGATACGAAGCGTATCGAGAAAAATGATGTCACCAGAAAGGCGGCCAGTATCAGCCAGAGCTTCTTCCATGGCACGTGGCGGAACAGCTTGATGCCGGTGGCAAGTGCGCAGACTATGGCCAGCAGGCCGGAAAGCGCCGTGGCTTCACCGTAGCTTGGCATGAGAAAAGGCAGCACCGTCATTATGAAGACACCGAAGCCGAAGCCCGTCACCCTCTGAATGAAGCTGCCGCCGAATGCGAACGCGGCCAGAAGCAATATGGTGGTCGTGTCCATCAGGCAGGTTTATTTCTTGAGGACAGGGTCTGAGGTTACGCCGACGCCGAGTTTCTTGAATATCTTGCGGTCAACTTCGCTGAGCATGACTGTGGTGTGTACCTGACAGCCGTCAAACTGCGGCAGGCAGTCAAGCGCCTTGCGGCAATTCTCGTCAGTGGTGCTGAGCATTGAGAGAGCCACCAGCACTTCATCAGTGTGCAGGCGCGGGTTATGACCGTGCAGGAAGGACACCTTTGTCTTCTGAATAGGCTCTATCATGCTCTGCGGAATCAGCTTGATATCATGGTCGATACCGGCAAGATGCTTGGCGGCATTGAGTATCAGCGCCGCGCTCGGACCGAGCAGCGAGCTGGTCTCCGCGGTGATGATGGTGCCGTCAGCGAGCTCTATGGCTGCGGATGGCACGCCTGACTTCTCCTTGCGTTTGCGGGCCTCCACTGTGCATTTGCGGTAATCGGTAGTGATGCCCGCCTGCTTCATCAAGAGAGCGATCTTGTTGACTTCGCCCTCTTCGCATGCGCCTTCGGCGAATCTGCCGAGAGACGTGTAGTAGCGGCGGATAATCTCATTCTTTGCGGCTTCGCGGCACACTTCGTCATCGCTGATGCAGTAGCCTATCATATTGACACCCATGTCTGTCGGGGACTTGTACGGGCTTTCGCCGTAAATGCCTTCAAACAGGGCGTTGAGCACCGGGAAGATCTCGATGTCGCGGTTGTAGTTGACTGTGGTGACTCCGTACGCTTCGAGATGGAACGGGTCTATCATATTCACATCGTTCAGGTCAGCGGTCGCAGCCTCGTATGCGAGGTGTACCGGATGCTTGAGCGGAAGGTTCCATATAGGGAAGGTCTCGAATTTGGCGTAGCCCGCCTTGATGCCGCGCTTGCTTTCCTGGTAAAGCTGGCTGAGGCAGACCGCCATCTTGCCGCTGCCCGGGCCCGGAGCTGTGACGATCACCAGAGGACGCTTGGTCTCGACGTAATCGTTCTTGCCGAATCCTTCCTCTGAATCAATGAGAGCGACGTTTTCAGGATAGCCCTCGATGGTGTGATGGAAATATGTCTTGATGCCTAGTCTCTTGAGCTTGTTGCGGTAGGATACGGCACTGGACTGGCCATTGTAGTGGGTGATGACAACGGAGCTTACGAGGAAGCCTCTGGACATGAACTCATCCCTGAGGCGGAGGACATCGACGTCGTAGGTGATGCCGAGGTCGCCGCGGATCTTGTTCTTCTCAATATCGACAGCGCTGATGACAATGACAATTTCGGCGTCGTCCTTGAGCTGCATCAGCATTTTGAGCTTGCTGTCAGGCTCGAAGCCGGGCAGCACGCGGCTGGCGTGATGGTCGTCGAAAAGTTTGCCGCCAAACTCCATATACAGCTTGTCGCCGAATTGGGAGATGCGTTCCTTGATGTGCTCTGATTGAATTTTGAGATATTTCTCGTTGTCGAACCCGTATTTCATGATATGAATATTACGGGTTACAAAAATACTTATTTCGCGCGTATTCCCCAAAGGAAATTTGGCAAAATATCTATTCTGTCACATAACCTTCGGGATGCAGGCCGGTGAAGTGCTGCTGTGCGTAGATGGCCTGGATGCGGTCCATGTCGGCGCGGGCGTTGTCAGTGAGTTCGATGCGGCCCGGCAGGATGCCGACACGCTTCCGTCCGAAATCGATATATGTGAGATATACAGGCGCGCCTGTGGCCTTTGCGATGGTATGGAAGCCGGTCTTCCATTTGCGTACAGCCTTGCGAGTGCCCTCAGGACATATTGTCAGGTGGAAATATCCGTCCTTGTTGTCCTCCATGGCACGTATCAGGCTCTTGATGGTGCTCTGCGGATTGGACCTGTCTATAGGGAAGCCGCCCATGGAGCGAAGCAGCAGATTGACCGGGAAGAAGAACGCCTCCTTCTTGATCATCACCTTCAGGTGGCCGCCCTGGGCGCGGTAGTACATGAAGCCTATGGCAAAATCCCAGATGCTGGTGTGCGGCGCAAGCAGGTAGATGCAGTTGCGGTCAGCGACCTTCTCGCCCTCGCATTTCCAGCCCATTGTCTTCAAAAGAAACTTATATACTCCTGATGGTATCATGACTGTCAGCTAATTAAATGTCCGAAAGCTCCAGCCAGCGCATCTCTTTCTCGTCCGTCAGGGAGATGATCTCCCCTATCCGTCCGGATGCCCGCTGAAGGGCCTGGTAATCCAGCGAACCGGATGCGATCTGCGACTCGAGTTCCGCCTTCTCCTCAGCCAGGGCGGCAAGCTCCTTCTCGAGCATGTCCAGCTCGCGCTGGTCCTTGTAGCTGAGTTTCTTCTTCTGAGGCAGGTTCTGCGTCTTGCCGGCCTTGGGTTCCGCTGCGGCCGCAGCCCTGGATTCGGCGGCAGCCTTGGCCTCATAATCCTTGATATATGAGCGGTATTCGCTGAAATTGCCTATGAAATCCTTCACCACGCCGTCGCCGCAGAATACCAGCAGGTGATCCACTATCCTGTCCAGGAAATGGCGGTCGTGGGACACGATCATCAGCGAACCCTTGAATTCCTTGAGATATTCCTCCAGGATGTTCAGGGTCACGATGTCAAGGTCGTTGGTAGGCTCGTCGAGTATGAGCAGGTTCGGCTGCTGCTTAAGCACCGTAAGCAGGTAGAGGCGCCGTCTCTCGCCGCCGGAAAGCTTCTCGACGCGCGTGGTCCACATGTCGTGCGGGAAGAGGAACTGCTCCAGCAGGCGCGTGTCCCCCACTATGTCCAGCACGGTCTCCCCCGGCTTGAACTCAATGCCGCTCTGGCGGTAATAACCTATGTTGAGCGATGCTCCGCGCTCAATCTCGCCCGTGACACGCGCTGATGAGTCGAGGCTGTCGGTCATCAGGTTGATGAAGGTCGATTTGCCGACTCCGTTGCGTCCGACGATGCCTATCTTGTCGCGGCGCTGGAATTTGTAATTGAAATTGTCAAGGTAGCAGTCGTCCCCGTAGAAGCAGCTGAGGTCCTTGCAGTCTATGATCTTGGTGCCCAGACGCGAAGAGCTCTGCACCTCGTCGAGCGACATCTGCTTCGTGCGGTAAACCTGCTCCGCACGGTCCTTGAGTTCGTGGAATGCGTTGATGCGGTACTGTGCCTTGCCCGTGCGCGCGCAAGGAGTCGCGTGTATCCACTCCAGCTCGCGGCGCAGCAGATTGCGGACCTTGTCGGTCTGCGCGTTGTAGTTGCTAATGCGCTCGTCGCGCTTTTCGAGATAGTTCTGGTAATTGCCGCGGTAGAGGTATACCGCACCGCGGTCGAGCTCCATCACGATATTGCACACCCTGTCCAGGAAATACCTGTCGTGCGTCACCATCAGCAGCGTGCAGCGGCTGCGTCCCAGATAGGATTCGAGGTACTCTATGGCATCTATGTCCAGATGGTTGGTCGGCTCGTCCATTATCAGGAAATCCGCGCCCAGCGCCAGAACTTCAGCCAGAGCGACGCGTTTCACCTCGCCTCCGGAGAGTTCGCACATCTTCATGGATGTGTCATGCAGGCGGAAGTTGCTGAGCGTCTCGCGCACCTTCTGCAGGTATTCCGCCCTGCGTTCGGCGTCAAAGCCGGAAGTCAGGTCAGCGCTGTGCGCCTCGATCTGCGAGATGATGCTCGCTTGCGGGTCATAGTCGTAATCCTGCTCCAGGAAGGCTATCAATATGTCCTTGAGGAAGAGTATCTTGCCTCCCGAGTCGGACTTGTCCTTGCCGGCCAAGATGCGCATGAGCGATGTCTTGCCGGCTCCATTGGGAGCGACAAGAGCTATCTTGTCGCCCTCATTGATATTGAAGCCGATATTCTCGAACAGGACCTTCGGTCCGTAAGACTTGGATATGTTCTCTATCTGGAGATAGCTGGCCATCTCTCGCCTACTGCTCCACGCTTTCTTCAGCGTCTTCGCCCTTCACGAGCTCGACATAGCCAGGGATGATATGCCCCATAGGCTTGTGGAGATACTTCTGGTGGGCGTCAAAGTTCATGACCTCGCCTTCCGGTGTGACTGTGGCGTAGTAGTCCTTCAGCTCCTTTGATGATCCGTTGAGAGTAACTCTGCCGCTGAAACGGTAATCGTAGTATGCGATCTCATCGAGCTTTGCTCCGAGCTCGTCATGCATGCGGGCCAGGCCTTCGATGACCTCGTTGTCATGAAGAATGGCCTCGCGCTTCATCTGTGCGGCGTTTGGCTTGCCCTGGTCGCGATACTTCACGAGCAGCTTCTGGTTCTGGGCCAGACGGAGGTCAAATACCTTCTGGCGGTATTCGAGTTCCTGGCCGAATGTGGTGCTGTCCACGCGCTCGCAGATTTCGATGCGAACCTTGGTGCCCTCACCGTACTTTTCGGCGATTGCGTTCTCCAGCGCAAGCTGGAATGCATCCTTCTCAGGTGTGCAGGCAGCTGCGAGAACGAGTGCAGCTGCGATAATCAATGACTTTTTCATAATTATCTCAATTCTTCGTGAAGGCGTACATCCTTGAATCCGGAGAGCGCATCCTTGAGCGCCTGGAAGTCGGTGTCGCCGAGGTGGTATGGAATGACAGTGTCAGGATCGAGCATCGCTGCGGCATGTGCACACTGCTGCGGTGTCATCGTGTATGGCTGATTTGTTGAAAGGAAGGCCACATGCATCTTGCCGAACTCGGCCATCTCCTCTATGTCTTCTGTGTCACCTGACACATAGACGCGCATGCCGTCAAACTCGAAGATATAGCCGTTGTTGCGGGTCTGAGGATGGAATTTCATGTGGTCCTCAGTGTTGTTGTATGCAGGGACGGCTGTGACGAACACGCCTTCGGCAAGCTCGAGGTGGTCACCGTTGTTGAGCACCTTGCCGGAGCGGAGTTTCTCCCAGCCTGTACCGTTGAGCACGACGAGGGTCTCGTCCTTGGAGAGAGTCTCTATCGCCTTGGCGTCAAGGTGATCATAATGGTCGTGAGTGACGAAGATATAATCAGCCTTCGGGAAGGAGGCATAATCGAATCGCTTGCCGTCCATCTCCGCCACCGGGTCAATCTGAATGGACATGCCCTTGTAGGAGAAGGCTATGGAGCCGTGGTTGATCAGATATACAGTGAGTTTCTCACCTGCCGGAGTCTGGAAGCACTCTGAAGGGAAACCGGGGGTTGAGGAGCAGGCAGCGGCTACCGCTGCAGTGCCGAACAACGACTTGAACAGTTTCATTACTTTCCGGCGATAGCGTCGATTTCAACCTTCGCACCCTTAGGGAGAGCCGCAACTTCGTAGCAAACGCGTGCAGGCTTGTCCTGTGGGAAGAATTCAGCATAGACGGCGTTCATTGCGCCGAAGTTTGCTATATCATCGAGAAGCACGCAGGTCTTCACAACGTCATTGAATGAGAGTCCAGCCTCTGCGAGGATGGCGCCTATATTGGTGAGAGCCTGACGTGTCTGGTCCTCGATGGATTCAGGCATTGTGCCTTCTGCCGGGTTTACAGGGAGCTGGCCTGATACAAAGAGAGTTCCGTTGAGTTCAACTGCCTGTGAGTATGGACCGATGGCAGCCGGAGCATTTGGAGTTGCGATAGTTCTTTTCATACTAATGTATATTGTTATAATTATGGCAAATTTAGTACATTTGTAGAGAAGTTAAAAGCAAAGTTATGAAATCAATCTTCAAAGCTCTTTTCCGCGCGCTGGCACTCTCCGCAGTGCTGCTGTCATCGCAACCCGCAACCTCTGCGCAGACCGTGTCCAAACGCGACCGCGCTTATCTGGACGCGATGTTTGACAATATCAAAGGTGACAAGCTCTTCAATTACGTGAAGCACCTCTCCGACTCCACTATTTACCAGGGTCGTCTCGTGGGCACCAAGGGAATGAAGCGTGCAGTTGATTTTGTATGCGGCAAGTTCTCCGAATTCGGTCTGGATTCGCTCCCGGGCACACAGGGCTACTGCCAGGTATATCCGCACCATCCGGGCGTCGAAATCACTGGAAAATGCTATGTCAAGATTGACGGCAAGAAGCTCGAATGGGCTAAGGAATGGTATGCCGGCGGCACTTCCGCAAACGGTTTGGCTGATGCCGAGATAGTATTCGCCGGCTATGGCGTCACCGCTCCCGAGCTCGGATACGATGATTACGAGAATATCGACGTTCGCGGCAAGATTGTCCTTATCGCAGGCGAGACACCCAATACCGGCAAAGACTCCGCATCCATCGCAAAATGGTATCCTCACACATTCCATCAGAGCAAGATGGCCAACGCCGTCAAGCACGGAGCCATCGGCATGATTTATAACTGGGCTGCAGGCCCTAACGGCTCGTACGACCCGTCATTCATCTACGCATTCATCAAGGACACCGTAGCATGCCAGATATTCAACAAGGTCGGCAAGGACTACCACGCCACGATGAAAGAGATCAAGAAGACTCAGAAACCTGCGTCATTCGCCACAGGAATCAACGCTAAGGTCAAGATGACCACCACCTACAATCCTGATGCAAAGGGATACAACATCTTCGGTGTGATCCCTGGCAGCGACCCTGTACTCAAGGACGAATATGTCATCCTTGCTGCGCACCTGGACCACCTCGGAATGAATCCTTATCATATCGCCGGAGCAAATGACAACCTCTCCTGCACGGCAGCAATCCTCGGTGTTGCCGAAGCGCTCGCCAAGAGCAAGGTGAAGCCGCGCAGAAGCATAGTCCTTATGAGCATCGACGGAGAGGAAGCCGGATTGTCAGGAAGTACATATTACACCGAACATCCGATCATCCCCAAGGACAAGACAAAGATCATCATCAACCTCGAGCAGATCGGAATCGGACCTAAATTCCAAGTGGGCTACAGATATGACATGCCTGAACTCGCTGACTACGTGAGAACGGCCAACTCTCAGTATGTACACAGATACCTCTGGGTTTACAAGACATTCTTCCGCACCCGCCCCCGCACCGACGGATCTGTATTCATGAAGGCCAGTTATCCGGCAGTTGATTTCGCCGCCTATGGCGGAAACAACTTCTATCACGATCCTCGCGACAGCTGGGAGATCCAGGAACCATCAACCCTCGAGGATGCAGCCCAGATTCTCTACTGGAGCCTCATCAATGCTGCAGACGATGTAAAGTAGTGGCCTGACTGCCACGTCAGCTTCTCTACTTGATCATTCCCACCCTGACTAGGGCGGTGACAGGAGCATAGAGCTTGCCGTCGATGGATTCGACGCGGCCGTCTATGCGGTAATTGAAACCGTCGCGGCTGTTGAAGGAGATGCTGCCGCTGTCATTCTTATGACCGTTTGAAGTCTCGAAGATGACACTCGCACCGTCAGCTGAAGTGAATGTGAGACCGTCGGACTTCCATCCCGCCCATTTGGCGAAACGTTCGACATCGCAGAGTGGGTCGAAAGGCGCAGCATCTGCAGCCTTGGTATCCTTCAGTGTCTCGAAGCTGTAATCGTAGGTATATGTGTAGGTGTTGTTCACCATATACCAGGTCAGTTCGTCAAAGATGCGCTGAGCATCGCTCAGAGCTTCCACCTGCAGCGACCTGCAATATGATGAAAGACAGGCTTTGCCGTATTTGCCTGAGGCCGCTTCTGCAAGCACCTTCGGCATCTCTTCGATAAGATGCGACTCAACGGCTTCCCAATACTTGCGTACATTGGGACCGTACAGCTGGCGCTTCTGTGCGCAGAGCGAATTAAGCCTCTTGTAGAGCATTGTGGCTGAGGATGAGTCATAGCCGAAACGGGTCACTTCGTGGGAATATCTCCTGTCGCAGTCAATGATGGCGTTGGAAATCGGGATGAATGGCGCGTATGCCGCCTCGGAAAGGGTGAGCCATGTGACGCATGCCATCTCTGCTGGGACGTTGTCATAGACCTCGATGATGTGCACCATACCCTGCTCCTCCTCGCCTATCACTCGTATGTCCTGGCGTCCGTTGACATCCGGATCATACTGCGTGCCCTGGTAGCGGTCGCGGAACAGTGACATCACCTGCGCGAGGGATACCTTGCCTTCCGGTGCGAAGAACAGCGGATAGGCCTTCTTCGCGTTGTATTTGCCGGCCGTGGCCGGCGCAAGCAGCTGATGTCCGCGCCAGGTGCGCATGTGCGAGAAGTCGTAGTACCTCCCGTCGCCCATATAGGTGCGGCTCAGGTTCATCCTGCCGTCAGCCTCCTTGACGGCGAATCCCTTCGCTTCCGGAATGCTGAACAGGCCTTCTGAGCAGATGAGGCTGTCATCGCCGCCCTCCACTGTGCCGAGCATGAATTCATTGCCCAATACGGCGACAAGGTCTTCCGGCATCTTCACGGCGCAGTACTGATGGCCGCTGTATATCTCCATATACCAGGCTTCATTGGCGTCAGCCATCATCACCACGTTCTGCTCGCTGCTGCCTTTCTCGTCAACGATGCGTGCTGTGAGTTCGACTGCCTCCCTCGCAGTCCTGCAGCAGGCTGCAAGAATACTTGGCAGGGTCTTCTCACTTATGCCGTCAGGCACGTTCGGGTCGGCTGCCTTCGCGGCCGGACAGTTGTAGCCTGTCACAGTTGCCGATATGGCCAGACCGCATTCGTTGGTCACGGCAGAGGCGTAATGTCCTATGTCAACGATGTCGGCATAAGGCACGCCTACGTATTTGTATGTGTCATCCGGCAGGGACCAGACGAAGCCGTCCATGTCCTTTATCACCCTGCCGGGCTTTCCCTTCTGTGCCGGAACGATCTCGATATGCCTCAGAAAATTGTGAGAATCTGCGCTGCGGGCAATGATGACATTGCCGGAAGCGGAACAATTGCGTCCGATATAGACCGCCGTGCAGGCATCAGCCGGCATACGGCAGGTGAAAAGCGCCACTGCCATCAGGCAGAGCAGAGTGCGGATGATCTGTCTCATAATGATAAAATGTCGTTGAGAAGTCCGGATGCGGTCTGCGGCCCGCCTGCGCCGGCACCCTTGACCACCAGTGGTGAAGGATAGAACGCAGTCTGGAACATTGCGCTGTTGTCCGAACCGTTAAGATTGTAGAAAGGATGCTCTTCGCCTATGGCGCGGAGACCGATGGCCGCCTTGTAGCCGTTGCAGCTGCCGGAGGCGTCGGATTTGACAAGTGATGCGATGAACCTGAGCTTCTTCCCTTCCGCTGCTGCAGCATCATAGAGCTTGCGGAATGCAGCTTCGTCCTCAGGCTTCGGAAGCTCTTTCTGCTCCACGTCGGCCTCGTCAAGAGGAAGTCCCGCCTCGCGCGAGAGTATGATGATCTTGCGCAGTACGTCGCGTCCGCTGAGGTCTATGCCCGGGTCCGGCTCTGTGTAGCCCAGTTCGCGTGCCTTATCGACAATCTGCGCGAATGAAGGCCCTTCGGCTCCCTTGTATGAGCTGAAGATATAGTTGAGCGAACCGGAAAGTATCGCCTCGATGCGTTCTATCTCATCGCCGGCGTTGACGGTACGGGTGACTGTCTCCACCATAGGCTGTGCTGCGCCGACCGTGGTCTCGTAGCGTACAGATACTCCGCAGCGCACCGCCTCGTCCTTCATTGCCTTGTATTCGGCGTAAGGTGCGGCGAAGGCGATCTTGTTGCATGCCACAACCGAATATCCGTGTCTGAAGAGCACCGGATACTGTGCTGCGATATCCTTGCTTGCGGTGCAGTCCACAAAGACTGAATTTTCCAATGAAATGCCCTTCAGGGCTTCCACGAAGCCATTGTTCTCTGATGAGGCGCCTTCAGGAAGGAGTCCGACAGCCGTAGCGGCGTCCAGGCCGTTCTTGTCGATGACATAATGCTGCCAGTCTGCAAGTCCGACGAGCTTCACGCGCTTGCCGTTACGGGCTGCGATGGCATCTGCGTTGGCCGCGATCTGCTTGAGCAGAGAGCCGCCAACTGTGCCGCAACCTGTCAGGAATACATTGATGACCTTCTCCGAATTGCGGTCGAAGAATTCGTGATGTATCGCGCGTATTGCCTCCTCCACGCTTGTGGACGGTACGATGACGGATATGTTGCGCTCGGAAGAGCCCTGTGAAGTCGCGCGTATGTTGATACGCTCGCGGCCGAGTGCCGCGAACATCCTGCCCGTGGTACCGACCTGGTTGAGCAGATTGTCGCCGACCAGGCAGACAATGGAGTACCCCTTCTCCACCTTGAGCGGATTGAGCTTGCCGAGGGCAATCTCGTATGCGAAGGTGCTGTCTGCAGCGGCCTTTGCCTTTTCGGCATCAGCCTCGGAGACTGCGATGCACATGGTGTGCACAGAGGAAGCCTGGGTGATCAGGATGATGTTCACGTCGTGGCGTGCGAGGGTCTCGAAGAGACGGCTGGAGAAGCCCGGGATGCCGACCATGCCGCTGCCTTCAAGTGAGAGCAGCGCGATGTTGTCGGAATTGGACAGGCCTATGAAATTGTCCGCATTGTACGGCGGCTCCTTCTCAATCAGAGTGCCGAAGTCATGCGGCCTGAAGGTGTTTTTCACATAGATAGGAATGCCTTCGGAGACCACCGGCTGAATGGTCGGCGGATAGATGACCTTCGCGCCGAAGTGCGAGAGCTCGAGAGCTGCGCGATAAGAGATATGCTCGATAGGATGCGCTGACGGCACGATCTTCGGGTTGGTCGTCATCATACCGGACACGTCGGTCCAGATCTGGAGCTGCTTCGCGCCGCTGCCTACGGCAAATACCGAAGCCGTGTAGTCGGAACCGCCGCGGCCGAGAGTGGTCATGCGGCCCTTGGCATCGGATGCGATGAAGCCCTGCGCAATGAACAGCTGCACGTCCGGATTGTTGTCCACCATGGCCTTGATATTGGCCTTCGTGGCCTCGTTGTCAAGGACATTCTTGCCTGCGGCAACGGTGGTCTTGAATATCTCACGGGAGTCAACCCACTTGTATGAGGCTCCGAGAGTGTCGAATTTGGCGGCCAGGATGGTCGTGGAGAGCAGTTCGCCGCAGCCCTGGATGGCGTCCAGGCTGAGCGGGCTGAGCTCGCCGAGGAGGCAGACACCCTGCGCGATGCCGCGTATGTTGCTGAATATCGCATCGCAGTCATCCATGACCTTCTTCCACCTGTCCGGCGGAAGGAATTCGGCAATGATGTCATTGTGGCGCTGCTGGAGGCTACCTATGAGTTCAGCATAGCTGGCGTCCTTGCGGGCGGCCCTGTGACCTATCTCGATGAGAGTGTCTGTGCATTTGCTGATGGCTGATGATACGAGTATGGTGCGGTCATCCTCCATTGCCTTAGAGACAATGGACACGACCCTGGACATATTTTCAGCGTTGGCGACGGATGTACCGCCGAATTTGAGAACGTGCATATCTGTAGTTCGGAAATCTTTGTTATTTGTTGTCTGCTATTGCGATTGCATTCTTGATATCTTCAATGATATCCTCAGGAGCCTCAAGTCCTATGCTGAGACGCATCAGATCCGGTGCTACGCCGGCCTCGAGCAGCTGCTCGTCTGAGAGCTGACGGTGTGTATGGGATGCCGGGTGCAGTATGCAGGTGTGGCAGTCTGCCACGTGGGTCTCGATGGTGATGAGCTTGAGGGCGTCCATGAATCTGTTGGCGTAATCCCTGTCGCCCTTGAGGGCGAATGCCATCACGCCGCATGAGCCGTTAGGAAGATATTTCTGAGCACGCTCGTATTCCTTGTCACCCTTGAGTCCAGGATAGTTGATCCACTTCACAGCAGGATGGTTCTGGAGGAATTCAGCGACTGTCTGGGCGCTGCTGCAGTGGCGTGCCACCCTGACGTGCAGTGTCTGCAGGCCGAGGCCGAGGTAGAACGCGTTCTGCGGAGCCTGGATGGAGCCGAGGTCACGCATCAGATGAGTTGTGCACTTTGTGATATATGCGGCCTTGCCGAATTTCTCGGCATATACGAGGCCGTGGTATGATGCATCAGGAGTGCAGAGGCCCGGGAACTTGTCTGCATGTGCCATCCAGTCGAAGTTGCCGCTGTCAACGATGCAGCCGCCTACCTGCACGCCCTGTCCGTCCATGTATTTGGTGGTTGAATGGGTGACGATGTCGGCTCCCCATTCGAACGGACGGCAGTTGACCGGTGTCGGGAACGTGTTATCTACGATCAAAGGCACACCATGCTTGTGTGCGATCTTCGCGAGACGCTCGATGTCGAGGACGCGGACGTTCGGATTGGTCAGGGTCTCGCCGAAGAGAAGTTTGGTGTTAGGCTTGAAGGCTGCTTCGAATTCCTCGTCAGAGGCTTCCTGATCGATGAATGTGATGTCGATGCCCATCTTGCGCATGGTGGTGTCAAGCAGGTTGAATGTACCGCCGTAGATGCTGGATGTGCTGATAATGTGTCCGCCGGCCTCGCAGATGTTGAAGCAGGCGAAGAAGTTCGCAGCTTGTCCTGATGAGGTGAGCATCGCACCCACGCCGCCCTCGAGGGCTGCAATGCGGGCTGCCACCATATCGTTGGTAGGATTCTGGAGACGTGTGTAGAAGTAGCCTGCATCCTCAAGGTCGAAGAGGCGGCCCATCTGGTCGCTGGTCTCATACTTGAATGTTGTGCTCTGGATGATAGGCATCTGGCGAGGTTCGCCGCGCTTAGGCTGGTATCCGGCCTGTACGCAAAGGGTATCGATTTTCTGTGTCATGATTCAATTATATAATGCCACAAATTTACTCAAACGTTGGAAATTTTCCGAATATTCGGTGAAGTTTGGAAATAATTTCTATTTTTGCTGACTAAATTAGAATATTTGAAATATTTTACTGCGAATAGCCGGCTAAAAAGAATATTTTTCCGCTTATTAAATATGAACACGAGCACATTGGACGAAATGGACCTGAAGATATTGAGATGCCTTCAGGACGATGCAAAGATGACGACACGCGAGATCGCGGCGAAGGTCAACCTCTCCACCACTCCGGTATTCGAGCGCATCAGGCGTCTGGAGAACGAGGGCTATATCAAGAAATATACAGCCGTTCTAGATCCGGACAAGATGGGCCGCGGGCTGATGGTATTCTGCAGTGTCAAGCTGAAGCAAATGAACCGCGACATAGCCAAGGATTTCGTCTCGGTGATACGCAATATTCCAGAAGTCTCCGCCTGCTACAATGTCGCCGGCGAGTTCGACTACATACTCACGATCTACGCCCCGGACATGAAATACTACAACGATTTCATCATCAATGTCCTGGGCACCGTCGAGTCCATCGGCTCCATCCTTTCCACCTTCGTCATGAAGGAAATCAAACAGGGCTACGGAATATATGTCTAGTAATATCTCTAATAATATCCAATATGAGTGCAATGCATAGTGGAGAAAACGAATACAGTCGAGCGAATGCGGCATAAGTTGTAATCACCGGCGGGCTGAAGCCCTGCTGCTCGGGCCGCGGGCATCTATATGCCCGCTGTGAACACCCTCGCGACCTGAGCGAGATGTATTCGTTTTCGAAACAGCATTGCGCTCAAGCGTAGATTATACGTATTTTCTTTTATTTTTATTTTGTATTTTTGCAGGCTTTAAAATTGGAAACAGATGATAGCGGAAAACATTCTCAAGACGATAGGTAATACCCCGATGGTGCGCATCAACAAGCTGTGCCCCAACCCAGACGTTAACATCTACGCCAAACTTGAGGGCTTCAACCCAACGGGAAGTATCAAAGACCGCATCGCCATTGCCATGGTCGAGCAGGCCGAAAAAGAAGGCAAACTCTACCCTGGCAAGACCATCATCGAGCCGACCTCAGGCAACACAGGCATAGGCCTCGCCATCGCCGGCATCGTAAAAGGTTACCCTGTCGAGATTGTCATGAGCTCCGCAGTCTCCATCGAGCGCCGCAAAATCATCCGTTCCTACGGCGGAAAAGTCATCCTCACCCCTGCCGACCAGGGCACCGACGGAGCCATCCGCCTCGCCCACAAACTCGTCAACGAGAACCCTGAGAAATACTTCATGCCGGACCAGTTCACTAACGCCGGCAACTACATGGCCCACTACAAGAGCACAGCCATTGAGATCTGGCAGCAGTGCGAAGGCAAGATCGACTACCTCGTCGGCGCCATCGGCACCTCCGGCACCCTCATGGGTCTTACCAAATTCCTCAAGATAATGGACCAGAACATCAAGATAGTCTGCGCCCAGCCTATCAAGGGCCACTACATCCAGGGTCTCAAGAACATGGAGGAAGCCATCGTCCCTCAGATTTACAACCCTGACCTGATCGATGTCCAGGAGATGGTCGAAAGCGAGGAAGCCATCGAGATGGCCCGCCAGCTCATAGCCAAGGAAGGCATATTCGCCGGCATGAGCAGCGGAGCAGCCATGCTTGCTGCCGTCCGCACCGCGGAGAAAATAAAATCCGGAAACATCGTAGTGGTGTTCCCGGACCGCGCCGAGAAATACCTCAGCACAACTATGTTCGACCCGTTCGGAGACTAGGTCTCTCCTACTTGAATCTTATTCTTCCTTTCCTGAATTCAGGATGTCTGCCCTTCTCCTGCAGATATTTGATCAGCAGAGCCGGACGGTCAGTCTGTATCATTGACACGCCGTTGTCAAGCAGTCTGCCATATACGTAGTCAAGATCGCCCGTCTTGAATGCGGCTGCATCAGCGCGGTCATCGCCGCCGCAGATCGAGCCCCAGAGGGTGTTTACCCATACCTTGCTGTTCTGCGCCTTGATCTTGGCCACGGCGTCAAGGAAAAGGTCATCCTGCCCGGCCTTCCAGCAGAGTTCGTATGCCAGAGGCGTCACTCCGCGGTCAATGTATGACTTGAACAGCTCGCGTCCGGACTGCGCGCTCAGCGTGACGACCGGCATATACATGGTATTGTGCCTGTGCGCAGACTCGTGAGCGGCCACCACGTCTATAGGACGCGAACCCTTTATCAGAATCTGGTCAGTCACACCAAGTTCCTCTGCGATGGCGAGCACCTGCTCGTAGAACTCGTATCCCTGATCGACATTTACGCATATCTTGTCCTTTGCAGCCTCAAGGCCTTCGCGAAGAGTAGCGATGTGCATGCCCTTCACCACATTGCCCTTGTGGTCCTTGCGGTCGAACTGAAGCAGTTCCGCGTATGTATAGTCACTGATCTTGCCGCTGCCGGTAGTGCAACGGTCCAGCGTTGCATCATGCGAAAGCACCAAGACGCTGTCCTTGGTCATCTTCAGGTCAATCTCAGCCATGTCGCCGCCCATGGTGGCAACGGATGCGATGGCCTCCACACTGTTCTCCGGGTAGCTGCGCCAGTCGCCGCGGTGGCACACAACCACAACGTATTTTGACTGAGGGTCATGTATCTGGGCTGCAATCATCTCAGCGCGGTTTGCATACTTTGGACTGCGTCCGTACGCGCCGTTGGACAGCAGCGACATCGCCAGGACGGCGAGAAGTAGGAAACGTTTCATATGTTATAAGGATTTTGTCTCAACTACATCCTCGAGACTGCTCTTGAACGGATAGTCGGCGATCATGGCCTTGTATGCCTCCAGATCGAAGTTCTCGCGGTGGTTGAGAATCTCATAGATGGCCTCGTTGCCGGCTGTCAGCTGAGTAAGGCCGGTCTCACGCATGCCGTTTGCGAGATAGAACTGCTTGCGGCGTTTGCGCATCTCCATATTATTGCATTTCTGCTCGAGACTCTCTATGAGCAGTACAAGGTCAAGCCCTTCATACTTCTTCTGCAGAAGATCAAGGATGGCCGCACCGTAGCCGGAATTGCGCAGCCTCTGCGCGATGGCGAAATATAGCAGGAACGCAACGTCTCCGCGGACGATCACGTATGCAAGTCCGAGGAACTTCGGCACAGGGTTGCCGTCACCCTCATCGGTGAATGCCAGATAATCAGCACGGTCCTTGGAAGCGGCGCCGTGCAGTTCGACCAGCGAATGACGTTCTATGCGCGGGAAAGCGCTGAAATACAGTCTGTCCGCCTTCAGAGCGTATTTGGAGAATATATCGTTAATCTCGTGGATTCGGATCTCAATCATAAATATCTATATATGATTTACAAATATAGTCATTATTTGCCTTCATTGTATTTCAGAGGCTGTACGGATACCCATTCGTATATCTTCTTGACAAGTTCCTCGCCGCGCGGGGCTGAATCAGGCCAAAGTTTTATCACGATGCCGACCAGGATCATCAGTGCAATGAGTATGATCCTGCCCTTGCCGCCTTTATTGATCTCTGCTTCAGGAACATTCTTGCGCCTCTCGTCAGTATTGTACGAACTGCGGTCGTAAGATTTGCGGTAATTGTCTCCCATAGTTGGCCGGAATTACTTTTGTTTAAGATATTTCTTCATGTCAATTGCAGACCATCTGCCGTTGCACGGCAACTTGATGTGCATCACAAGGTCTTCCGGTACTGTCACGATCTGATAGCGCAACAGATCGTGCTTCGGCCCGCCTTCAGCGATCGGAGTACTGATGATCTCCTTCATCCGCTCCACGTCAATGCCTCCCTTGTAAGTCTCTGCAAGATTGACAAGATTGCAACGGCGTGTGATGGAATTCCAGCTGTCTTCATTTGTCGGGCAGACGAACGGCCATCCGCCATTGACATAATGGTTGGCGGCCGCCATCATTCCATCAGGAGTCGCCATATCCCCTCTTCTGGCACCGTCAAAGCACCATTCGTAAGACCGGGCCTCGTTTTTGTCAGCCACGCCGATTATGAAGGATGCGAAACTGTTGTTTTCCGCGAAGAAGCGGTCAACGTCGTCCATGCCGGCGGCTGAGAAAAGCAGCTCGAACAGCTGCGTCGTACCCGGGCACATTTCCCAGTGGATATCCCAACCGGCGGATGGCATGCCGTTGTTCAGTTCGATGAATATGCCCTTGGCATTCAGTCCGTTGACGCAATATATCTCACCCGCATATCCCACGGTTGCAGCGGGAATACCGTCCTTGGGGTGATAGACAGTCACTACAATGTCCCTGTCAATCTCCGCATAGCTCGCAGCGTCATAATTGCGCCCGAATATCAGCTTGTCACTGGCATATCCGTCCCATACGGACAATGCTGAGCAGAAGAATGTGCCCTCGATGTACTCGACCGCGTTGCAGAGCTTGACACGCTCGAGGCTGAGTCCGGAAGTGGCGCTGACGCCTGCGAAGAAATCCTTGAGATGCTCAGGATAGTTGGAATACAGCTTGTCTGCAATATCTGCGGCTTCTGCCTTTTTTCCGGCTCTGTCGCCAATCTTCCCATCAATGTAATTCAGTACGTCTGCCATACGCTCTTTAGCCAGCAGGCCGTACTGACGGCCCATCTGATGCCAGCTGCCGTGAAGGTCGATGACGGTGACTCCGTCTTCGTCGTATATATGTCCTTCCCTGTCGGATTTATCCTGATGGCAGGATGTCAGGGCAAGGACAGAAGAGAGTATGGTTATCAGTCGTTTCATATACCTTACAAATATATGAAAAAACTCCAGCCTTTCGAGGGCTGGAGTTTTAATTTGTAGAAGTTGATGCTTCCTACTTGCCGTGCGGATGCCTTGAGTAATAGAAATACAGTACAAGGTCAGTAAGCACCATAAGTGCATTGAACGCGTACAGATATACTACCCAGTTGAAATCATAATTGACCTTGTGGATGATTCCGAAAATATAGCCAAGTATGATAAGCGTCATGAACAGCGGGCTCTTGCCGGTCACCACCTTTGTGCGGAGGGACTTGGCGATGGAGAACGGCCAGCTGCACGCAAAGCAAAGCAGGAACAGAACTTCCCAGATGCTGAAACTTCCCATGATTATTTGAGGGTACCGTCTTCAGCAGCCTGGATCATAGCCTGGTTAGCAGAGATGAACACCTCTACGCGGCGGTTCTGCTTGCGGCCTTCAGCTGTGCTGTTGTCAGCAACAGGCTCGTTGAAAGACTTGCCTTCAACAGTCATCTTGTTTTCCATGCCCTTGCCCTTGAGGAAGTCAGCAACTGACTGTGCACGCTGGAGAGAGAGTCTCTCGTTAACTGCTGCGCTACCTGTGTTGTCTGTGTGACCGTAGATGGCAACGTCAGTGTCCTTCATGTCAGTCATGCTGGCAGCAAACTTTGTGAGGGCGTCCTTTGATGCCTTGTTGAGGTCAGCCTTGTCTGTAGCGAAGAGGATACCGCTGTCGAAAGTAACCTTGATGGCTGCGAGGTCGTTGGCGTCCTTGATGATCTCAACCTGAGCACCTTCGAGTGCTGCCATTTCCTCAGCCTTCTTATCCATCTTGTTGCCGATGAGAGCACCTACACCAGCACCTACTGCAGTTCCGATAGCTGCACCGATTGCAGCGTTCTTGCCTGCATTTTCGCTGTGAGTAACCTTGGATGCGATAGCACCTGCAATAGCGCCTACTGCGAGGCCGGCTTCACCACCGATAGCAGTGCCCTTTGCGAGATTTGACATGTTGCCGCAGCTTGAGAGAACGAGTACTGCGCACATGAGAGCTGTAATGGTCTTTTTCATTGTCTGGAAAATATTAAAAGGTTAATAATGAATTATTCAACTGTTTCAACCAGAAAGCTTACGGGACGTATGCCGTCATTGCATGAGATCACCGCACTGTGGGGATCCTTCATCCAGCCGTCGTAGAAGTTGCCGCCGCCGCATGCAAGGACATGCACGAAGCTGATGAGACAGTCCCATGCGGATTCGCAGAAGCCCTCAGGTCTGCAGCCTTCCACTGAATAGAAGACCTGACCTTCCTGAAGGTCGCAGGCGTGCTCTATCTGGTTTTCGTATTTCTCAGCGAGGTCTGCATGAAAGACCTTCTTGAGAACTGTTATCTTGACTGTTTTCATGCTTTAAAGTGATCTGTAGTCAGGTGAGAATGTGTCACCGAGCTGGATATTGCCTGATGAGAGGCCTTTCTTGAGCCAGCGTGAACGCTGATCTGAAGTACCATGGTTGAATGAGTCAGGTATGGTGCGGCCATAAGCTTTCTTCTGGAGATAGTCATCGCCGATCTTGGATGCAATTGCCATGCCTTCGTCAATGTCACCGGCCTCAAGTGAGCGGAACATCTTGTTGTCGTTGTTTGCCCATACTCCTGCATAGAAGTCTGCCTGAAGTTCGAGGCGCACGCTGATCTGGTTGCTGATCTTCTCGCTGCTGCGGCTCATCTGCTGATGTGCCTCCTGCAGCGTGCCGAGCAGATACTGCACGTGGTGTCCGACTTCATGCGCAATGACATACGCATACGCGAAATCTCCGTCTGCGCCAAGCTGCTCCTTCATTGAAGAGAAGAATGAGAGGTCAAGATATACGCACTGGTCGGCACTGCAGTAGAAAGGACCGCTGGAAGCGCTTGCTCCGCCGCATCCGGACTGCACTGCATCTGTGAAAAGCACTAGCTTAGGAGGATAGTATGTCTTGCCGTACTGCCTGAATATCTCTGTCCACACGTCTTCGGTTCCGGCGAGGATCTGCTTCGCGAACGTTGCGAGCTCCTCTTCCTCAGCCGTTGGCTGATAAGGCTGGCTGGCGCTCTGCTGCTGGCCCGCCATTGAACTGGCTGTCTGAATAGCCTGCCCAAGGTTGCCGCCGTTCATAAGCAAAGTGATGAGTCCTACTATGATTGCACCACCGATACCGATGCCTCCGACCGTCCTGGCTGTGCTGCCTCTGCGGTCATCTACGTTTGTACTTTCTCTTCTTCCGTCGAGTCTCATGATCCTATAACTTTATCAAAAGTGTAATTATTATTCAAAGATACCAATTTTTATTGATTATATTTGCAATATATATGAGAAAAAAGAACAAATCGAAGATAATTGCAGCTCTGGCTGCACTTTTTATATATAGTTTCTCGTCCGCCCAGGTACCTCTCCCCCTGTCAGGAACCATTCTCGAAGAAGACACTTCGCTGCCTGTCATTCAGGCCGCCATACAGTTGCTTTCCGTACGCGACAGCGCTTCCGTAGTGGGTACTGTCACTGACAATGACGGACATTTCACGCTGCGCGCCAATGCCGGAGACTATATTGTCAAGATTTCCTGTCTCGGCTTCACCACCGAATACCGCAACATACACCTCACCCACTCTGCCGGCGGAATGGAGTTGTCAGACATACGCCTGGCGCTGGATTCCGAGGTGCTAGAAAGCGCCAAGGTCACTGCACAGGCCCCGATCACATCAGTCGTGGCGGACACAGTGGTTTACAACCCGGCGGCGATGCGACTGAGCGAGGATGCTATGCTTGAGGATCTGCTGAAGAAGATCCCGGGACTCGAGATCCAGGGTGAAACCATAATGCTCCAGGGCCGCCCGATCTCCGAGTTGCTGATCAACGGCGAGCATTTCTTTGCAGGCAACATACGCGCAGGACTCCAGAGCCTGAGTGCTGATATGATCGAGAAGATACATGCCTACGAGAAAGAGTCAGATTTCGCCCGCATCACGGGCATAGATGACGGAGAGGAAGTACCGGTGCTGGACATTAAGATCAAGAAGGATATGCTGGAGGGTTGGAAAGGCAATATCAATACAGGCTATGGTACGGATCAGCGATATACAGCCCGCCTCAATGCCAACAAAATCAAGAAAGACTACCAGCGCACCATAATGGCCGGCGCCAACAATCTCAATGGTAACATATCCATGAACGATGCCAGCCGCACGCAGCTGGGAGGCGGCTCAGGAGGCAATAACGACAAGCGTGAAGGCGGCTTCACCTTCACCTCGAAGAGCAAGACATTCAAGGTTAACGGTAACGTGCACTACAATGGCAACCACAAGGAGTCCACGTCCGACTCCGAAGCCGAGCACATCGTCTCCAGCGGCAATTATTTCACCACTTCAAACGGTGAAAGCATAAACAACGGCAACACGCCGAAGGGTGATTTCACACTGGAATGGAATCCTACATCACAGATTACAATCCTCTCCAAGCCGAAATTCAACTCCACCATCTCCGACAGCTTCTCACACACCATCGGAGGCAACTACATGTCGGATCCGGAAGGTCTCGGCGATGAGGAGATCCGCGATATCATCAAGACCAGCACCAACAACTACAGCAACAATATCACCCGCAAATACAGCGGCACCGCTGACATTCATTTAACCTATCGTTTCCCCAAAAAGAAGGGCCGCACAATAAGCTTCATTGCCGGCGGAACAATGACAAGCAACATCACTGACCAGGGCACTGATTATTACACACGATACTACAGATACAAGAGCAATCCTGACTCGTCACTGTCACGCAAGATGTACACCGGCAGCAACTCGGACATACGCAGCTGGTTCTCCCAGATATCTTACAATGAGCCGCTTGGCAAGGGCTTCCACTTCCAGACCACCCTGCGCTACGACCACAGCCGCACGCACAACATCCGCGACGTCTATGACCTTGCTGAAAGCGGATGGAGCGTGGCGGGTTTCAGACGCCGCACGACAATGCTCGCCTCCCTCCCGTCCGACCTGGCCGCCTGTCATCAGGACGCTTTCAGTTCCGACGCCGTATTCACCTCCGGTTCGGTATATCACCAGATGAGCATACGCTATGTCAGGAAAAAATTCAACTTCACCTTGGGTGAAGTGATGCGCAGGCCCGTGACAAGGCTCGAATATTATGAGGACGGCGAACTGCAGACCCACATAACGCCGCTGCTCACCGTATCCCCTCATATACGTTTGGAATTCAAGCCGAAGAAGAGCAAGAAGCTCTCATTCACATACAAGACCTCGCCGGCACGTCCGTCAGTGTATGACCTGATGCCCGTGTCCAACGGCACCAATCCTCTCTACCAGCACATCGGCAACCCTGATCTCGAGACCACCACAACGCATACCGCAAATCTGCAATATAACAGATCCAACATCAAGAAGCAGAACAGCCTGATCTGCAACGCCACATTCAATCTGTACCAGAACAGCATCAGCAACTCCACAATCTACGACCCGGAAAGCGGCGGAAGGACCGTCACGCCTATGAATATCAATGGAAAGTGGAACGCATCGGGGTCTCTGGTTTACAACAAGACTTTCGGTGACGGCAGTTTCTCGATCAGCGAGCATCTCAGCGGAAGATACGACAACAATGTCGCTTATCTCTACAACAGCAAGCTCAAGGCTGACGAGATTAACACGGCCACACGCGCCATGATCAAGGAAAGCTTTGAGGGCAATTACCGCAATGACTGGCTGGAACTAACCATGTCACTTCGCGGAGAAGCTACCGACGAGAAGTCCCTTCTCCGTCCGAATATGAACCAGCAGCCCTACACCCTTGGTACCGGAGTCACGGCATTGTTCATTTTCCCATGGAAGATGCGCCTGACCACCACATACGCCCTTACGGCCCAGCGTGGTTTCGCTTATGCCGAATTCAACCGCAACTACCATATTCTGAACCTTTCCCTGTCCCAGGTCGGACTCAAGAAGAAGGCTACCTTCAAAATAGAAGCGTGCGATGTTCTGCATCAGCTGCCTAACATCACACGCTCATTCACTTCCGAGAAGCGATCAATCACCCAATACAACGGCGTCAACAGCTATATATTAGCGCGATTCATCTATAGATTTAATCATTAGTTATTCCTTGAATTCGCGGGCCAGGCCGCCGAGGCTGGTCTCCTTGTAGAGCGACGGGATATCGTGACCGGTCTGGTTCATCGCATCCACGACAGA
>JAKSJG010000010.1 GCA_024398365.1 Bacteroidales bacterium | reverse complement strand
GCATCCTGCTTGATTGGGGCTCTGCCCCAAACCCCACGGCAAAGCCGGAGCACAAGCGTTCTCCTTTTTTTGGTGCATGCGCATCCTGCTTGATTGGGGCTCTGCCCCAAACCCCACGGCAAAGCCGGAGCACAATGCGGCTCTTTTTTGTATATTTGCAGTATATGCAAATGAAAAACAGATTCTTAACGCTTGTCCTTGTCCTGCTGGTCCTGCCTTTGGGGGCGGCGGCTGAGGATATTACGCTGCAGAGGGCCACTGCCGTGGCCGAGGCGTTCTTTGCCAAGTGCGGCGCTGTCACAAGGGGCGGCTCGCATCTGGTGCTGGTCAATTCGGCCGAAGTGGCGGCCACGCGCTCCGCTGATGTACCTTTTTATATTTTCAACCGCAGGGAGGGCGGCTTTGTCATAGTCTCCGGACTGGATGCTGCCTGCCCGGTGCTCGGCTATTCGCTTGAAAACTCTTTCGGCGATTACAACGATATGCCGGAGAATGTGCGGGACTGGCTGGATCTGTACCGCGGACAGATTGCGCAGAGACGCAGTTCCGGCGCCAGGGCCACGCAGGCCGAGCTGGACCGCTGGAAGGTGGCGGAGACCGTGACGTGCGTTGAGGCCCTGCCGACTTCGGTGGACCTGCAGACTCCGGACTGGGGGCAGCAGGATCCGTATAACCGCTACTGCCCGCTGGATTCCGCCGGCAAGCGGACGCTGGTCGGCTGCATACCGGTGGCGATGGGAGAGGTGATGTATCTGCACCGCCACCCGCATCACGGCACAGGCACGCTCCCGGGCTACACCAAGAAGGGTATCACGCTGCCGGCGCTGAAGCTCGGCCACGAGTACCGCTGGGACGCCATGCTGAAGAAATACAGGGACGAACCATATACCGATGACCAGGCGGAGGCCGTGGCCCGACTGCTTTTTGATATAGGTATGATGATGCAGGTGAGCTATACGGCCAGCAGCACCGGCGGACAGACGCGATACATGTCCAGACTCGCCGAATATATGGGCTATGACAAGTCCATACTCAGGTATGCCCGGGACTATGCTTCCGACTCGCAGTGGAAGAGTCTGCTCAAGGAGGAGATAGGAGCCGGTTATCCTGTGATTTTCATAGCCAACAACGGGGGTACCGTGGGGCACTGCTTCGTGGTGGACGGATACGACTCCGCCGACAGATTTCTCATCAACTGGGGCTGGCATTCCAACAGCAACGGTTACTATCAGCTGAGCGCCTTCGGCAGCTACACCATTGACCAGAAGGCGTATTTCAATATCAGGCCGGACCACGGCGGGGAGGATATATACAACTTCTCCGTGGTGAGCACCACCAAGGACGGTTATACCTACTGTGGCATAGACCATCTGTCCGGCATCATATCCAAGGGCAGCAGCTTCAGCATACGCTTCGGCGCGCTCTGCAATTACAGCTTTGTCACCGCTACGGGCATTGAGGTGAACTTCGCCCACAAGTCGAGGGACGGGCGCATCAAGGAGTGGCTCAAGGACAAGCCGCTGACCAGCTCGTCGCTCTCTTCAGGCTCATCCTGTTGGTGGAAATCCGCCACGACCCTCACGGTCAATGAGACAGTGGAGGAGGGGGACTATGTCGAGGCTATGTTCAGGGTGAACAATGCCGGCGAGTGGCGGCGCTTCTACAATGCTGACAATGATCAGGACGACGTAGATGTCAAGCTGCCGATGCACCTGTCCGAACGCACATATGTCTCATTCCTCAAGAGTTCGAAGACGGTCAGGGTCAAGTCCATTCCGGGTTCGAAATACGGCGTGTACGACAGCGACGGCAAGCTGCTCAAGTCCGGCACCATAGGCGCCGCGTATTCCAGCATCGCCGTCTCATCTTATCCTTCCGGAGAATATGAGCTCGAAGTGGTCAGCGGAGAGCAGTCAATAAGTGTCAAACTTGTTTTTTAGGAGGAAGGCAATATGAGACACATGATAAGATATGCATCAGTTGTCATTGCAGCCGTGCTGCTGTGCGCCTGCCAGGCCGAGGTGGACCGCAAGCTCTCCGGCGGCAAGTCATCCGACTCCGTTGAGATCACCGTCAGCTGCCCGTCACCGGACAGCAGGACTGATATTGAAGGCCTCAATCCTGTATGGCGCGCGGGCGACGAGCTCTGGATCAGCGACGGCTCGGCCTCGGTCAAGGTCACGGTGCCGCAGGAGTACGACGGCCTGCCTTCCGCCAATCTGAGCGTTGACGGCATTTGTGCCGATTCGGTTATTTATGCGGTATATCCTTATGACGAAAATATCAGCCTCTCATCCGGCAATCTGGTGGTGTCGGTGCCATCCGTGCAGAACGGCAGCTTTGCCGATGCCCATCTGATGGTCGGCGCCAGCGGAAAGGGGGACTGTGCCGTCAAGCTGCACAATGCTTCGGCTGTGCTCAAATTCACCCTCTCCAGGGAGGATATACAGACTATGCAGATACAGTCCACCTCGCTCTTCATCTCCGGTTCCTTCAAGATTGACCCTTCCACAGGCAGGAAGACTGGCAGCAGTGATCCGCTGCGCCGCCTGACGGTGGATATCAACGGCAGCGCAGGCGACCTCTACGCCGCCTGCATGGAAGTCAACCTCCCGGTCAACAGCAAATTGATTTTCATTACGAAGGACGGCCGGCTCGGCAGCATCACGCTTTCAAAGCGCAATGTGCTGGAGAACGGCACGCTCTACGATCTTGGTGAGCTGGATGACATGATAGAATTCGGCGAAGGCCCGTCACAGGATATCAGCGCTGAGGAAAGCGCCAACTGCTATATCGTTCCCGGTGGCGGTTCATACCGTCTCAGGACCGTAAAGGGCAACAGTGACGTATCCGTCGGTGATGTCGCATATGGTGACGTGGTCTGGGAGACCGTCAATACCACGACGGCTCCGGGCAAGGGCGCCATTGCCACCGATGTCATATACAGCGGGGGCTACCTGTATTTCAACGTGCCCGAGGGCGCGCCTGACGGCAACGCCCTCATTTCGGCCTGCGACGCGGCAGGCAACATACTCTGGAGCTGGCACATCTGGGTGCTCTCCGACGGAGTGAAAGAGCAGACCTGGCCCGGCGGGGCCATAATGCTGGACCGCAATCTGGGCGCCCTGACTTCTGCCAGGACAGCGCTCTCCGGCGGATTCCTGTACCAGTGGGGCCGCAAGGATCCGTTCCCTGTGATAGCCAAGTTCACCTCCTCCAGCAAGATGGGGCTTTCAGGCACCACGGTCAGCACTGTGGCCAGTTCATCAACGACCGGCACCATTGACTATGCCACTGCAAATCCTGCAAAGGTGATATACATGAAGTCCGGCGACTGGCTGACAGTCTCCGACCTGACAATATGGAGCAGCAAGGTCAAGACCATCTATGACCCTTGTCCTCCGGGATACCTGATTCCTTCGGAAGCGGCCTTCTCCGGCATCACCACCGAGGCTACGGCCTGGGATGCCACCAACAAGGGGCGCTACATGCAGTCCGAAAGCGGAGAGATATGGTTCCCGGCTACCGGATATCTGCAGTCTTCGGATGGTGCTACCAGCAGCATAGGCGCGTGGATGTTCTACTTCTATGACCAGAACAGTTCCCCTCAGGGACGCTGTACATGGAAGGGCACCAGCACCTCCATGGCCATGAACACCAGCACGAGTCCGCACGCCAGCGCATATTCGGTGCGCTGCCAGAAGCGTGTGGCTTCGGGTGTGAAGCAGTACGTGACAGTCCTCCAGGACGTGCCGGACTATGATCTCGTTTCGGCGGGAGCTTATGTCGAGGGCGTCGGAACCGGCACGGCGGGCACTTCGGCATGGGGCGACGATTCTTCCGACCTTCTCAACCTGAAGAAATGGCTGTGGCACAGCTACCGGTCCGCCGGCACATATTCGCTTGTGGTCGAGTGCAGTGACGTAGAGACCGTCACCATCGGACCTCTCCGCCACACCACCGTCATAGACTTCAGCAGATTCTAGCCCACCAATCTGTAGTGGCTCAAAATGCTTTAGATGTATTTTCGTAAAATATTTTGCCTGGTTTGTTGTATAATAATGAAACTATGCTTACTTTTGTGACATGGAGAGGAGGATTCGAGCATACAGGAACTATTTTACTGATTTCATATCTTCCATCAGTGAAGTAGAGGCGAGAAAGGTATTTTATGTTCTTGATATGTTGAAGATGCAGGAGCGTTTGAGCACCAAGTTCGTGAAGTATATCGAAAACGGTATTTATGAACTTCGCGCGGAACATGGCGGCAATATCTTCCGGGTTTTCTTCATTTTTGACGATGACAATATAGTGCTGCTTTTCAATGGATTCCGGAAAAAGACGCAGAGGACTCCCAGAAATGAAATTGAGCTGGCCAAAAGATTGAAGAACGAATACTATGCAGAAAAGGGAAAATAATATCGTCGATATAGATGAGATGATGAACGAAAGGTTCGGTGCAGTAGGCACTGAATCCAGGAACGAATTCAGAAAAGAAGCATACAGCTATTGTGTCGGGCAGCTGATTCTAGAGGCCAGAAAACAGGAAGCCATGACTCAGGCGGAGCTTGCGGAAAAGATCGGTGCCAACAAATCATATATCTCCCGTATTGAGAAAGGCCAGATAGAGCCGGGTGCAAGCACATTTTTGAGAATCATCGAGGCTCTTGGGCTGCGGTTTGAGATTGTCAAGCCCATGACTTATGCGTTGCAGGCGCACAATGTCAGCGGTTATCTTTCAGATGTGAAAACACCAGTTTATGGGAGATCAGCCAAAACTGAAAAGAGTAAGAAATAATCATTTTCTTCAGCTCCTTTGCCTGTTCTTCGTATATTTGCGTACAACAATTTTCAAAACTTTATGAAAAAGTATTTTGCAATCCTCATGGCGGCGCTGCTGGCGCTTCCTCTTTCAGCTCAGAACACTCCGGAGAAGGAGCCTGAGAAACTTGTCGTGATGTCCTACAATATCAGGGTGGTGACTGCAAAGGATACGGCCGATACTCACTGGAATGTCAGGAAGGTCGCGACTCCGGCGATGCTGGACGATATCAATCCGGCAGTCTTCGGCCTTCAGGAGGCTACTCAGAAGCAGATAACATACATTACCGCCAACTGTCCGCGTTATGTCACATTCGGCGTGGGCCGCGAGGACGGCGCATCGAAGGGCGAGCATATGTCCATAGTTTACAACCACGAGGTGCTGGAAATGCTCAATGGCGGCACATACTGGCTGTCCGATACTCCGGATGTGCCTTCATTCGGCTGGGATGCTGCCTGCAAAAGGACCGCGACCTGGGCTCTTTTCAGGGTCAAGAAGAGCGGCAAGCATTTCTATTATGTCAACACACATCTTGACCACAAGGGCGCTGAGGCAAGGCGCAACGGCCTGGCACTCATCGTGGAAAGGATCGCGAAGATGAATACAAAGGGCTTCCCTATGGTGCTGACCGGAGACTTCAACGTGACTCCGGATGACCCCTGCCTGACCGATCTTGATACAAAGATGCTTAGCGCCAGGGCGACGGCGACCTCATCGGACAGCACACATTCGTACAACGGCTACGGAGAGCCTAAGTCGGACATCGACTATATCTACTATTCTGGCTTCTCGGCCTGCCCTGAATTCAAAGTGGTCACCAAGTCATACGTCAGCATACCGTTCATCTCAGATCATTATCCGGTGACAGCGACGCTGGTGTTCTAGTACTCCAGCATCGTGATGATGCCGTCCATCGTGGAGACGAGGAGGCGGTTACCATCGAGTGGAACGATGGAATTGATGAGCCCTGTGGAGACTTTGTGGATCCACAGGGTTTTTCCGTCTGCGGCATCCTTGCAGATGATGTTGCCCTTGTCCGTCGGGACGAATACGAGAGAGTCCGTGGCGGCGCATGGAGTCGGGGAGATGTCGTACTGCGCATCGCTGCTGGCCTCCCAGAGCAGTGCCGCAGTGCCGGTTGCGGGATCTGTCCGCGTCAGGTCGTATGCGCGCATGGTGCCGAACATCGCCTTGACATAGAGCCTGGTGCCGTCAGGGGAGAGTGCTGCGTTCTCGCGGCCGCCCGGAGCTGACCAAAGCTCGCGGCCGCTTGCCGCGTCGAAGCAGTATGTGAGTCTTCGCGGAGTGCTGAGATAGATGCGGCCGTCGTGTTTCACTGGATTGACCGCTGCAGGGGAATACATCCTTGATCCGGCCTTGTGCCAGCTCCACTGCAGCTTGCCGCTGCGCGGGTCGAGCGAATAGAGAGTGTTGGCCCAGTCTCCGAATACGACCTGCCCGCGGTCCACGTACGGTCTGCATTCGACGAAGCCCTTGACTTCGTCAAAATGCCACAGCACTTTGCCGCTGCGAAGCGCTATGGCGCGGAATATGCCGTCAGATGCGCCGCAGTATGCCGTCCCGTCAAGGATGGCGGGTGTCGCGAGGACGCTCTTGCCGCATTGCACGCGCCAGAGCTCGTGTCCGTCGCGCAGCCTCAGGCAGTAGATGTATCCGTCGGTGGATCCGATGACGACGCGGCCTCCGGAAATTGCCGGGGTGGAGAATACCTTGCCGCCGGTGGTGAAATGCCAGAGCTCGCGTCCGCTGTCCGCCATGACTGCCCTGACCACGCCGGATTCGTTGGCATAGACCACGTAGCGTCCTGAGCGGACTGCCCCGCAGCCCACGTCATTTTCGTCCTGGACTTCCCATATCGTGCGTACCTGCGGATACTGCATATTGACGTCGTATGTCAGCCACGGGAAGTCCGCCGGCAGGAAATACCTGCCGTCGCAGCCCGCCTCGGGTGTGAAGCGAGGCCTGCCGCTGAAGTCCATCGAGAAGAACTCCTCCGGCCTTTCCGCCGTGAACTGGCCCTCCTCGAATATGCTGCGGTGCTCCACAGCTGACAGATGGCCGCCCTGTATCTCCACGATATAGTATGTGGTGCGCAGTTTGCCGTCCTCCTTGCTCCGTTTCTCGAGGGAGCATCCGAGTATGTACGGTATGCTGTCGCAGGTTCCGGAGAAGCGCAGATGTCTGTGCCCGCCTATGAGCAGCTGCACATTGCCCTTCTTGAGGGAATTGGTAACCTTGAAGTAGTTGAGCGACATGGTGTCCTGCGGATAATGGTTGAGGAACACCACCGGAGTCTCCGCCGGGGTGTGGGTCATCACCGAATCCAGCCAGGTCAGGCTCCCGTGCGGCACCATGGCCGGAGCCATGCGCATATTCGGGCCGCAGTTGCAGCCCAGGAACTTGACTCCGCCCTTTTCGAAGTCGAAATGCTCGTAGCCGAAGGCCTTTTCAAAGGTATTGCAGCCGCTCTCAGACCACTTGGCGTCGTGGTTGCCCGCCACCACCCGGTAGGGCATGCTGAGTCTGTCCAGCGCTTCCTTGGCGGCATACAGTTCGCTGTCCGCGCCGAAGTCGGTGATGTCTCCGCCTATCAGCACGAAATCCACGTCCCCGCGTGCGTTGATGCGGTCTATGCAGTACTGTAGCTGCGCGAAGCGGGACGAGCCTTCGCTCAGGTGGAGGTCCGTCATATACGCGAAACGGACGGTGCTGTCACCGCAGTCGGCGTTTGCCCGGAGGGCGGTGCCGCACAGTACCAGCAGGGCTCCCAGCAGCGCAAGCGGCCTATTCATTTTCCTCGGGATTGATGATCATCTCCCTGAACTTGGCCATGCCGACTGTGGCCGGCTCCTGTATCTGGGTGAAGAGATTGTAGTCGAGATATATCGGCTTCGGGTCAATCAGATATATAGGCGTGCCCCGTCTGGCGTAGCGGAAGAGTCCGGCTGCGGGATACACGTTGAGGGAGGTGCCGATGATCAGCAGTATGTCGCACTCCGACACGGCGCGGGCGGCCTTGTCGAGCATGGGCACGGCTTCGCCGAACCATACGATGTGCGGACGCATCTGCACTCCGCGGTGGTCACATTCTCCGAGATTGAGGTCTCGGTAGCCGATATCGACTATGCCGGACATCTCCTGGTCCTCCGGACGCGCCTTGGTGAGCTCGCCGTGGAGGTGAATGATCTTCGAGCTGCCGGCTCTCTCGTGGAGATTGTCAATGTTCTGCGTGATGACGGTCACGTCGAACTGCTTCTCCAGTTCGGCGATGATCTCGTGTGCGCGGTTCGGTTTCGCGCCCTGCAGCTGCCTGCGGCGCTCATTGTAGAATTGCAGCACGAGCTTGCGGTCGCGCCACCAGCCTTCTATGGATGCGACGTCCTGCACGGGATAGTTCTCCCAGAGCCCGTCGCTGTCGCGGAATGTCTTGATACCGCTCTCCGCGCTTACACCTGCGCCTGAGAGCACTGCGAGTTTCTTCATATTATCTTTCCTTGAAATAATAATTGCGCAGCCAGTACTCGAACAGAGGGTCGAGTATGCGCGCCGAGTCGTCTTTTTCAAATGTGAGGACTTCCTTCTTGCGGAGGGCGTCCTTGATCCTGAACACGTTTGAGGAGGAGTTCAGGTGGTAGCGGTCCAGTATCTCCTGGCTGCTGAACTTGCGCACACCCTCCAGCGCCGCCTTGAGGAAGTTGATCTGGTTTGGCGTGAGGTCCGCCATGATGCGGGTGAAATGCGGCAGGTAGTTGCCTATCAGGGCGTTTTCGGCCTCCTTCACGGCCGGCAGGGTAATGTATCCTATCGGGAATGAATAGCAGATGGAGCAGAGCTGCTTGACATACCAGATGCTGTCTCCTGCAATGCGGCATATCTCTTCCGCCACGTCCTTGCCTATGACGCGTCCGGCGTTGAGGCAGGTCGAAACGATGTACTCTGTGATGAGGCCCCTGTCCAGTGGCTTGAGATTGATGAGGGTGGTGATGTAGTAGAACAGTTTCCTGTCCTCGAAGACGTCCTTCATCACATTGACGGAAGATCCCGTGAAGATGAACCTCACGCTCTTCTGCTTTGTCCAGACTTCGTCTATGTCCGCCAGGCTGAAGCCGTTGCCGTCCAGGACTGCGAGGTTCTGGAATTCCTTGATGACAATGATGATGTTGCGGCCGGACTCTTCCGCTATCAGTTGCGGCACTTCGAGTATCTTGTCATCCGGCAGGCCGCTGAAGTCTATGGTGAAAGGCAGCATGTTGTGCCTGTTGACATCGTTGTAGCAGCCGGTGATCACCTCGCGGAAGAGCCTGATGAAGTCCTCGTAGCTGCGGACGTTGAACAGGTCAAGCTCGCAGGTCACGAAGTCCAGGCAGCGGTCCTTGAGTATGGACAGCGCGTTGCGTATCACCGTGGCGCGGCCGCTTTTCGCTCCGTCGCAGAATGCCGCTCCGCGCCTTTTCTCCGTCAGGCTGTTCACCAGCAGCGAGATCTCTTCCCTGCGGCCCACCAGCCCCTTGCCAACGGCAGGTTTCGCAAAGTCAAAAAGCAGGTCCATATACTTGAAGTGATATTTGTAACAAAAACATTAATGTTACAAATATAATAAACAGTTTCCAAAATGCGGTCATGATGCCCGCGATAGTTCCCGGCCGCCGGCTTTTGAAAGAGACCTCCCTGGCACGCGCACGACTCTATGGACTGCTTCGCTGTCGTGGCGCTTTTCGCAGCACTCTCGCCTCTCGAACAAAAAATTTTGGGGATTTTTGCTCGAGAGGCACTGAAAGTGCGGTTTTCGCCGAAATTTCTGCCGCTCGGACAATGCGTGTGGTTGGTTTTGGCTTGAGCGGCCATCGGCCACAAACATTCCTCTGCGGCGGGCCTGTGCCGGAGGCAGTTGGGGCTCAGGCGAAAGTTGTCTCGAGCGGGGCGTCAGCCGCATGGCGGCGGCCTTGTTTAAAGGCGGGGCTCCGCCCCGCACCCCGCCGCTTCGGCCGCTACCCCATGAATGGGGCCCCAATGCGGCCTACGCTAGCGCCTGATGGCGCTAACTCCGCCATGCTTGCCCTCCGCCTTTATCCGCTCTCGCAAATCGCCTTCGCTCCAACCGCCTCCGGCTCATGTTGTCCGCCGCTATTCGCATCTTCCATCTTGCCGTCCATCTATAGGTACGGACAGAAATGCCTTCCCAGGGTCTTCTGGCTCCGTACCTATTGGTGCTCCGTCTCGCATCTCGGCGGTGTGCTTGAGCCGGAGGCAGTTGGGGCTCAGGCGAAAGTTGTCTCGAGCGGGGCGTCAGCCGTTTGACGGCCGTTTAAGGGTTGCGGGATTCCGCAACTCTTCTCATTTTATAACCTTGATGTCATTTTTTGCCACAGAATACACCAGACATGCAACAGGTGGATTCTGTGGCAGTATTTTGTGCAGAATCGCCTGTTTTTCCGCCACAGAATCACTCTGACGGCAGCTAATAGGATTCTGTGGAGTGGCCACCATTTTGGGTGCCGTGCACCGGCCTCGGACGGTCCTCTGCGAAGGGTATCAGACACCCAAAGGTCCAAATGAAGGCTTGGGTTCCGATGATCGGTCTCGGATGTTCGTCAGACGGTGGTAACCGGCACCCAATGCCACACATAACTACTGCATACCTGCGCAGCCAGGGCCAACATGTATATTATTTCCTCCCCGGATAGTAATGGATTATGCGCGGTTGCTGCCGCAGTTGTGAAACAACAGATTTTTTGTAAATTTGTATGTTTATATCAAAAACATTCTGTCGATGAAAGGCATAGTTCTCGCCGGAGGCTCCGGCACCCGTCTGTATCCTATAACCAAGGGCGTCAGCAAGCAGCTGCTCCCGATATATGACAAACCTATGGTTTATTATCCGATCAGCGTGCTGATGCTGGCCGGCATCCGTGACATCCTGATTATCTCCACGCCGCAGGATTTGCCCGGCTTCAAGCGCCTTCTCGGGGACGGCAGCGACTATGGGGTGAATTTCCAGTATGCCGAACAGCCGAGCCCTGACGGACTCGCCCAGGCGTTCATCATCGGTGAGGAATTCATAGGCGACGACTGCGCCTGCCTCGTGCTCGGTGACAATATCTTCCACGGTTCGGGATTCACAGGCCTGCTCAAGGAGGCCGTGCGCACCGCGGAGGAGGATGGCAAGGCCACGGTATTCGGCTATTGGGTCAATGACCCGGAACGTTACGGCGTAGCCGAATTCGATGCTGCCGGCAACTGCCTTTCAATCGAGGAGAAACCTAAGGAGCCGAAGTCCAACTATGCAGTGGTGGGACTCTACTTCTATCCTAACAAGGTGGTGGACGTGGCGAAGCACATCAAGCCTTCGGCACGCGGCGAACTTGAGATCACGACGGTCAATCAGAAGTTCCTGGAAGACAGCGAGCTCAAGGTCCAGACACTGGGACGCGGCTTCGCCTGGCTGGATACCGGCACACACGACAGCCTCTCCGAGGCTTCCACCTTCGTCGAGGTCATAGAGAAGCGCCAGGGCCTGAAGATAGCCTGCCTCGAGGGCATAGCATACCGCAAGGGCTGGATTGACGACGAGAAGCTGCGCCAGCTCGCCCAGCCTATGATCAAGAACCAGTACGGACAGTACCTGCTGCGCGTCATCGACGAATGCAAGCGCGACATCACCAGCACAACATTCGTTGACAAGCAATAATATGAACATACTTGTAACAGGCGCCAACGGCCAGCTTGGCAACTGGATGCGCATCGTCAGCCGCGACAGCGCCGACAGGTACATCTTCACCGATGTCGTCCCTTCTGCGGACGGCCAGCCTACTGAGATGCTGGACATCACCGATGCCGCAGCTGTGGCTGAGGCTGTCGCCAAATGGCAGGTCGGGATCATCGTCAATTGCGCCGCATACACCAATGTTGAGGCTGCTGAAGACAATTTCGAGCTCGCCGAGCGTCTCAATGCCGATGCACCGGCCATACTGGCAGATGCCATGAAGGCCGCCGGAGGTCTGCTCATTCATATCAGCACTGACTACGTATTCGGCAAGGAGCCGTATAATCTGCCTTGCCGCGAGGATCAGACCGGCACCCCGACAGGCGTCTATGGCCTGACCAAACTCCACGGGGAGCAGAGGATATCAGCATCCGGCTGCCGCCATATCATCATTCGCACGGCATGGCTCTACAGCGAATACGGCAAGAATTTCCTGAAGACCATGCTCGCCCTGACCGCCTCCAAGCCGCAGATCAAGGTCGTATTCGACCAGGCCGGCACCCCTACCTATGCGGGGGATCTGGCTGAGGCGATTTTCAGGATAGTGGAGGGGAGACTCTATGAGGAACATACGGGCATATACCACTATTCCAACGAAGGTGTCTGCTCATGGTATGATTTCGCCCGCGCCATAGCGCAATTCGCCGGCAACACCGCCTGCGACGTGCAGCCGTGCCATTCGGACGAATTCCCTTCAAAGGTAATCCGCCCTGCATACTCCGTCCTCGACAAGACCAAAATCAAGTCCGACTTCAACGTCAAAGTCCCTTACTGGACAGACAGCGTTGAGAAGTGCCTGAAGAGGATGGGGTCATAGCGTGAACCTGACTGTCGAACGGATGTCGTCGGAAGACGAGCCTATGCGGGCCTCGAATTCGCCCTTTTCGGCAATCCAGTTGTGTGAGGCGGCATCGAAGAAGGAAAGGGCGCTGCGGTCGAAGGTGATCTTGACGGTCTTGCACTCGCCCGGGGCGAGCCATACTTTCTCGAAGCCCTTGAGTTCCTGTTCGGGGCGCTCCACACTGGCCTCGGCATCGTGGATATAGAGTTGAACCACTTCCGCACCGGCCACGCTTCCTGTGTTCTTCACGGGTACGCTGATGGTGATGGAGGAGCCCATCTTCTTTGAGGAGGCCCTGGCCTGCCCGTATTCGAAGGTGGTGTAGCTCAGACCGTAGCCGAATGGGAAGCGGGGCTTGACGCCCTTGCTCTGGAACCACCTGTAGCCCACGAAAACGCCCTCGGAATAACTTTCCTGCCATATTCCGTCATCATCCTTGATGCCCGGATACTGCTCCCTGGACTTGATGGGACCATCTTCCAGAGCCACCGGGATGGTGAAGGGAAGTTTGCCGGAAGGACACACGGCTCCGCTGAGCACATCTGCGAGGGAATTTCCCGCCTCGCTGCCAAGATACCAGTCCTGCAGTATGGCATCCACCTTGTCCGCCCACGGCATGCCCACGGGGTTGCCGCTCACATTTACATATATCATATCGGGACGCACGGCGGCGATGGCTTCTATCACGGCATCCTGACCGTAGGGAAGGTCCATACTTTTGCGGTCGTCCCCCTCTGTGTCCTGATACCTGGACTTATTCAGTCCGCCCACGAAGATCACATAGTCGGCATCGGCCACGGCAGCCACGGCATCGGCTGTCAGCCGGTCAGGGGTACGGCTGTCGGAAAGGTCATATTGACCGTAGTTGTAGGTCTTGCTGCCGTGTTTCGGCTGGCCCACATAGCCGCGCTCGAATACCACTTCGGCATTCGGGAAGGCCGCCTTGATGCCGTCAAATATGCTCACCTCGTGCTGTACTTTGAGCGATGAGGATCCTCCGCCGGGAGTGAAGGGCTTGATGGCATTTTCGCCCAGCACCACTATCTTTTTCGCATCAGCCTTGATGGGCAGGCGGCAATTGTCATTCTTGAGCAGCACGATGCCCTCTGCACCGATCCTGCGGGCGACGGCATAATGATCCGGGCAGGTGAAACGGCCGAATGGTCGCATGCGGTCCATGTTTGTACGCAGTTCCAGGCGGAGTATGCGTCTCACCTTGTCGTTCAAATCGCTTTCCGGCAGTTCGCCGGTGCGGAGTTTCTCAAGATAGGGACGGGCCAGGCAATATGAGTCGTAGGCATTCTTCACATTGGCGTCAAGGCCGTTCGTGTGCGTGCCGTATTCCAGGTCAAGGCCGTTGGATGCGCATTTCTCCGTGCTCTTCACGGCACCCCAGTCGGTCATCAGCACCCCGTCGAATCCCCATTCCCCTTTCAGGATATCCTTCAGCAGGTGGGCATTCTCGCAGCACCATTCACCGCCGATGAGGTTGTAGGCCCCCATCACGCTCCACACTCCGCCGTCCACGACTGCTGCCTTGAAGGCGGGGAGGTAGATCTCATAGAGGGTGCGGTCATCAATTGAGACATTGGTCTCGTGGCGCTTGTGCTCCTGGTTGTTCAGTGCAAAATGCTTGACACAGGCGCTTACGCCGTTGCTCTGCACACCCTGGACGTATGGAACCACCATCTGCGAGGCGAGGTAGGGATCCTCGCCCATATATTCGAAGTTGCGGCCGTTCAGCGGGGTGCGAAGTATGTTCACACCGGGGCCGAGCAGCACGGTTTTGCCACGGTAGCGCGCCTCTTCTCCCACGCTCTTGCCGTAGAGGGCGGCAAGTTCCCTGTCCCAGGTGGCCGCAAGGCAGGTCAGGGCCGGGAATGCGGTACATGAGTCGTTGGCCCAGTTGGCGGAAGCCCAGGCATCCCAGAGCGTCTCGGGGCGCACGCCGTGGGGGCCGTCGTCACACCACACCTCTGGTATGCCCAGACGCGGCACGCCGGGGCTGCTGAATTTGCTCTGGGCGTGTATCATTGCCACCTTCTCCTCGAGAGTCATCTGCGAGATGGTATTCTCTATCCATTTCTCGTCAACCGCTTTTGCGTGAGTTGTTTTTTCAGAAGAACTTTTTGTCGTCCAGGATGCTGCCAGCATCGTCGTGATGAACAATGTCACAATCAGGTATTTTTTCATAATGCAGAATCAATAGTTGTCCAAACGTTACCAAATCAGTGGTCACTACAAAGATAGTGATTTTTGCAGCAGCAGCCACGGCAGTTCAAATCCCGCATCGATCTGTGAGGCGAGGCCGCCGGTGAAGCGCGGGTTGGCTTCGAGGAAGAGCAGTCTGCCGGTTCTGGCGTCAAGGCGGAAATCCATGCCGCAGATACCCTGGTAGCTGATTTCGTTGAGTATTGCCTCCGCGTGGAGGACCATTTCCCGGCTGAGCGGATCGTCGTTGTCAAGCATCTGCCTGCTTGATGACGGACCCAGGCCCGTTGATGCGAGAGAACGGTAGCATCCGTATCTCATGCTGCCGTCACAGCGCAGCACGTCGATGCTGTAATCCTCCCCTTCGACATATTCTTCGATCAGATACGGCGCGCTCTCGTGCGCTATGATGTTGTCGAGCGCCTCGCGGCAGGCCGGCTTGCGGACTCCTCGTCCGCCGAATGAGCCGTCTTTCTTGAAAATCACCGGATAATTCTCCACCTCGTCCGCATTGCTGTAGATCCGAGGCTGCGGGATGCCGAGACCGCCGGCAAGTCGGGCGCAGGCGGTCTTGCTGTCGAGCAGCTCGATCTTCCCGGCGTCCTCGGCCGCCAGGACAGTCCCGGACGGGATGATGTCGCGGCATCGCGCAGCTGCTATCTGGCATCCGACGGGCATTATCACGCGTGGAGCGCAGCCCTCCAGCTTTTTGCGCAGCTCGCGCCTGTAGCCCGCCTCGTCGCGCAGAGTCTCCTGAGGGAAGGACATCTCATCCACCGTGAGGCCGTGCCTGCGGAGGCACTCCGCCACCAGTGGCGCAATGTCACCCATACTGCCGAAAATCAATATGTCGCAAGCTGATTTCATTGTTTGACCTGTCATACAAATTTAGTAAATTTGCGAAGTAAATACTATCCGTATATGAAACGAAGTTGGATATTTTCCGTCGCTGTGATGATGCTCTGCCACTCTGCAGCGGCACAGACCAATTCCAATCTATATACTCACGTCGAGCGCACACATCAGGAAGTGCTTGACAATCTTGACTCTTACTGCCGTCAGATACAGAAGGACTGGAAGATACCGGGACTCTATGTGCAGGTCGGCACCGGAGATGAGACCCTCTTCGCCAAGGCATACGGCTATTCTGATCCTGAAGTCGAGGCTCCTGTCACTGATTCGACGATCTTCCAGATCGCTTCCGTCACCAAGTCGTTCACTACTTATCTGCTGGCATCGCTGGTGGATGAGGGCAAGATCAGCTGGGACCAGAAAGTCATAAGCATCTTACCTGATTTCAAGATGTATGACCCGTACGTGACCGAAAACATGCTTGTCAAGGATATCACCTGCCACCGTGCAGGTCTGGCCAACGAGGCCGGTACCCGCTTCCAGCGTCTCGGCTACAAGCGCGACCAGGTCTATCGCGCCATATCATGCATCAAGCCTGTTTATCCTTTCCGTGCCGGCTACGAATACAATGACGTGATGTTCCAGATCGCCGCCCGCATCATAGTGGCGGTCACAGGCAAGAGTTATGAGGTCAATCTGAAGGAGCGCATCTTCGAGCCGCTCGGGATGAAAGAGACGATACTGCTCGGTCCGGATTATACCAGGGCCGTTCAGAAGGGGCGTGCCGCGCGTCCGTACAAGTTCGGCCGCAGCGCCGATACCATGAGCATCACACGCGTACCGGATGATTACCTGACTTACAAGGCATATTCTACAGGCGGACCGCAGGGCGGCATATGCTGCACTCCAGGAGACCTGATGAAATGGGCCCAGTTCCACCTCAACGGCGGCGTCGTGGACGGCGAGCCTCTGATCTCCAGGGAGCAGATGGACTATCTTCATACTGCGATGAACATCATCTGGCAGAATGACACGGGTGTCAAACTGTATGCACACGGCTGGTTCGTGGAGCAGAGCCGCAAGGCGAAGATGATATATCATACCGGCACCAACAACGGCATCATGTCCCTGTGCGCCTTCATTCCGGACCTCAATCTTACACTGACCGTCAACGGTACCAACAGCATCAAGGCGGAGCCGCGCTTCGCTATTATGTACCGCCTGGTCGATCTTTTCCTCGGTCTGGAGGATTATGACTACAATTCGGCGCTGCTCGAGCAGTGGTACTGTGACGCGGCCAAGGCGTACGAGGCGGAGCGGAAGATGCTGTCCGATTCCACCAGCTACGAGAGCTCTCCTTCAATCGCCGGCTTAGTGGGCAGGTATTGCCGCAACGATGTCCTCGGTGATGTCATAGTCGAGAAGCGTAGCGGAAAGCTCTACCTCAGGATGCTGGCTACCGATTCAAAATTCGAGCTCATCCACAGCCGCGGCAACCGCTTCCTCATTGACGCGAGTGCCGAAATGTATGTGGATTTCCTTTTCGGCAACGGCGAGGACAGCAAGGCCACTGCGCTGAACATCGATTTTATGCGCAATGAACACCTTGACCCGTGGATTCGCAAGTGATAATCTCGAGAAAAGTGCTATATTTGCCGAATTATGTCCAAAAGAATAAAAATGGTCATCCTGTCGGCTGCAGCCGCACTGCTTTCATTCGATGCAGTGGCGGCAGACCGTAGTGACTTTTCATCATACGAACAATACCTCAAGTCCGCAGTGGCCTCCGCAGGCCTGCCGGAGAAGGTGGCTTATATGCCTCTAGTGCTCACGGGTGGCGATCCTTCCTATGTCGAAGGCTCGGCCGCCGGCATCTGGTCGGTCACGGCTCCCATAGCGAGGCATTACGGCGTAGCGGTGTCAGACGGCTTCGACGGCCGCTATGACGTCGAATACTGCACTTCTGCCGCTCTGGCCTACTTCAGCGAACTTTTCCGCCGCAGCGGTGGCGACCTGGGTGCCGCCATGGCTCAGTACGCACTTGCGGCAGGACAGGCTTCCAAGTCCGAAAATTTCATGGCTCTCCTTTCAGAGGCCTGCGAGCGTTATGAGGCTCAGCGCAACGGCTCCGCCGCGCAGCTTGTGCCTTTGAAGCTTGAATCCGCCGTTCTCCTGCCCGAGCTCTGCAAGGCTCTGGGCATGACAGCGTCTGCGCTCAAGGCCGACAATCCAGCCATCATCCCGGGCGGCAACTGCCTGCCGGCGAATGCCATTATCAGAGTGACTGAGGCGAAGGCAGAACTTTTCAATCAGGCAAGCGGCAAGCTGTATGAGTCAGCTGCCACTGCGCTTGGCACCGTGGCACTCCCGGTCGCAAAGCAGGCCGCTCCCGTGCAGGAAAGCGAGCGGCAGATAAGTGCCGACAATGCAAGGAAATCTGTAACCTACAGGATCAAACCGGGTGATACGCTTGGAGGCATTGCTTCCAGGTACCACGTCAGCGTGTCCCAGCTCAAGAAGTGGAACAATCTCAAATCGAACAATATCAGGGCTGGAAGGACCCTGACCATCTATAAATAATGAAAGCATACAAGATCGCTATATTCGTAACAGCAACAATAGCCTGCCTGGTTCTGGTGTGGTATTTTTTCCCGCTTGGCGGGGTGGAAGTGGGAGGGGCCACGCTGCATTCTCCGACCCTCCCGCAAGCATCCGAACTGGTCAAGTCCCCTGCTGGATCCCAGCTCAAGTCCATATTTCACTTTGAGACACGCAAGCAGCGCATAGCCCGCCTGGCGGCGGAGGCTGAGGCCCGCGCAAGGGCCATTGAGGAATCCGGCTATCTGGAGGCCATCGGCAACTATGACGGCATCATGGCGCTGCCTGACAGCGGTTATGTGTTCTTTGACCGTTTCTTCGCGGCTCTCGACTCCGCTTCCCGCGACCGCGTCAGGGTGGCATACTACGGTGACTCGCAGCTTGAAGAGGACCGCATCACGAATGTGCTGAGGGACAGCCTCCAGGCACGCTTCGGCGGTTCAGGAGTAGGCCTTCTGCCCGCTGTCATGGAGAACGGTACACTCACTATCGTACAGTCGAAGAACAGCAATCCTCCGGTGTCCAAGATCAACGGCGGACACGGTTTCAAGACACATTCCTACGGTCCGTGCTATTCCGTGGCCAGAATATCTTCTCCTTATCACGTCAAGTACTCTGCATGCAAGCATGAGAATCCTGACATACCATCAAGATTCTTCTCCAATATCACTGTCCTCGCGGACCGCGCGTCCTCATTCTCAGTGGACATTGCCGGTCTGTCGGCGGCTCAGGACACTTTCAGCTTGCCTATGAAGCGCTTCGGCCTGCGCCTGGATGAGCCTTCCAACTCAGTTGAGATAGACATCAAGGGCAGTGGCGACGTGTTCGGCGTGATGCTGGACGGCGCCAACGGCGTGGCTGTGGACAACATAGCTCTGCGCGGTTCATCCGGAGCATTCTTCACGGATGTGGACAGCAGCCAGCTCCAGGATTACCTCCTCAATGAAAACGTGCAGATGATGGTCGTGCAGTACGGTTGCAACAAGGTGCCATCCCTCAACGGCAAGAACTCCATCAGCAGCTACGGTCAGAGCATGTACCGCCAGCTGAAGCTTTTCAAGGAACTTGCGCCTGACATGACAATAGTGTTCAGCGGTCCTCAGGATATGAGGCATTATCAGATGATGCCTGACGTAGTGGATACCCTCAAGCATTATGCTCTCAAGGCGGGAGCCGCCTACTGGAGCATGTATGATGCCATGGGCGGAGCTGATTCCATGGCTGAATGGCAGCAGCAGGGTCTTGCCGGCGGTGACGGCATACATTTCTCCAAGAAGGGCGCCGCCAGGATGAGCGATCTCTTCTTCGAGGCTCTGATGACCTACTACAGATATTACGAATGGAAAAACTCATTAGGCATCTGACAATACTGCTGGTCCTCCTGCTGGCCGCATGCCCTCAGCTTTACGCCGATGGCAGGCTGCCGGGTTGCGTGCATGCGGACAAGAGCCGCCTGTGGCGCTTCGAGGGCGACGGTCTTGAAGGATTCTATGACAAGCTGGACAGCTGCTATCTGTTCGGCAGCCGCGGGGTGAATGTCTGGCAGTTGGGGGATTCCCATCTTCAGGCAGAGTTCTTCCCTGACAGGATGAGGCACAACTTCGTCTCACACCGTCCGGATATACGCTATGTCCGCGGCATCCTTTTCCCATATTCCGCAGCCGGTACCAATTATCTGGGCGACTATCGCCTGAGCCTTGTCGGCAAATGGTCTTTCTCCAGCCTGCTCAAGCCGGGTGCCGAATCCATAGGCATCAGCGGCCGCACCGCCGCTACCAGTGATGCCAACGCTTCGGTCACAGTGTCCATGAACAAATCCGGCTCTTCCGAATACTCATTCCGCATACTGCATGTCTTCGGCTATGCCGACAGGGACGGATTCCGTCCGGTGGCCACGGCAGGCGGACGCAGGTATGAAGGAGAAAAGACTTCATACGGTTATGCCATAAGGCTTGACTGTGATGCTCAGGAGGCGGAGATTTCCTTTGTAATGCCATCCGGCTGTTCCTTCGTGCTTTCCGGTATCGCTCCGGACGTCGAGGGTCCGGCCTTCAGATATTTCTCATCGGGAGTGAACGGGGCGGAAGTGTGCCAGTGGAACAGATGCTCCCGACTGATGCAGGAAGCGGCCTGCTACACTCCGGACCTGGTCATCATAGGACTCGGCACCAATGACGCCGCGGTCCGGAAGGGGACTTTCAACTCGGCGCAGTACCGCAAGGAATACCTGCAGCTGATCGCCTCCATACGCAGGATGGCCCCGGGCTGCGCGCTTATACTCGTTCCGTCCAACGACATTTATCTTAGCGGGGTCAATAACCGCTGGAACAGGGATGTGGAGAGGTCGGTATATGAGGTCGCACGCGAGGCTGGCGCCGCAGTGTGGGACTGGCTGGACGTGATGGGCGGACTCGGTTCGATGAACAGCTGGCAGAAGGCCGGCCTCGGGGCAAAGGACCGCATTCATATGACACGCGACGGTTACAACGTCACTGCAGACCTCCTCTATGGGGCGATAATGCAGGATTACATCAGAACAGCACGAACTGCACAATGACATTCACTGATATCATATTCTGGCCCGCATTTGCGATCATAATGCTCATCATGCTCCTTTTCAGGAATGCACCGAGGGGCCGCAATATCTATCTCATGCTTGTCAGCCTCGCGCTGTACTGGTACTGCGGAGGCATCACTGTTGCGGTGCTGCTGTTCGTCACGCTGAGCGACTATTTCCTCGCCAGGGGCATATGGAAGACGCGCCGGAAGTGGCTCAAGAAGCTGCTGCTCTTCATCAGTGTGACGGTGGACCTCCTGCTGCTGTGCTATTTCAAATACGCATCTTTCGTCACGGAGATTGTCAATGACATACTGGGCACCGACCTTGTCTCGAGCGAGACCTTCCCGTTCTCCGCGCTGGTGCCGGTGGGCATATCTTTCTATATATTCAAGAATATAGGATATACCATGGACGTGTACAGGGTCAAATGCGCACCTGTGTACAACTTCTGGGACTTCATGATGTTCACCACCTTCTTCCCGGTGGCGATGTCCGGTCCTATCCTGCGCGCGGACCAGTTCGTGCCGCAGCTGCACAGAAAGTATGAACTTTCACGCCGCGAACTCGGCCTGGCGGTGTTCTGGATACTGAACGGTCTTGCCAAGAAGATCATACTCGGTGACTATCTCGGGATGAACTTCATCGACAGGGTCTTCGACAATCCTCACCTGTTCACTGGCTTCGAGAGCCTTATGGCCGCATTCGGCTTCTCACTGCAGCTCTATGCCGACTTCTCCGGCTACACCGACATAGCGACCGGAGTATCCCTGCTGCTGGGCTTCCATCTGCCGAAGAACTTCGATTCACCATACAAGTCCACCGATGCGCAGGGTTTCTGGAAGAGGTGGCACATATCCCTTTCCAGCTGGCTTCAGGACTATCTGTATTTCCCTCTCGGAGGTAACCGCAGATTTTCAGTGGCCACATTCGTGATACTGTACGGCATGATCACCGTAGCGTGGATGATACTGCGTCTCGACTGGATCCCTGTGGCCGCCGGCGCTCTGACACTGTTCGGCGCACTGTACTACATTCTGTTCCGCAAGCGTCGCAAGAATGTGAGGGGAGCCCTCAATACCATGGTGACCATGCTTCTGGGCGGTCTGTGGCACGGCGCGGCCTTCAATTTCATAACCTGGGGCGGCGTCAACGGCGCGGGAATCATTGCCAGCCGCAGCTGGAAGGATGCAGGATGGCTGGGCAGGCTTCTCATAGCCACCGCAGTCCTTGTTGGCAGCTGCGTCCTCAAATTCACCATTGGCGGCCCGCTGACCAACATAGCTTTGTTCGTCTCCGCCATATTCTGCCTCGCCACCGTGATAAGGGCTGCTTATTCGATCTCCGGCAATGCCGGCAATGCAGAAGAATTCGAGACTCTCGGCAGGCTGTGGTCTGTGGCTCAGACATTCGTGTTCGCCACCTTCGCGTGGATATTCTTCAGGTCATCCTCATTTGACGATGCCATAGCGCTGCTCTCCGACATAGGCGATCCACAGCGCTGGGAGCTCAGGGTGATACCGGAGATTGTGGCTTCCTACTGGGAGGTATTCGCGATAATGGCCGCTGGCCTCATCATCCACTGGATACCGGAGAGGTTCAAGTCGGCTTTCCGCTTCAAGTTCGCTGACATGCCGCTGCCGCTCATGTCCCTTGTCGTGATCATCTCAGTGTTCATCATCATACAGTTCGCATCTGCGACACCGCATCCATTCATATATTTCCAGTTCTGATGACCACGGCCGCATGGCGGCTGTTCTTAATTCCAGTCAACTTTGATGGAATACTCCACACCTTTGACAGGAATGGTGTTCCCGGAATAATTGTAGCGTCCGTTGCTGACAGATGCTTTCGGCAGGTCAGGGCAGAATACTGACAGACTCCAGTCGCCTGCCTGTAGTGTGTCCAATCTCAATGTCTTGCTTGCACCCGGCTGGACAAGCAGATAATCCGCATCAGTCAGCCATGCTGAACCGGCTTTTCTCAAGGCAAGGAAAAGGTTGCCTGAATATTCGCTCTGCAGGTAAATACGGATATCCGTAGCGCCTTCAGGAATATTGACAGTGAAGAAATGGTACTGTCCGTCGCCTATAGGTGCATATTCCTCACTGGATTGATTCATATGCCTCAGCGAGCCTTTTGCAAGTGTGGCCTTTGACTCGGCAAAGCCGTTGCCGTCGGTGGCATATCGGCACATCGCTGCAAAGAGATCCCGGCGTTCGCCTGAGGTTACGCCCTCCGGATGTGAGCCGATGAGTACACGTCGTCCTCCGATTTTGCCCGGCTTGTAAGCCCAGCAGGCAACCTTGCCCTCGGACTTGGAATTGGCGTTCTTGTATTTCAGAAGAATCTCTGTGCTGGATGGCGGTGTGTAATCGGTTTGTGACATATAAACACCACCGTTGTGACGTACGGACTTGATGAGTTTGTCACCGCCGAAATCATAGTATTTGAGCAGAGGGCAGTCCTTGACTACGGTCAGGTCCGTCTCCGTGTCGCTCATTCCTGTGTGATACACATGTCCTGCCCATATATTGATCAATTCACTTGTGGTTTTTTCGCTATCGACTCCCTTGCAGGCAAGGATGGCGCCGGCGCAGGTCCCGACATATGCGCCGCCCTTCTTGACGAAAGTTGTAATGCGGCTCCGTCCGGTGGAGCCAAGACCTTCTCCGTGCTCGATGGATTTGCCTCCATTGACATAGATCATACGGAAGCGCGGTTCGCCGTCAGGGTAGAGGAGTGCTCCGTTGGGGTCAACGTCGTCTCCGTTTATGACATCTCTCAAGACTGCCTTCTCGCTGGATGATATATATTCCATGGTCCATCCGAGATAACTTGTGACAGGCAGAGTGGTGCGGTGCGTAAGGTAGTATCCTCCGTCCATGAATACATCCTTGTAGTATCCGCGCCCGAGAGAGTCTGCGGATTCGGATAAGTTGTCAAGTTTGTATTTCTCCATCTTTGTGATGATGGACCTGTTGATACTGAGGGTTTTGCTGGTTGCTGTAGCTGCGGAGCAAAGCGCTCCGTTTTCATCATACACTTTGATGCTGAATCCATTCGGGAAGGAGCCGGCAGGGACCACTGCGCAGAATGCCTTTTCCGTCGCGGCAAGAAGGCTGATGGCCTTGGTCATCTCGAGATGGAGACAGCTGCTTCCTCCAGTGACGGACATCGTCTGTCCGTCTGTTCCTTCCTTGCCGTCCAGAGCAAGACTGCAGTCACCCCACAGTGCCTTGCCAGAGTTGTCTATGATGTCAATGGCAGATACTTTCATCGAACTGCCACAGAGTTTAAGTTCAAGTATGCCGCACAGATTCTTGAACTGTGCCGGTGCCGCAGGGTCGTCCATGGCGGCGAGGGCAGGGGCTGAGTTCGGGTCAAACGAACCGGGATTGGTGATGTACTGTGTCTGAGGAAGCTTGAAATTGAGATTGCCGTTCTCTATGCTGCATTCTTCAGAATACGGATACAATGCGTAGTATGGCCCCGCTCCGCTTATGCTGCCGGAAAATTCGGCCGAGCCTGTGCCTTCACCGCTCACGATCGTGAACTTGTCACGGCTTGTGGCGGACAGGAGCGCAAATGCATCGCCTGCACTCCAGAGTACCTCACCTCCGTCTGAAAGCGTTGTCCTGGTTGAGGCCGGTGCCTCAAATGAAGCGGAGATGATGATACCCCCATTATCTGTGTCTGGCTCCGGATCCTTCGCATTTTCAGATTGGCAGGCTGCGGCAAATGCTGCAACCATTGTCAGGTAGAATAATATGTGCTTTCTCATAAAGTCTTGTGAGTTGTTACATAAATCCAAAGTTAATAATCTTTATTGTAATAATCAATAAGAAGTTACAGTCCTGTCAGTGGCTTGTGTACGAATGCCCGCCATCAGGTGCTAGCGTAGGCCGCATTGGGGCCCCATTCATGGGGTAGCGGCCGAAGCGGCGGGGTGCGGGGCAGAGCCCCGCCTAAGGAAAGGAACGCGTCAGCGTTCTCGCGGAGGCTGAGCTTGCCTCAGCCGGGAGCGGGCAGGGGATGAGGGGGCTGCGGCCCCCGGATTTATATCTCCACAGAAAAGGGGACTCGCAACCGCGAGTCCCCTTTTCTGTGGAGATGGGCGGAGTCGAACCGCCGTCCAAACAGAGCGCCCAATGGCTTTCTACATACTTATCCGGCCTTTGATTGTCGGGGGAGGTCTGCCGGTCGGCGGGCCAACCGCCCCTTATCCTCTGAATCTTGGCGCGCTGTAGAGGAGTCGGCGCGTGCAGCTCTCTTGGATGATATCCCTGGTGCAGGCCATAGAGGGCGTAAAGTCCTGCGGGATACTCGTCGCTACGGACCTGGTCCGCGCGATTAAGGAGTCTGACTTAGTCTAGACTACGCAGCGAGTGCATAATTGTTGTTGCCAGTTATGGCGTGAGCTCTGAGATTTACGAGCCGGGGCACGAGGCTCGGTATGCTTACCATCCGACATCATCCGTTGTCAAAACCAGAACATCCCCAAATGTCAAACGATGCTGCAAAGATGCGAAATAATTATTATCTTTGAAAAATTATACACAAAACATTCATACAATGTATTTAGACGGACAACTCTATATCGCCCATTCGGCGAACGGTCCCATCAATCTGGTGGGCAAGATGACCAACAGACATGGCCTGATAGCGGGAGCTACAGGTACTGGCAAGACAGTAACCCTCCAGGTGATGGCTGAGACTTTCTCCCAGGCGGGAGTGCCTTGCTTCATGGCCGACATGAAAGGTGACCTTTCAGGCATCAGCCAGACCGGCGCGATGTCTTCCTTCATCGAGAAGCGCTGTCCTGAATTCGGCATAGAGGACCCTAAGTTCGCAGGCTGTCCGACACGTTTCTTCGACGTTTATGGAGAGCAGGGTTTCCCTATGCGTACCACGGTCTCCGCAATGGGTCCGCAGCTCCTTGCGCGACTGATGGAGCTCAATGAGATTCAAAGCGGCGTGCTCAATATCGTATTCCGCATCGCGGATGATGCCGAGCTCCTCCTGATCGACCTCAAGGACCTCAGGATGATGCTTGACTTCGTCGGCAAGAATGCCTCCCAGTTCACCACGCAGTACGGCAATATCTCTTCGGCAAGCATCGGCGCCATCCAGCGCGCACTCATGACGATCGAGAGCGAAGGCGGTGACAAATTCTTCGGCGAACCCGCATTTGACGTCAATGACCTCCTCGACGTGGACGCGTCAGGCAAGGGCATAATGAACGTGCTCGCGGCTGACAAGCTGATGCTCAATCCGAAACTCTATTCGACATTCCTGCTCTGGCTCCTGACAGAGCTTTACACCCAGCTTCCGGAAGTGGGCGACCTGCCTCTCCCTAAGCTGATATTCTTCTTCGATGAGGCTCACATGCTCTTCGAAGGCACCTCAAAGGCCCTTGTGGACAAGATTGAGCAGGTTATCCGCCTCATCCGCTCCAAGGGCGTGGGTATCTATTTCATCACCCAGTCCCCGACAGATGTCCCTGTTGACATCCTCGGTCAGCTCGGCAACCGCGTGCAGCACGCCCTGCGCGCATTCACCCCTCTGGACCAGAAGGCCGTCAAGGCTGCAGCCCAGACCTTCCGCGCCAATCCGGATTTCAAGACGGAGGAGGCCATTATGGAACTCGGCACCGGCGAGGCCCTCGTCTCATTCCTCGACGAGAAGGGCTCCCCTAGCATAGTCGAGCGCGCAAAGATACTCTTCCCTCTGAGCCAGATAGGTGCCATCACCGAGGGCCAGCGCCAGGAGATCCGCAATGCGGCTCCGGCCCGCATCAAGGCATACGACAAGTTCGTGGACCGCGAAAGCGCCTTCGAGGTGCTGACCGAACGCTATGAGCAGGCTGCAAAAGAAGCGGAACAAGCTGAGAAGGAGGCCGAAAAGGAAAAGGAGAAGGCAGCCAAGGAGAAGGAGAAATCCGGCAGGGGCAAGGCCATCAAGCGCACCATTTTCGGTACCATGATAGGTGCTGTGGCAACAAGCTTCGCCCGCAGCCTCGGCACGCAGGCCGCCAAGACCATCACCGGCGGCTCCAAGAAGAGTTCTTCCAAGAAGAGCACTTCCACTAAGAAATCCACCGGCACTGCCGGTGACATCCTCAGCAAGGCCGCCAAGACTGCCACTACCACAGCTACTCGCAAGGTGACGGAAGAGATACTCAAGAGTATTCTCAAGTAGCACCTGATGATGGATTTCGCGGAGAGTTTCAAGCAGTTCCTCGCGGATACGGACATCGAGTTCCGCTCCGCGGGGAATTCCTTTTACCTGCCCTCAGCCGGCCTTACTGTAGTGCTGGTACCCCTTGAGGCGGCTTCAGAGGCCCCATCGGGACCGGCTGCGGCTTCGGGGACCATTCATATCTTCGAAGACAGGTGGTGGGGGAAAGGGGAGCTGATCCGCGCCCGTCTGAAGGCCCATACCGGTCGTCAGCGCAGCATTTTCGCACGCAAGTGCGAGCTAATGAAGCCGTCCCCTCAGGAGGCCGCGGCCTTCCTGTACGCCAATCACGTCTATGGCAGCGCGCGCTGCCGCTACCGCTATGGACTGAAGTATGAAGGCACTCTGGTGGCCGTGTCAACTTTCTCCGCGCCACGGCCTCTGCCCCGCATGGTCCGCGGGGAGGAACGCATCGTGGAGTCCTACGAGTGGGTGCGCTTCGCATCCCTTCCCGACTGCCGCATCTGCGGCGGAATGGGACGCCTGCTGAAGGCATTCATAGATGAGGTGCATCCTGAGGACATAATGTCCTATGCTGACCTGGAGTGGTCCGACGGTGCCGTCTATGAGAAGCTTGGCTTCTCTTTCGCCGCGATCATCCCGCCTGTACGATTTGCGGTCGATACGTCGCGCTGGGAACGTATTTCCATTAAGAAAATGGCCTCTGACCGCCTTCTGCGCGATGTTTCGCTCCCATCTGACACGCCTGTCATCCATAATCTCGGGAGTGCAAAATTTATCCGGACTCTTCTTTGAAACAATAAAATGATTATATTTGTAACACTTGTTCTAAAACAACTGTTATGAAACGAATATTTCTGATTCTCATATTTGCATGTCTTTGTCTCAGCGCCTATGCCAGCGGCGACTGGAAGGGCAGGGTACTTGATGAAAACGGGCAGCCTCTGCCTTACGCTACCGTGGCTCTGCTTTCCAGCGGGGACTCCACACTTGTGGCCGGAACGACGAGTTCGCAGGACGGCTCATACAAGCTTCTCACATCGAGACAGAGCGGCATACTGATGGTATCCATGGTAGGATACAGGACGCAGTATCTCAAGCCCGAGCAGGACTGCATCCTGACTATGCAGCCGGATGTCTCCAGCCTGGCGGCCGCGACGGCTGTGGCTACTATGCCGAAGGTCAGACTTACCGGTGAGGGCATGCGAACCTCCGTGCGCGGTTCCGTGCTGGAAAATGTCGGCACCGCGAAGAATGTCCTGGAGAAAACCCCGGGCATCATCAAGACGGCTGACGGCCTGGAGGTCATAGGCAAGGGCAAGCCGCTTATCTATATCAACGGTCACAGGATGACGGATGAAGGCGAGCTCGACCGGCTGCAGAGCACAGACATACAGAGTGTCGAGGTCATAACCAATCCCGGAGCGCAGTATGATGCCAGCGTGATGAGCGTGGTGCGCATACGTACCTACAGGCGCGACGGAGAGGGTTTCGGCTACACTGCGTCCCTCTATGATTCCCAGAGCCTCAGTCCCATGACCTTCAATGACCCTTCTGCGAATCTCAATATGAATTACCGCCTCCGCAACGTGGATTTCTTCGGCGGTTTCGATGCCTCGCACATGTCTTCGGTGCAGAAGAGCGACCTTACCAACAGAGTCCTTGCCTCTCCGGAATGCACCAGCACCAACGAAATATTGGCGTATGCCAACACCGGATCCTATGAGTTCAACGGCGGTGTAAACTGGCAGTTCGCCGACAATCATTCCGCGGGCTTCAAACTCGATTACACGACTGTTCCATACAGGAATTTCTCCAATGAGATGACCAGCCGCACCTTCCTGGGCGGTGAGCTTTTCGATGTGACGGACACCAGGGGACTGACGACCAACGGCGAAAAGTCTCCGCGGCATTTCAATACGAATCTCTATTACAACGGCCAGATCGGTAAGTTGGGCATTGATTTCAACTCCGATTATTATACCCTCTATAATTCCGAATTCGCCGACATCAGAGAGACGAGCGATATGCGCGAGGATGCCCGCATCAATACGGCAACCATCACCGGAAGCAGCCTCTGGGCTGCCAAGCTGGTGCTGTCCTACCCGATATGGAAGGGACAGCTGCAGGCCGGAACGGAGGAGACCTTCACGCGCAACAGCGACGATTACGAGATTTCCGGAACGGAATTGCCGGGCTCCTCATCCACTGTACGCGAAGGCAACTGCGCCGCATTCGCAACTTATGCCTTCGTCCTGCCGAAAGTGGGACAGTTCAGCGCCGGAGTCAGGTACGAACATGTGGATTACTCCTACGCTGAGAAAGGCGGGGAGGGGGATTTCACCAGAAAGTACGACAATCTCTTCCCTACCTTCGCATATGCCACTCAGCTGGGTCCCGTATCGCTTATGCTGAATTACAGCGAAAAGACAAGACGTCCGGGCTTCTCCATGCTCAGCAACGCCATCCAGTACAACAGCCGCTACATACTCCAGAGCGGCAATGCGGCCCTCCAGCCGCAGACCGTCAACGACCTGAGCCTTATGGCTAACTGCAAATGGCTCACCTTCACTGCGGACTGGTCACGCACCCGCGATGCCATGATGACATGGTCGGAGCGTTACAATGACGAAGGCGTGGTGATGGTGCGACCTATCAATATGCAGAACCCGTTCGACACCTACGTATGCTACCTCAATGCTTCGCCGACCATAGGCATATGGAGCCTGAATTATACGGCAGGCCTGTTCTGCCAGAGCTTCAATGTCGATGCTCCGGACCCGCGGGAGCCTTCCGGCGTGCGAACACTCTCATTCAATGACAATCCTATAGGCTATCTGTATATGGCCAATGTGTTGAAGCTGAAGGGTGGCTGGCAGCTGGAGTTCGGCTGCAACATTTCCACACCGGGCTATCAGCAGAACATACTTTCGACCAATACCTACTGCGATATCAACGCTGCCATCCAGAAGTCATTCCTGCGCGACGGAGCGCTGGTGGTAAGGCTTTCCGGCAGTGACCTTGCCGGCCTTGGCTGCAACAATCTGAGCACCGATTTCGGTTCGGTGTTCCTGGACCAGAACAATGTCTTCGACACGCAGCGCATCACTCTCTCAGTGCGTTACAGTTTCAACACCGCAAGGAGCAAGTACAAGGGTACAGGTTCCGGCCAGGATGCCATCAGCCGCCTCGGCTCCAAATAGGGGCAGTGAAATATTGTTGATATCTTCTGCTGCGGGCCCGTCTCCCGTGTCTCAAATATGGTTAAATTAGCACCCTCTTTTTGAGAAAGATATGTCACAGCAGCAATCCAATGACCTGAAGGTCATACTCAATTACGCGAGGGAGGAGGCGGTCCGGCTCGGCAGCTGGTCCGTGTCCGTTGACCATCTTTTCCTGGGTATGCTGCGTCACCGCGAATGCGAGGCCTGCCGCATCCTTGTGCAGTGCGGAGCCGTGCTCGCCGAGATCAAGAGCAGCATCGAGATGCTCATCGCAAGGCAGGAGGTCATCCCATTCGACAAGAGCGGCGAAGTCACCATTTCGGATTCCGTCAAGCGGGTTTATTCCGAGGCTTTCGGCAAACTGACAGCCGAGGGTTCCGTTCCGGGCTCCGTGCAGCTGCTGCTGGCGATAATGTCCAATCCCGACGGTGTCACAGCTGACATACTGATCGACTCGGGCATCAGCGCTTCCGCTGTGGCCGAGAAGTCGTCTTCCGATGAATTCGAGCATACGGCCGCAATGGCTGAAGCCCCTTCCGAGAGGCCGTCGGCCGCGCCTGCCGTCGATGCGGACGGTCGCAAGTCCCAGCTCGAGCAATACGGGCGTGACATCACCAGGGCTGCCGTCGAAGGCCGTCTGGATCCGGTCATCGGCCGCGATGCTGAGATATCCAGGCTGGCTCAGATACTCTGCCGCCGCAAGAAGAACAATCCTGTCCTGATAGGGGAAAGCGGCTGCGGCAAGTCTGCAATAGTGGAGGGACTGGCCCAGCGCATAGCCTCCAAACGCATATCGAGGGCGCTCTACGACAAGCGCATCATATCCCTTGACCTCGGTTCCCTGGTGGCCGGCACCAAATATCGCGGCCAGTTCGAGGAACGTGTCAAGGGCATACTCCAGGAACTCAGGAATGATCCCGATATCATTCTCTTCATAGACGAGATGCACACTCTTGTCGGCGCCGGCGGAGCTCCGGGCTCGCTGGATGCCGCCAATCTGCTCAAGCCGGCCCTTGCGCGCGGAGAGATACGCTGCATCGGAGCCACTACATTTGACGAATACCGCGAGGTCATAGAGAAGGACGCCGCGCTAGAACGCCGTTTCCAGAAGATTGCCGTCGATGCGACCGATTTCGAACGCACGCTTGAAATACTTGAGGGTATCAAATCCTCTTATGAGGCGTTCCACGAAGTGGTTTATGACCCTGAAGCCCTCAGGGCCTGCATATACCTTTCTTCGAGGTACATCACGGACAGATGCCTGCCGGACAAGGCCATAGACCTGATGGACGAGGCCGGGGCCGCCGCCCGTCTTGAGTGTTCGCCTCAGGACAGCGGTGCAATAGAGATCGCCGGAAGCCTCGAGCCGCTCAGACGCCTCAAGCGCGAGGCTGCACTCCGCGGGGATTTCGCGGCCGCAGCGCGTCTGCGCGAGCAGGAGAGGGAGAAGGAGGCGGAGGCCCGCGACCTTGATGAAGCGGCTTCCAAGTCCGCCGCCAAGGCTGTGAATGTGACTTATGACCATATCGCCAAGGCTGTCTCCACCATCACGGGCATACCTGTGTGCCGCATTGAGGAGAGCGAGGGGCAGCGCCTGATGCGTATGGGCGATGCCCTGCGCAGTGTCATCATAGGGCAGGACGATGCGGTCGATCATGTCGTCAGGTCCATAAGGCGCAGCCGCGCCGGTATCAAGGATCCCGGAAGGCCTGTCGGCACCTTCCTTTTCCTCGGCCCGACGGGCGTGGGCAAGACCCAGCTCGCCAAGCGACTCGCCGAATACCTTTTCGGCTCGCAGGATGAGATGATACGCATCGACATGAGCGAATATGGTGAGAAATACGCCGTCTCCCGCCTCATCGGCGCGCCTCCGGGCTATGTGGGGTATCAGGAGGGCGGCCAGCTGAGCGAGCAGGTGCGCCGCAAGCCGTATTCCGTGGTGCTGCTGGACGAGATAGAGAAAGCCCATCCGGACATCTTCAACCTGCTGCTGCAGGTCCTCGACGAAGGACGTCTGACAGACAGCGCGGGCAGGAAGGTGGATTTCCGCAACACCGTCATCATCCTGACATCCAATGCCGGCAGCCGCGAGCTGAAGGATTTCGGCGACGGCATAGGCTTCGCGACCGACGGACGTGACTCCGCGCGCAAACACAGAGCTATGATAGACAGGGCCGTCTCCCGTCTGTTCCCTCCGGAATTCCTCAATCGTCTGGATGAGCAGATATATTTCAATTCCCTCCGCAAGGAGGACATCTGCCGCATCATCGACATCGAGATAGACTCTCTGCGCAAGCGTCTCGCCGAGATGGACCTTGTCCTGGAGGTGGATGCCGCGGCCAAGGATTTCATCGCCGACAAGGGTTACGATCCGCAATTCGGCGCGCGTCCTCTGAGGCGCTCCATACAGCGTTACGTCGAGGATCCGGTGTCTGAAGCTGTGCTGAGCGGACGACTTGTTTCGGGCACCGTCGCGGTGACTCTTTCCGAATCCGGAGAAGCTACGGTCGTAGCCTGATTTCATTTGCAGAAATCGAAATTTCTTCGTACATTTACAAGTTATTTGAAACCTGAAAAGGCAAGAGAAATGGACGAAGAAAAGAATATTAATGAAGTGAATGCCCAAGGCGCTATGGATGAGATGGATGTGGCACCTGTGGGCAAGATCATCCCAATAGATATCGAAAGCGAAATGAAGACCGCGTACATCGACTATTCGATGTCCGTGATCGTGGCTCGCGCCCTTCCTGACGTAAGGGACGGAATGAAGCCTGTGCACCGCCGCATCCTCTATGGTATGTACGGCCTCGGACTGACATCCAATTCCGGCGTCAAGAAGTCCGCCCGTATCGTCGGCGAAGTGCTCGGTAAGTACCATCCGCACGGTGACTCCAGCGTCTATGGCGCCATGGTTCACATGGCACAGGACTGGTGCCTGCGCTACCCTCTGGTATTCGGACAGGGCAACTTCGGTTCCATCGACGGCGACTCGGCGGCGGCAATGCGTTACACCGAGGCAAAGCTCCAGAAGATAGCGGGAGAGGTGCTCGCCGACCTTGACAAGGACGTTGTGGATTTCAAGCCTAACTTCGACGGCGAGTTCCCTGAGCCTACGGTGCTCCCTTCCAAGGCCCCTATGCTTCTGCTCAACGGTTCCGACGGTATCGCCGTAGGTATGGCCACCAACATGGCGCCTCACAACCTCGGCGAATGCTGCGATGCCATCTGCGCTTATATCGACGACCCTGACATCACCGTGGAAGGCCTGATGCAGCACATCAAGGCCCCTGATTTCCCTACCGGCGGTATCATTCAGGGCTACAAGGGCATACGCGACGCGTTCGAGACCGGACGTGGCCGCATCGTCATCCGCTCCAAGACTGACATCGAGACCTCTGCAAACGGCCGCGAGACCATCGTGGTGACAGAGATTCCTTATCAGGTCAACAAGCGTGAGCTCATCGAGAAGATCGCGGAGCTCGTTGAGGACAAGAAGCTCGACGGCATCTCCTACATCAACGATGAGAGTGACCGCCGCGGTATGCGCATAGTCATCAAGCTGAAGCAGGGCGCTGTATCCAACGTAGTGCTCAACAGCCTCTTCAAGTACACCCAGCTCCAGTCAAATTTCTCAGTCAACAATATCGCCCTTGTGGATGGACGTCCACGTCTGCTCAACCTCAAGGAGCTTATCAAATATTTCGTGGAGCACCGCCACGAGGTTGTAGTGCGCCGCACCAAGTTCGACCTCGACAAGGCCGAGAAGCGCGCCCACATACTGGAAGGCCTGCTCAAGGCATTGGACATCATTGACCTCATCATTGAGCACATCCGTGGGTCCAAGACCGTTCAGGAGGCCCGTGAAGGTCTCGTCAGCAAGTTCGGCTTCAGCGAGATACAGGCCGAGGCCATCGTGGAGATGAAGCTCCGCGCACTCACAGGTCTGGAGCGCAACAAGCTCCAGGCGGAATATGACGATCTCGAAGTCCTCATCCACCACCTCAGGGACGTGCTGGCCAACGTTGACATGCAGCTGGCCATCATCAAGGAGGAGATGCAGCAGCTCAAGGCCGATTACGGCGACGAGCGCCGCACAATGATTGAAGCATCCGCTGACGAGGATTTCAATCCTGAAGACTTCTATCCTGACGAGGATGTGGTTATCACCATCTCCCACCTGGGCTATATCAAGCGCACCTCTCTCGCCGACTACCGTCTCCAGAACAGAGGCGGCGTGGGCAGCAAGGGCAGCACCACACGCGAAGAGGATTTCATCGAGCATATCTACGTGGCCAACATGCACAGCACTCTGATGCTCTTCACTCAAAACGGAAAGTGCTACTGGCTCAAGGTTTACAACGTACCGGAAGGCGCCAAGGCATCCAAGGGCCGCGCCATCCAGAACGTCATCAACATCGACCCTGACGACAAGGTCAAGGCATACATCAATGTCGGCAATCTCGAGGATGAGGAATTCATCAACAACAATTATATCGTGATGGCCACCAAGCAGGGCGTCATCAAGAAGACTCTCGTCGAGGCTTACTCACGTCCTCGCGCAAACGGCATCATCGCCATCAACGTCAAGGACGGAGACGAACTCCTCGAGGTTGCGATCACGGACGGCAAGAGCGACATCCTGCTCGCGGGACGCAACGGCAAGTGCTGCCGCTTCCCTGAAGAGGATGCCAGGGCCATCGGCCGTACGGCAACAGGCGTACGCGGTATCAATATCGAGGATGACGATGAGGTCATCGGCATGGTCTGCATCAACCCTCAGCTGAGTGCAAAGCGCATACTCATCGTCAGCGAGAACGGCTACGGCAAGCAGTCCGACCTCGACGAATACCGTATCACCCACCGTGGCGGTAAGGGCGTCAAGACCATCAACATCACTGAGAAGACCGGCTCGCTCGTGGCCATCAAGGCAGTGGACGATGACAACGACCTGATGATCATCAACAAGTCCGGCATCACCATCCGTACGGCTGTATCCGACATCCGTGTCGCAGGCCGTGCAACCCAGGGCGTCAAGCTCATCAGCCTGCGCGAAGGCGACAGCATCGCTGCTGTCTGCGCAGTGTCCAAGAGCGAGGATCCGGACAATGGCACGATAGTTGACGTACCAGCCGCTGAGGGCTCAGATGCCCCTGCAACCGAAGAATCAATTGCACCATCAACAGAAAATAATAATTTATAATCTTTAATTTATTCTCAATTATGAAAAAAATCATTTTAGCTTTTGCGCTTGTACTTTCAGTAGTATCTGCAAACGCACAGCCTAAAACAGTCGCTGATGCAAAGAAACTTGTCGACAAGGCAGTTGCTGCAGCCAACGACGCAAAGAAGGCAGCCAAGGTCCCTACCTGGCTCACTCTTGCCAATGCCTACATCGGCGCTTATGATCAGCCGGCACTCAACCTTATCGGTGGAACACAGCGCACTGAGGTGAAGATGATTCTCGGCAAGCAGCAGATCCTTTCTACAGATAATGTAAAGGTTCAGGGCAAGAATTACTCTGTTGACCACTATGCTGACAAGGATCTCTATTACAACGAGGCCGGTCTTCTCGACTTCTTCCTCATAACAAAGCCTGCAGTTGAAGGTGACCTCCTCGGCAAGGCCAAGGAAGCTCTCCTCAAGGCAGCTGAACTCGATACCAAGGGCTCCAAGACCAAGGATATCGCCGCAAAGCTGGAAGACCTTCACAACAAGTATTCAAATGAAGCTCTCAACAACTACTATCTCGGTAACTTCGCCAAGTCAACAGATCTCTTCGAGAAGTCACTCTCATGCTTCGACAACAAGGTGGTAGGCAAGGTTGATAGCCTCAACACTTATTACACAGCCCTCGTTGCTGGTCTCGCTGGCAACAATGACAAGGCTGTCACCTACTACAAGAAGAGCATTGACATGGGTGTTTACCAGGAAGGCAATGTATTCTCAAATCTTTCCAACATCTACCTCCAGGCAAAGGATACAGCCAGTGCAAAGGCTGTCCTCGAAGACGGTTTCATCAAGTATCCTAAGAGCCAGGGCGTCCTCATCGGCCTCATCAACCTCTACCGCGAATCAGGTGAAGATACCAACAAACTCTTCGACCTCCTCCACACAGCTCAGGCAAATGAGCCTAAGAATGCCAGCCTCTACTATGTAGAAGGTGACGTTTACAAGAAGCTCGGTGATATCGAGAATGCAGAGAAGCTCTTCCGCAAGTCTTCAGAGATTGACAAGAATTATGTTTACGGTATCCTCAGCGTAGGTATCCTTTACTACGATCACGCTGTTGAACTCCAGGAGAAGGCAAATGCTGAAATGGATGACGCCAAGTACACTGCTTATGTAAATGACATGAACGCAGCCCTCAAGACCGCTATCGAGCCATTCGAGGAGTCATTCAAGAAGTCTGACGACCCTGAGATCAAGAAGGCCGTTGCAGAGTACCTCAAGAACATCTACTTCCGTTTCCGTACAGAAGACGGCATGAAGGACAAGTACGAGTTCTACGACAACTTCCTCAAGAACTAATTTCTTACAGATACAACCAAAAAGGCCGGGCAATCACTTGCCCGGCCTTTTTGGTTTCATATATGTCAGAGGGCCTTGGCATAGCACCTCGCCCTTTTGTGATTGCGGTATTCGAATTTCTTCCAGAGATTCTGGACACTGTTGTTATCCTCAAGTTCCCTGGTGGTCTCGACGAACCTGATACCGTATTTGCGAATGGCAGGGGATATGGCGGCAAAGATGAGGGCGTTGACACCCTTGCGCTTGTATTGATCATCGATGCCAATAAGCAGTGAGTCTATGGTGTCGTTATGATTTATGGCATGCAGGACATGTATGAATCCGAACGGGAACAACTTTCCTCCGCACTTCTGCATCGCTTTCGCAAGCGAAGGCATGCAGATGCCGAATCCGACTATCCTCTCGTTTTCGTCCCTGACTATGCCCACAAATTCAGGATTGAGATTCGGGACGAACTGCGCCTTGAGATCCTCTATCTGACCCGGAGTCAGCTCCGAGAAGCCGTGGATCCTGCTGTAAGCCCGGTTGAGCAGATCGGCCATCTCATCGAAACAGCTCACCATATGCTTCTTGTTTTTTAAGCCGTTCGATATGCACCTTATATCGTTCTGCCACACTCGGAGCGGCCTTCTCATATTTGTCCGTGAATGGATATGGGAGCGTGACAAGGCTTTCTATCCAGTCCGTGTCCTTGGAAAATCCCAACCTCTCGAGCTGGCTTGAGTAATACGGGAAATTGTATTTGCCGTAGGCGGTAGGAAGTTCGTCATATCCTTCGACAAGCACACCGGAGGCATCGAATTCGAGGAATCCGAGCGGCCCGCAGAGCGTCTCCATCCCTTTCTCGCGCGCCCATGAGGAGACTGAAGCGAAAAGGGCGTCAACGACATTGTTGTCATCTATGAAATCCATGAATCCGAACCTTGCCTGACGGATATTCATTTTCTCATTGTATGCACGGTTTATGATGCCCGCTATCCTGCCGACGGCAGTACCGGACTCATCGTATGCCAGCCAATAGCAGGATTCGCACACTTCGAAAGCGTGGTTCTTATTTCTGTCCAGAGCGTCCATGTCCGCGCTTTCCAGAGTTGGAACGTAGTACTTCTCATTCCTGTACATTCTGTTGGGAAACTTGACGAATGCTCTGAGGCTCCTCCTGTCGGTCACCTCTTTGATGAATGTCTTCATTGGGACTGGTTATAAACTGCTTGCCAATATTCTGCCTGTAGGTATGTCTCCGCGTCCTGCCAGATCTTCGGGCGTGCCCTCGAAGATGACCTGACCGCCCTTGTCTCCTGCGTCAGGACCCATCTCTATGATCCAGTCCGCTGCCTTGATTATCTCAAGATTGTGTTCCACTACAATGATGCTGTGGCCGCGGGCGACTAGTGCGTCGAAGGCCTTCAGCAGTTTGGCGATGTCATAATAATGCAGGCCTGTCGTAGGCTCGTCGAAGATGAACAATATGGATTCGTTGGAAGACGCGTCCCTGCCCAGGAAATAGGCCAGCTTGATGCGCTGGCTTTCTCCGCCGCTGAGAGTGCTGCTGCTCTGGCCGAGGCTGACGTAGGACAGACCCACATCCACCAGCGGCTGGAGTTTTTCCGCTATCCTTTTTGCCAGAGGTTCCGGCTGTGAGCCGAAAAATTCTATCGCCTCACTCACGCTCATGTTCAGCACGTCGCTGATATTCTTGCCCTTGTAGCGCACTTCCAGGATATCCGGCTGGAAACGCTTTCCGCCGCAGGCCTCGCACACCATGGTCACGTCGGCCATGAACTGCATTTCGATCTTGATGACGCCTTCGCCCTGGCATTCCGGACAGCGTCCGCCATCGATATTGAAGGAGAAATGGGAATGACCGTAGCCGTTCATCTTGGCATAAGGCTGCTCGGAGTAGAGCTTGCGTATGTCATCATAGACCTTCAGATATGTCACGGGATTGGAGCGGGAGCTCTTGCCTATAGGATTCTGGTCCACGTATTCCACTGAAGATATTTTCTTGAGGTCACCGCGGAGTTCCCTGAAAATGCCAGGTTTGTCGCCCATCTGGTTGATGTGCCTGTAGATGGCGGGGTAGAGTATGTCTCCCACCAGGGATGACTTGCCGCTTCCGCTGACTCCTGTGACTACGGTCATGCATCTGAGCGGGAAACGGACTGTGATGTCCTTGAGATTGTTCTGTCGTGCGCCGACCACTTCGATGCCGTAGTTGCCCGGCCTGCGCTTCCTGCGCTGTTCGATAGGGCTTATGCCCGACAGGTAGTCTATGGTGAGGGAGCGCACTTCCGGCTCCTTGCCCTTGGCTGCCAGAGCCTTGCGGGCCTTGATGCCCTCTGCGACCGGACCGCGGTAAACGACTTCTCCGCCATAGGTGCCGGCGCCCGGACCTATGTCGATTATCATATCCGCAGCGCGCATTATCTGCTCGTCATGCTCTACTATTATCACCGTGTTGCCCAGGTCGCGCAGCTTCTTGAGCACTTCTATGAGTCTTTCGGTATCGCGCGAGTGGAGGCCTATGCTCGGCTCGTCGAGTATGTACATGGAGCCCACGAGGTTGCTGCCCAGCGAGCTGACCAGGTTGATGCGCTGGCTCTCACCGCCGCTGAGGGTATTCGACGCGCGGTTGAGGGTGAGGTAGGAGAGACCTACCGAATTGATATATTCAAGCCTCTGCCCGAGTTCCTTGAGAGGCCTTTCGGCCAGAACTTTCTCGTATGGGTCGAGCTTGTCCTGCAGATCGTGTACGAATTTGCCGAGTTCGCCGATAGGCATGTTCATCAGCTCGTTGATGTCCTTGCCGCCTACCTTGACATAGAGCGCCTCCTTGCGCAGCCTGCTGCCTCCGCAGGCGCGGCATGTGGTCTGGCCGGAATAACGGCTGAGCATGTATCTGAACTGTACCTTGTACTTCTGGCTCTCTATCCATTTGAAGAATGGGTCTATGCCGGTGAAGTACTTGTTCCCGCTCCAGAGCAGTTCCTTCTGCTCCTTCGTGAGCTCGCAGTATGGCTTGTGAATAGGGAAGTTGAAGCGCTCGGCGTTCATTATGAGTTCGTCCTTGAAATGCTTCATCACTTCACCTCTCCAGCATGCCACGCAGTCTTCATAGACGCTCTTGGCCTGCTCCGGGATGACCAGAGCTTCGTCTATGCCTGATATCTTTCCGAATCCTCCGCATACCGGACATGCGCCCAGCGGGTTGTTGTAGCTGAAGAGGTATTCGCTCGGCTCCTCGAAGAGTATGCCGTCCGCCTCGAAGATATTGGAGAATTCACGCAGGGCTCCGCCTGCGAAAATACCCATCCTGCCTGAACCGCGGCTGAAGGCGGTCTGCACTGAGTCGAGTGCGCGGCTGCGGTTCTCGTCGTTGTCCTGTGCGGAGATGCGGTCCACCAGGAGGAACATCCTGCGGCCCGCAAAGCTGTCCATGTCCGTGAGCACATTCTCTATGCGCACGACCTCTCCGGATTCGGAGGCCATCCTGATGAAGCCTTCCTCCTTGAGGCCGAGGAGCTTCTCCACCTTGCCGTCCTCCTCCCAGCGAATGTCCGCCAGAACGAGCACGTAGCCTTCCTCCTTGAGTTTGAATATGTATTCGGTGACGCTCTTGGAGGTGTCGCAGTGTACTTCCTCGCCTGAGACAGGCGAGTATGTGCGGCCTATCTTGGCGTAGAGCAGCCTCAGGTAATCGTATATCTCTGTGCTGCTTGCCACGGTGGAGCGCGGGTTGCGCGTGGTGACCTTCTGGCTTATGGCGATGGCCGGCGGTATGCCGGAGATCAGATCCACAGCAGGTTTGGACATCCTGTCAAGGAACTGTCTGGCGAATGCGGAGAGGCTCTCCGCGAAGCGCCTCTGGCCCTCCGCGAACAGCGTGTCGAAGGCCAGGGTGGATTTGCCCGAGCCAGACACTCCGGTGATCACTACAAGTTTGCCACGTGGGATGTCAAGGTCTATGTTCTTGAGATTGTTGCCGTGCGCACCTTTGATATGTATATATTCGTCTGCCATATGTCACTTTTTCCAACGGACTTTCTGGACTCTGTAAGGGTAGTCACTGATGAGTCTTGCCGCATTCGGGCAGGACATCCTGTGTATCTTGAGCCCGTCCTTGATTGTTATGAAACCGAATATGTCATCGCCCCTTTCGGGGTTGCAGCATTTTGCCATCTTGTAGCTCACCTTGCCCAGGCCGCCCTCTATGATCAGGTCCCCTGATACGGCTTCGCGCATCTGGGCATGGTCCTGCCTGTTCTGGGCTTCGGCCGTCGCCGGCAGGTTGCGGGCGTCGAGGAATTCCTTGACGTCCATGATGTCCATGTCTCCGTTGCCTATGGCGGCGAAGAACTCGTTGATGGTCTTCATCCTGAATTTCTTGACCATCTCCGCGAGCTGGGTGTCGCTCATCTCGAGCTTCCAGTTCTTCAGTCGGCGCGTCAGCAGGTCCTTGCCGGCTGCGCTGGCGCGGTTCTCGTCTTCCTTGAGTATCTGGCGTATCTTGCTTCTCGCCTTGGAGGTGACCACGAAGTTGAGCCAGTCCGGGTTTGGCTTCTGGTTCTTCGCAGTGAGGATCTCCACCACCTCGCCGGTATGAAGCTCCTCGCGTATAGGCACTATACGTCCGTTGATGCGAGCTCCGCTGCATCTGCGGCCCACATTGGAGTGTATGTTGAATGCGAAGTCAAGTACGGTGGCGCCTGCGCGCAATTCCCTCAGGTCCCCTGACGGGGTGAATACATAGACCTGGTTGAGCAGCGCGTGCGGCAGCTGGCCGTAATCCTGGTAGCGTCCTTCGTGCATGGTGTCACGGACGCGGTTCAGCCAGTCGTTGAGGACGTCCTCGCTGCTTACGCCCTTGTAGGACCAGTGCGAAGCGTGGCCCTGTTCGGCCTCGAAGTCCATCCTTACAGTGCGTATCTGCACTTCCACCGTCGTGCCTTCCCCGGTGGTCACCGTGGTGTGCAGGGATTCGTAGCCGTTCGCCTTCGGGCGGGACAGCCAGTCCCTGAGCCTGCTCGTGTCAGGCTGGTATTTCTCTGTCACCAGAGAATACACCTTCCAGCAGAGTTCATGCTCCGTCTCCCGTACCGGCGGGCAGTCTATGATGAAACGCATGGCGAATACGTCGTAGATCTTCTCGAAAGGCACCTTCTGCGCCTGCATCTTCTTCCATATCGAATAGGCGCTCTTGGTCCTGGCCTTGAAGCTGTACTTGATGCCTTCGCGGTCAAGTTTCTCCTTGAGCGGCCCGATGAAGCGCGTGGTCAGGGCCTCGCGGTCCTTCTCCGTGACTTTCAGATGGTTGGTGATGGAGCGGTACTGCTCCGGCTCCATGATGCGCAGCCAGATGTCCTCCATCTCGCTCTTGATCTGATACAGACCCAGCTGGTGGGCCAGCGGGGAGTAGAGCAGGAGGGACTCCGTGATCTTCGGACTGCGCTTGGACGGCGGCAGATTGTCGATGTTGCGCAGGACTTCCAGCCTGTCGGCGATTTTGATCAGCACCACCCTCGGGTCATTGGAGTATGATATGATGAGCTTGCGGTATTTCTCTCCGTCGAGTCCTGTCTGCTGCAGCGTGATGAATGATATGTTGTTCAGGCCCCTGGCCATCTCCAATATGTCTGCCGGGAAACGGCCTCCCAGCTGTGCGAGGGCCTTGTTGGCATCCGCCGCGCTTACGCCCTGGAAACGTGTGGCCTCATGCAGGAACACTGCCGTGACGGCATCGGCCTGAAGACCGATCTCGCGGCTGACTATCTCCGACACTCCGAGAGGATGCTCAATGAAAGGGCTGCGGTTGTCGCGCATTTTCCCCTCCAGAGCCTTTTCGGCCAGGGCATAGGCCTCGCAGACCATTGCCTTGTCGGCCTCGGTGTAGGAGTTGATGATATTTGTCAGCCTGTCCGGTATCATATCAGTCCCTGAGCATTGCCTTAAGTGAATTCATTTCATCGCGGAAGTGGGCGGCGCGCATGAAGTCGAGCGCTGCCGCAGCCTCTTCCATATTCTTCCTGGCGAGGTCAACTGCCTTGAGCAGCTGCTCCCTCGACATATTTGTCAAAATCGGGTCCTCCGCCAGCTTGCGGGCCTCGCCCGTGTTCTCGTCCAGGGTGTAGCCCTTGGCAAGGGTGTTGTGAGCGGCTCCGCCTACCTGGGTTGGGGTGATGTTGTGCTCCCTGTTGTATGCCTCCTGCTTCTCGCGTCTGCGGTTTGTCTCGTCAATGGTCTCACGCATCGAGTCGGTGATGGTGTCGGCGTACATTATCACCTTGCCGTTGATGTTGC
>JAKSJG010000001.1 GCA_024398365.1 Bacteroidales bacterium | reverse complement strand
ACCATGGCCTGAGGGGTTAAATAATCTCGTTTCATCCTTAAATATTTAAGTTTGAGGGTAAAGTTAGCAATAATAATCAAACGATACAATACCATGTGTCAGGCGGACATCGCCACAAAAATGCTAACTTTGTATTTATGGAGCAGAAGGAATACGCGATATACATCCACGGGGCGGGGTCGGGCGCCAAGTCAGGCACCCGCAGCTCATTCATGAAGTGTTTCCCCGAATACGAATGGATATGCCCTGAGGTGAATGAGGACCCGGAGGAGAGCGTGGCCAAGATCGACGAGTACGTCAGGGTCTTCTCCCCCGCCATCATCGCGGGCACCAGCATGGGAGGTCTGTACACCCTCTACGCGGATGCTCCGGAGGCCATAAAGCTGGTCTGCAACGTGACACTCAACATCGAAAGCGTGCTGAGGAAGCTGGGCTACGGCTCCCACCCTTTCTTCTGCGAACGCGAGGACGGACGCACGGAGTACATCATCGACGAGACCATGGTCAGGGCATTCACGGCGTACAAGAAGGCACATGAGATCATTCCCGGCAGGAAGAACCTGGGCATCTTCTCAACCGATGACGAGCTCATCGGGCAGGTGGAATCCCGCAAGAATGCCAAGCTCCTTGAGCAGGCCGGCTTCACCATCATCTGGTCGGACAAATTCGGCCACCGCCTCAACGAGCACGTCGCGAAGAAGATTCCCGGCTGGATAAAGGAAACAGACTGAAATCCACAGGAGCCAGCCGCTATTTTGCTTCCTTCAGCATTTTCGCAAAAGCGCGGTAGCCGTCTGCGTTCGGATGCAGACGATCCACATAGAGACTGTTGATGATACTGCCGTCAGGGCCGACCATCAGGCGGGACATATCGACATAATTCGCAACGCCCGAGAGGGCGCTGTCAGCAGAAAGGGCCTCCCTGATTGCGGTGTTCACCGCAGGAATATCGAAATCGGCATCGCCACGCGGCGCAAGTCCGCAGACATGTATGCGCGCCTGTGGCTGACGCTCACGCACGGCATGGGCGATCTCCATCACGCCCTGCGCTATATGCTCCGGAGTCCATTTCACCGCCAGATTGTTGGTGCCTGCCATGATATACACATCCTCGGCGCTGTAGCCGTCCAGCTCTCCGTGGGTAATGCGCCAGAGCATATTCTCCACGCGGTCCCAGCCGAATCCCAGATTGGCGACGCGTCGGCCCTGCCAGAGCTCCTCCCAGGAGTCCGCTCCGCGGCATATCTGCGGAAAGGCCGGTTCACCTCCCCAGAAATGGAGGATGGAATCGCCTATGAGCACCACCTGCGGCTTCGAAGATGAGACATAGCCGAGCACCTGCTCGTGACGCGTTTTCCAGATATAGGAGTCGCGGTCGTTGGTGCAAGGCGTGCAGCTGGCGAAAGACTCGTGGAATATCTCCCTGATCTTCTTCTCATAGGCACAGGCGTAACGGTACATGCCCAGGTCATTCGGATGCACACCCTCGACCATCCCGTCCATGCCGAGCGCTATCTCGTCACAGCTCAGATAATGTATGTCATTGTACCCGGCGGCCTTCAAGGCTGCAAATGCGCCTGCAAGGCTGTCATTGAGGTGGCGGTAATAACTCCTGCTCTCATTGGTGACTTCGTTGACGTAACCGCTGTGCTCCACCAGGAGTATCGGGCAGTCATGCTTCGAGCGCAGTATGCGCACGCCCTCAGTCACAAGCTTGACCACAGGGTCTGCCTCGCGCATGTTCGGCATGCAGTCTATGATGTAGAGGCTGGCGTCAATCCCGCTCATCAGGCTGAAGACCTCCGGCTCCAGCTTGCCGTTGCCGGAGAAGCCGAGGTTGACCAGCGGGTGCTCCAGTTCACGCTCCACGATGCCTGTCCAGCACATTCCCGGCCTGCTCGCGCAGGCTCCCTGGGCGATGCTCGTGCCGTAAACGACTATAGGCCTCTCCTGCGTCTCCGGGCAGAATTCCAGCATCGCTCCTTCCGGCACACCTATCTCGAGCCACTTCACGCTGGTGTAGAGCGGCAGATAGAGATGGTATTCGTAGTAGCGTGCCCTGTTCTTGGGGAAATATGTCAGATTGCTGTAGGTATATGTGATGGTGTCCCTGAACGATGGCGTGAAATCCGGCGCGCACCAGCGGCGCGCACCCTGAAGGTCAGTGGCATAGAGGTCTATGCCTGAAACGCCTGTCGAAGGCATATGGAACATGGCCTGGCTGCCGGACACGCCGTAGCGCACCTTGATATTCGCAGCGTTGCTGCGGAATACCAGGCTCAGACCGGCGGAATTGCGGCTGAGGTTCCAGACCTTCTGCCGCACCATGCCCTTCGCCCGCTCCGGCAGGCGGGAATAAGTGCCGCGAAGCTCGGCCCATCCCTGTCCGTGCACCTGCGCACCGGCCTTGAGCGGATCGACCCATACCCTCGGCGAAAAGGCGGCGGTACCCTTGACATATCTGTCATAATAGGCCGGAGTGAGCTTGCGGTAGGCTGCGTAGAACTCTGCATCCGTCATCTTTCCTGCGGTCCAGGCATCGTGTATGGCTGTGAAGTCCTGCCTTATCGGCTCCTCTGTGCCACGTACCATAGGCAGCATTGCCCTGATATTGGCCACGTTCATCATCTTGGAGCGGTCGAAGATATGTGTCTCCCGCATGCCCCTCGCCCTGAGGCAGACAGATGAAGGGATGCGGTCGCCGGCATAGATGCATTCCGGCAGCATGTTGCTGTCGCCCAGCACCAGAGGCAGCGCCGGCGTGCAGCATGGGTTGCCAATGCAGGCCCAGAGCACGGTATGCTTCGGGTCCTCGCCGCGTTTCACGCCCTCGAAGACGTATGCCGCGTTGGTGGTGAACCTGCAGATGAATCCGTCGAACGGATAATACTGCTCGTCCTTCAGCCCGTCTATGTCCCTGATGCCCTTGCGATGATGGCAGAGGGAGCGTACTACGGTGTCAAGTATGTGGGTGTGGTCGATGACGAATTTGCCATTCCTGTCCTTCGGCAGGCGGGCGAGGCATTCCATGGCATCGTCGTATCTCTCGATGCCTCCACCCTTGGTGGTGTCGCCCGAGAACGCGAAATTGGTCATGGCGCGGAAGCCCTGCGGAGCGTCCTTGCGGCTGTTCACATCGTATTTGGTGAAGCTGTGGCCGCCGAACTCGTAATAAGCCGCGGCACCGTCAGCGTCTATGCCGCCGACATTGGTGATGATGACATGCTCCTTCTGGAGCTGGCGCGCGAGCTTCTCGAACTCCGCGAGGTTGCGGCAGCTGCCGAGGGCGCGGAAGAGCAATCCTCCGCCCGATATCCTGTCCTTCTTGACGCTGTCCAGCGGAAATCCGTGGGAGGTCAGGCTGGCGAGGCACAGGCCCGCCGTGTTGTAGCCGCCCACCGTGCTGCGTATCCTGTCGTGCGCCTTGGCAGCATCGGCGATATTGCCGAGGAAATCATATTTTTCTCCATGGAAATACTGGAAGGTGGTTGTCTCATCAGTGACGGTGTTGTCGCGCACCTTGAGCAGCAGCGGCTTGCCGGAGGCTGTGGCCCTGCCTGAGACTATGACCGAAGTGCAGGCCCCGGCCTCTGCGGGAAGCAGAAGTGCGAATGCCAGAAAAGCCAGAGTAAAGGCTCTGATATTCAATAATTTCCTCATAGCATAAAAAATCTGTCTTATAGTACAAATATAGCTATAATGCATAATAATTACTATATTTGTATTTATGTTTGAAAACGTCGAACAATACGGCCTGGACCTACATTGCACAATGATTCTCGAAGAATATCGGGAATCCGTCCCGGTATTTGAGAAAATCAAGGAGATAGCCCTTAATGCCATCAACAGGGCCATCAGCGAAAACGGCATCTACATCACCGCCCTCGAAAGCCGCATCAAAGCCGAGCAGAGCCTAGTCGGCAAGCTCGAGCTGAAGGGCGTCAAGTATATGAGCCTCAGTGACATCACCGACATATTGGGAATGAGGGTCATCACATTCTACACAGACGAGGTGGACAAGATCGCAGCCATGGCGGACAGGCTCTTCGACATAGACTGGGCCAACAGCGTGGACAAGCGCAAGATGCACGAGCTCAACAGCTTCGGCTACAACAGCCTGCACTACATATGCCGCATCCCGAAATCGATGTACTTCGACCCTCAGATGCCTCAGATCAACGAGTTCCGCTTCGAGCTGCAGATGCGCACAGCCCTGCAGCACGTATGGGCCAACATACACCACGACACCGGCTACAAGTCGGGCGTGGAGATACCGTACGACTATCTGCGCAACCTCAGCCGCCTCGCCGGAATGCTGGAGCTGGCGGACGAGCAGTTCAGCCAGATACGAACGGGAATCAACGATTACCGCCGCCAGGTGCAGCAGCTTGTCAGCAGCAGCAAGTTCGAGGAAGTGCCGCTCGACGGTGACACATTCGGCTCATACCTGAAGATAAAACCTTTCGACAAACTCAACAGACGCATAGCCGCCATCAACCAGGCGGAGGTACACCACGCCTCCTGCGTACATTACATCAGCGTACTGAAGGCGCTGGGATTCAAGACGCTCGGAGATGTGGAGAAGCTCATCCACGACTATTCGGACGACGCCTACAAGCTCGCCACCTACGAGCTGGGCAACACAGACATAGACATCATCAGCGAGACAGTGGCCATCCAGGACCTCCTGATAGTGTACATACTTGAGAACGGTGGCGGAGAGCACGGACTCATATACATGTTTAACACCCTCAACGGCCCTTCCGACTACAATACCATCCGGGCCAGGAGACTGGTTGACACGGCCTCACAGCTGCCGTTCATGAACCGATAGAACCATGGCAAACAAAGCTCTGGAGACTTCGCTCCTCGACAAGGCGATCATATTCGCAACCAAGGCCCACGCCGGCACTGAAAGGCGCGGCAAGGGCTTCCCATACATCATTCACCCTCTGGAAGCGGTGGAGATCGTGGCCACCATCACCTCCGACCAGGAAGTGCTCTCAGCCGCAGCCCTTCACGACACCGTGGAGGACACCGACGTGACCATAGAGCAGATACGGGCCGAATTCGGCGAACGCATCGCAAGCCTTGTGGATACGGAGTCCGACCGTTTCGAGGCAGGCAGAAGCGAGGAGGAAAGCTGGCGCGACCGCAAGCAGGCCGCCATCGACCGTCTCGCCGCAGCCGGACGCGATGCCAAGACAGTGGCCATGGGCGACAAGCTCTCCAACATGAGAGCCATCGCGCGCGACTACGCGCGCCAGGGCGACAAGCTCTGGGACATGTTCCACGCCCCCGGCGGGAAAGCCGACCACGAATGGCACTACAGGGGACTGGCAGAGTCCCTGAACGAACTTAAGGATACATTTGCATACAAAGAATTCGCCGCCCTGATAGAACAGGTTTTCGGCGCAAAATAACAGTTATTATGATACATAGATTTGATCCTATCGAAGGTCGCAATGCAGACATCATCGAAAGCGTGATGAACTGCGATGAACTGAAGGACATCAACGACGGACTGAAATTCAAGATACGTCTCTGCGTGGAAGAAGTGGAGGAAAACATACTCTGCTATTCAGGCTCGACCTGGGTGGAGGTCAGCGTTGAGCGCACCGACACCAAGCTGACCATAGGATTCCGCGACGGCGGAGTGGAGTTCGACCCTCTGTCAATGGAGGATCCGGACATCAATGCTCCGCTGGAGAAGCGTAAGGTCGGCGGCCTGGGCATCTTCCTCTGCAAGCAGATGATGGACAGCCTTGAGTACCGTTTCGAGAACCGCTGCAACGTATTTTCAATGACAAAGAACCTGTAATGAACAAGCACAATTCATCTTTCGCAAACCGGTTAAGCTCAGAATTCGTACTCGTCACGGCGATTCTCTTCATCACAGCCCTTGGCGCGGCTGCGTGGTGCTCCCACATCCTCATCTCCCGCGAAGCCACCAAGACCGCGCAGAACATGCTCGACGCGGCTGTCCGCGAGATTGAGAATGAGATTCAGAAGGTGGAGGACGCGGCGGACGGCGTTGCCTGGATCGTCGAGGAGCATCTGGACGATCCGGAGTATATGTACCACATCACCAACCGTCTCGTCTCCCGGAGCGACAATGTTTACGGCAGCGCCGTGGCATTCCCTCCGGACGCATTCCCAGGCAAGCATTATTTCGCACCGTACACCTTCAGGAACCAGGCTAAGGGCGGAGCGCTGACCAGCATACAGCTGGGCAACGAGAATTACGATTACTTCAATATGGAATGGTACTCCGCCGCGGCTTCCACAGGACGCCCGCACTGGAGCGAACCTTATATCGACAATGGTGGCGGAGAGATGGAGATGGCCACCTACAGCCGCCCGGTAATAGGCAGTGACGGCAAGGTCAAGGCTGTCGTCACGGCCGACTTCTACCTCAAGATAGCGTCTGACATACTCAACAAGGTGCACCCCTACCCTCATTCCAGAACCGTTCTGGCCAGTGCGACCGGCAAGTACATAGTGGATGTCAACAGCGGATTCTTCGGCAACGACATACTCTCCTCCTGCGGTTCGCTGGAGGACAACAGGGCCATCGAGGCAGCCGAGGACATGCTCAACGGCAGCCGCGGCATAGCCCGCTACATCAACAACGGCAAATACTCGCTGGTGACCTACGGCCCGCTCAAGAACGGCTGGACCGCCGCGCTGATATGCGACTACAAGGAAGTGCTGAAGAACTCCGCCAGGATGCACGCCGTGCTCTTCTGCATAGCGATGCTCGGACTCGCGCTGCTGTTCCTGCTCTGCCGCAAGATAGCCCGCAAGCTCACCAGACCGCTGACGGATTTCGACAAATCCGCGCAGCAGATAGCCGAAGGCAACTTCAACACAACCCTGCCGGAGATCAAGAGCGAGGACGAGATACGCCACCTGCGCGATTCCTTCGAGCACATGCAGTCTTCCCTGAACAAATACATTGAAGAACTCAAGGTAACCACGAGCGCAAGGGAAAGGATAGAGAGCGAACTGAACATCGCCAACAAGATACAGATGGGAATCGTGCCAAACGTTTTCCCTCGTGACAGCCGCATCGACCTCCACGCCTGGCTGAAGCCTGCCAGGGAAGTGGGCGGCGACTTCTACGACTTCCTCATCAGAGACGACAGGACGCTGTATTTCGCCATAGGCGACGTATCCGGCAAGGGCGTACCGGCAGCGCTGGTGATGTCCGTGACCATAGCGGCCTTCCGCTCCATCGCCAAACTGGAGCCTGACAGCGCACAGATGGTCAGCAAGATCAACGACACCCTCAGCGAGGGCAATTCGGAGGCCATGTTCGTCACCATGTTCGTAGGCAAACTTGACCTCTGCACAGGCGAAATGACATACTGCAACGCAGGCCACAACCGCATCGTTGTCATTGACCCTCAGGGCAAGGCATCCTTCCTCAATCAGAAGGCCAACCTCGCCATAGGACTGGCGGACGGCTTCAAATATGAGGAGGAGAGCATATTCCTCACCCCTGGCACGCGGATTGTGCTCTACACCGACGGCGTCACGGAAGCGGAGCGCGATGACAGGGCACAGTTCGGCAACGAGCGCCTGCTCAGGTGGGCATCGGAGCAGAAGTGCGCCAATGCAGGAGAGGCCTGCGATGACCTCTACCGCAACATCAAGGCATTCACCGGCGATGCGCCGCAGAATGATGATATTACTATTATGACATTCAAATACAAAGCAAACAAATGAACGTAACGATTGCAAACGAAGGCGGCAAGGTCATTTCAGCCGTCACAGGAAGGGTCGACACAACCAACGCAGCTGATTTCCAGGAGCAGATGAAGCCTCTCATGTCGCTTCAGAACCCGGACATCGAGATGGACTGCAGCGGACTGGAATACACCTCCAGCCAGGGACTCAGGATATTCCTCATGCTCCAGAAGGCAGTCAGCGCCAATGGCGGCAAGCTCGTGCTGCTCAACATGCAGCCTCAGGTCAAGGAAGTGTTCGACATCACAGGATTCTCCAACATCATCAGCATCCTCTGATGGCATACATACTTCCGAGCATAGCCAACGCGCGTGACCTTGGTGGCATTGTGCTGCCGGACGGATCTGTGGTACGCGAGGGACTTCTTCTGCGCGGCGGCACACTGTACACCGCCTCAGCGGAGGATCTGGACACCCTGCACTCCACCTACCGTCTGCTTCACGTGTTTGACTTCCGCACGGAAGGGGAACTTCAGCGCGAACCCGACCCACAGGTCGAGGGCGCTGACAATATCTGGCTCCCGGCCATTGACCCCGACACCGAGAACCTTGCCGACAGGCAGCTGCCGAAGGAAGCCTTCCTGGACCTTGGCAACTGGCTGGTGAAGAACTCCTCCAACACCCTGGTGCAGAAGGTGGCAAGCCGCATCTACACCGACATGGTGAGCAACGAATACACCCAGCTGCAATACGCGGCCTTCCTGATGCAGATAATCGGCACCACGGACGGCGCTGTGTTCTGGCACTGCTCCCAGGGCAAGGACCGCACGGGACTCGGCGCAGCCTTCATGCTTGCGGCGCTGGGCGCTGACAGGGAAACGATCATCAAGGATTACCTCGTATCCGAGGGGTATTACAGCGCAGAAGTGGACAAGTACTGCGCAATGGTCGGCACCGAAGCCGAACGCGAGGTGATACGCACCTTCATCGGGGTCAACGTCAAATACTTCATCGACGCACTGGACCTCATCGACAGGCGCTGGGGCTCCATGGAAGCCTACCTGAGAGGCCCTCTGTGCCTCACGGACGACGACTTCAAGACATTAAGACAAAGATATCTGCGATAATATGGAAGCGAAGCTCATCAATCTCGAAGACTACATACATTCAGGCGAAGGCGCCAACGGCGAAAGCTTCAACCACAGGACCGACACGTCCGTGATGCTCAAGCTCAACTTCCCGTACGTCGCGCGCGAGAATGCCGAAAACGAGGTCGCAATGGCGCAGAAAGTCTATGACTGCGGCATAGCCACCCCTAAGCCGGGACGGCTTGTCACGGACGGCAACGGCCGCTACGGCCTGCTTATCCAGCGCATACAGGGCAAGAAGTCCTTCTCCCGCGCCGTGTCTGACGAGCCTGAAAAGGTGGAGGAATATGCCCGCATCTTCGCCGGCATGTGCAGGGAGCTGCACGCCACCCACCTCCCTGCCGGGCTGTTCCCGGACATCAAGGAAGTCAACCTGAAGATGCTGCAGGACAGTCCCTATTTCTCAGCAGAGGAAAAGCGCAGGATCGAGCGCTTCATACTGGACGTCCCTGACGCAGACACTGCCATACACGGCGACCTCCAGTACAGCAACGCCATCATGGCCGGAGGCGGCAAATATTTCATCGACCTGGGGGACTTCGCCTGCGGCAACCCTCTCTTCGACCTCGGCATGGTACCCCTCTGCTGCAAGTATTCAGACCCTCAGTTCATACTGGAAACCTTCCATCTCGACATGAAGACAGCCGGTGAATTCTGGCACTGGTTCGTCAAGGGCTACTGGGGAGACGACGCGGACCCCGACGCAATTGAAAAGGAATTGCGCCCGTTCGCAGGTCTGAAGACTCTGCTCATCGAGCGCAACTCAAATACTTATTTCGAGAATTTTCACGCAATCCTCAACGACACCATACTCCGCTAGTCAGAGTACATGCCCTCTCTTGAGAGCTGGTGGTCGAGATTGGCGATGCCGTAAGCGATAACGGCACTGATAACTGATGACGGCTCCATATACTCAGGTATGAGCTTGTTGTAGCGGTCGCGGTCAGTGTGCCATATCTCGCCGTACTGGAAGTTGTAACCGAAAGGATCCGAGATAGACAGACCGAATGCCGGAGCGCCGTGCAGCACGAAGTGTGCGTGGTCGCTGCCGCCTGCGCTCTTCGGGCGCTTAGGCGTAGTCTCGCGCTTCTTTACAACGAAAGGAGCACCTTCCACATAGTTCTCGATCGGCTTGGCAGCCTTTACGAAATCGTCATACATTGCAGCAGGCACGGTGATGGATGTCGCAAGTGTAGGGCCTGAATCGCGGTTGAAATAGTTTGACACCTTGTTGATGTCATAAGCTCCGCTCTCCACGAAGAACTTGGAACCGAGCAGACCGTATTCCTCACCTGTCCAGACGCAGAAGAGGATGGTGCGCTTAGGCTTGGCGCCGGCAGCTGCCAGCAGACGTGCGGCCTCCATAGTCACGGACACGCCGTTGGCGTCATCCACGGCACCTGTAGCGGCGTCGTAAGCATCGAGGTGGCCGCCGAGAATCACGGTCTGGTCAGGATACTTGCTACCCTTCATGATACCGATGACATTGTGGTATTTGACAGGACCCTTTGCGAAATGGTTGCGTATGTCGAACTCCAGGAAGAAATCCTCCTTGGCAGCGGTCTTCTCGCGTATGATGGCGTACTGACGCTGGTCAAGCTTGATATCGCATACGGTAGGAAGTGTCTCCATCGTCATCTGATAGCAGTTGGCGCGGTCATAGAGGCATGTGATAGGGAGCTTGGCAGGCTGGATGAAGCCGAGCACACCGGCCTCGCACATCTCCTTGTAGAAGAGAGCAGGCTCAGTGGAAAGCTTCTTGAAAGGCTTCGGGGCATCAGGATGCTGACGGTTGTATCTCTCAATCTCGCGATTCTCCTCCTTCACCTTGATATCACGTTCAATGGCAGCTGCGCGTACAGAGTCAGCCTGCGCGCTGCGGTTGAGCGCAAAACCGTTGGATGGAGTGTCCAGAAGGACCCAGGCGCCCTTGAGGCGGCCCTTGCAGCGCTCAAATTCGGCGCGTGTACGAGGCTCAAGCACGGTGTGACCCATCTGAGGGCCCTTGGTGCCGGCAGTGTATGAAGGAGTGCAGAAATGAAGATTCATACCATCTCCGCCGAGCATGCGGCCGAACCACGGACCGCGGTTGAAGCCCACGTTGATCTCGCCGACTTCCTGCATCATCACCTCGAGTCCCCAGGACTCGAACTGTTCCTTGACCCACTGTTCTGCCTGAACAAGTGAATAGGATCCGATAAGGCGGCCTCCGATGCGGTTTGAGAGGAAGTCCGCGTGTTCCATCGTGCGGTTGTCAGTGCGTCCCATCTCCAGGACCTTCTGCGTAACCTTGTCCTGCGCTGAAACGCTCAGAGAGAGCAGCAGGACTGCCAGTGTCAGAAAGAAATTCTTTTTCATAATTATCGATTATCGTGAATAATTGACGCAGAAAATAATTTAGTCTGCATAGAGACCGTCGCGTGAGAGCTGGTGGTCAAGATTAGCTATGCCGTATGCTATGACTGCACTGATGACAGAGGAAGGCTCCATATACTCCGGAATAAGCTTGTTCCAGAGGTCGCAGTCAGTGTGCCAGATGTCGCGGTATTGGAAATCGTAGCCGAAAGGATCGGTAACCGTGAGGCTGATGCCTGGAGCACCGTTCTTGATGAATGAATAGTGATCAGAGCTGCCGGACTTCGGGCGTGGCTGGGCTTCACCCTCACGCTTTATTACCTTGAATGGAGCACCCTCCACATAATTCTCAACAGGCTTGGCAACCTTCACAAAGTCATCGTACATCGCTGGAGGGACGGTAATTGACGTAGCCAGGGTAGGTCCGCCGTCACGATTGAAATAGTTGGACACCTTAGCCATATCATAAGCCCCGCTCTCAACGAAATGCTTGGAGCCAAGCAGGCCGAACTCCTCTCCCGCCCAGATGCAGAACAACATTGTACGTTTCGGCTTGGCACCGGCAGCGGCCAGCAGTCGCGCGGCCTCCATTGCAACCGATACTCCATTACCGTCATCCACGGCTCCCGTTGCGCCGTCGAAAGCGTCGAGATGGCCGCCGAGAATCACGGTCTGGTCAAGATACTTGCTCCCTTTTATGATGCCTATGATATTATGATACTTTATCGGGCCCTTCGAGAAGTGATTGCGTATGTCGAATTCAAGGAGCACCTCTTTCCTGCCAAGAACCTTTTTGCGTATGATTTCGAATTGATTCTCATCAAGCTTGATGTCGCATACGGAAGGCAGAGTCTCCATTGTGAGAGAGTAGCAGATGCTGTTGTACTGGCAGACTATAGGCAGTTTAGCAGACTGGATGAAGCCCAGGACACCGGCCTCAACCATCTCATTATAAAACAAGGCATTCGCAGTGGAGAGCTTCTTCAGCGGCTTTGGGCTCTCCGGATGTGCGCGGTTATATTTCTCTATCTCGGCATTTTCCAGACGTTTCTGCTCGTCAGACTTGATGGCTCTCGCGCGGGTGGAATCCGCCTTGGCGGAATTGACCACGGCATTGCCGGAAGAAGGAGTCTCAAGCAGTACCCACGCTCCCTTGAGCCTGCCCTTGCAGCGCTCAAACTCCGCACGTGTGCGCGGCTCGAGCACCACGTGACCTATCTGCGGGCCCTTGGTGCCGGCGGTATATGAAGGGGTGCAGAAATGCAGGTCCATGCCGTCTTCGCTCAGCATCCGGCCGAACCATGGTCCCCGGTTAAAACCGACGTTAATCTCACCCACTTCCTGAACCATAACTTCGAGTCCCCAGGACTCGAACTGATCCTTCACCCACTGTTCAGCCTGTTGAAGGGAATAAGAACCGATAAGACGTCCTCCGATGCGATTTGCGAGGTAATCGGCGTGCTGCATTGTACGGTTGTCAGTGCGGCCCATCTCCAGGACCTTCTGCGTAACCTTGTCCTGAGCTGCAACGCTCAGAGAGAGCATCAGCACTGCCAGTGTCAGAAAGAAACTCTTTTTCATATTAAAGTTGGGTATCAAATGCTAAATAAAAGCTAAAAAACCGGACCTCCTGAAGAGGCCCGGTCATATATGTTTGCCTTGATATGCTATTTGAGGAGACCTTCGCGGATAGTTGCGATCTCATCCTTGATTTCCATCAGCTGGCTGCGGAGCTGCTCAACTGAGATAGCATCGATCTTGTAGAGCACTGCGAGTGACTCGTTCAGGCTCGCCATCTCAGGATTCATCTCAACAACTGACTTGAGACCTTCGTGGAGGCATACGAAGTTGAATGTAACGTCTGCTGCGGTCTCATCGGTGAACATCGGCATGAACTTGTCGATATTGCGTGTGATGACATAAACCTGCTCAACGAGGAGAGCTGCAACGCCTTCCCAGAAATAAATCTGGCGGCCGGCGGCATACTCGTCCTCAGCAAGATTCTTCATCGCATCCTGGGATGTCTCGAGGTCGATCCAAGGAGTTGATGCGAATGTTGAGATAGCCTCGTCACCAAGGTCGGTGAGAAGTGTGAGGATAGCGTTGTTGTATTCATTGCCATCAACCTCGTAGAGGTCTGCGATTGCCTTGTCCACTGCGAGCATGGAGATGGCGCGGTACTTCTGTGAGAAAGTAACCATATCCTTGACAATGTTTGTATTGAGGAGATAATTCGGCTTTACGAGCTTCTCCTTGGCTGTCAAAGTGATACGGCCGTCCTTTTTAGCTGATGCGAATGGAGCTGGCTTGATCTTGGATGCTGACTCGATGAGGCTCTGGACCTCTGCCTTCACAAGTTCGGAAGCCACCTGCTCCTTGTCATTGAAATCTATGTTCTCTGTAGAAGCGGCTGCCTCATTTGCCTTCTGATTCTGGTTCTTGCAGGATGGAAGTGCGAAAAGTGAAGCGGCAAGAATAATTGCTAATGTTCTTTTCATATGTAGTTATTATTTATGTCTTGAAAATCCTTGTAAAGATATTATTTTTTTATCGAAATCCACAAATAAAAGTCCGCCAATGATAAAACACATCAGCACGAGGACTGCGAAATCAAACCAGAAGGTCGGAATGACGGTGTCCCCCACCCTCTTCACTCCGCTATAGAACTGGCTGCGTCCGCATTTGCCGCGCGGGGTGAGGAAGACATAAGCGCTGGAAGGGACGATATGTCCGTTGACCACCCGGCAGAGGTCCTGCGCGCTTTTGTTGATAAGCAGATTCTCAAGCTGCGTATTGCAGTTGCGCTGCTTCAGCTCGGAGAGACGCTCCTTGCCGATGGCGCGGACACGCTCGTCGATCATCTTGCTCACATCCATGGAGACACGGCTGTAATGCTGCTTGAGAGCGGTTCTGGCGTCAATGACAGCCTGGTCCACCGATGCGTAATCCAGTGTCCCCGCATAAGGCGGCAGGCCGCTGATCTGCATCAGGAAAGGCAGCTCGTTTGCGAGCAGTGCCTTATCGTCTTCATCGCGGCGTTCATTGGCTATCTCAAGCTGATGGGCGAAGACAGTCTCGTAATACATCGCCTCATAGCGCTCGCGGTCCTTGTCAAAGAACTCCTTCTCATAGTCGTTCATCGTGTACTGGGCCACAGAAAGGGCCTCATAAGCCCATCTGGACGGTATCACGTCTCCGATAAGAGGCACGTTGCCGGTCTCGCTCTCCGGAGTAAGGTCCTCAAAATGCACGACAAGACCGCAAAGGAGTATCTGCGGTATGAGCAGCAGAGGTATGGTGATGTAGATGGCCACCACGGAATTCATCAGTCGGGACAGCAGCAGGCCTATCAGCGCGGAGAGGAACTCCGACATGAACAGGATGAGCAGCCATTCCCAGAACATTCCGCGGACACCCATCAACGGGCATCCCACAAGGGTGAAGAGCAGGGTCTGTATGAGACACACCCCCGCCATATATATGATCTTGGACCAGATATAGCTGCCATAGGAGAGATCCATGAACTTCTCCCGCCTGAGTATGGCCTTGTCCTTGATGATCTCCTCGGCGCTGCCGGTCATTCCCATGAAAATGGAAACTATGATGGCCATGAAAATGAAGGACGGGAAGTTCTTGTTGTCCATCAGAGTATAGCATCCGTCCGGCGAGAAGCGGGTGAGCAGGCCGCAGATCACGGCGAGTATCGGAGCCTCGAACAGAGTCACGAGAAGATACTGGAGGTTGGTGATCTTGGCTTTGATGTTCCTGTGGAGGAAAATCATAGTCTGCCTGAGCCTTCCCGGCTTTTTCTGCTCCGAATGCGGGACCTCCCCGGCCTTCGGCTCATCCATGGCCGGAAGTGCGCTGCGGTACATATTGTTCCACTCCTGAGGAGTCACCCTGCGTTTGTCGGTAAGCTCGCCGGTATTGTCATAGAGCTTGTCATCCACGATATTCAGGATGATCTCAGGATTGACGTTACCGCAGACAGGGCAGGCTGAGGTGCTCGGATCGGCGAAATTGGCCGCAGTCTTGAAGTACGGTATGGCCTCGATAGGGTTGCCGTCATATATAGGATATCCTCCGCGGTCCAGCAGCCAGAGGCGGTCGAAGCATCTGAACACGTCAGATGACGGCTGGTGGATGTTCATTATCACCAGCTTGCCCTTGCAGGTCTGCGACTTCAGGAGGTTGATCACATTTTCGGTATCGGTTGAGGAGAGACCGGAAGTAGGCTCGTCGAGGAAAAGCACCGCAGGCTCGCGTATGAGCTCCAGCGCAATGTTCAGCCTCTTCCTCTGTCCTCCGGAAATGAACTTGTTGACAGGGGAGCCGACCTTCAGGTCGCGTGCGGCCTCGAGGCCGAGCTGGCGCAGGATATCCATCACCCTCTCGGAGAGTTCCTCCTCCGACATGCCGTCGAAACACAGGCGCGCCGTGAAAAGCAGGTTCTCATACACGGTGAGCTCCTCGAAAAGCAGGTCGTCCTGAGGCACGAAGCCTATGAGCTTGCGGACCTGCGGATCGTTGATATCCACACCGTTGAGCGTCACGCTGCCGCTCTGCGGAATGAGTGTGCCGCACAATATCGAGAGAGTCGTGGTCTTGCCGGCACCGCTGCCGCCCATGATGGCCACCAGCTCCCCGCTGTGGAGGGTGAAGCTGAAATCATGAAGTCCGTTCTCCCCGCCAGGTTCGAAACGGAAATCCACGTTGCGGCCGCAGAACTCGATCTCGGCGCCAAGCCCGTCGCCGAATTCCGCCATAATGGTGGAATAATATATAGGCTTGATCTTGTTGCCCTTGATGACACTGCTCTGACGCCATGTCTGGAACAGACCCGGGATCATCAGGATGTCGTCCATCCAGACAGGAAGGTCACCCATATATGAGACGACCGTCATGTTGAAGTCCCTGAAGCGCAGGATCTTCAATCTGTCGTCCCCGATAGGGTATATGAGCATGTTCTCCCCGGAAGTCTCAGTAATGAAATCCTGCATCTCCGAGAACTGCTCCTCACTGACGTGGAAAATGCGCGCGATGGCATTGAAGATCGGGTCATCGGCGATATTGCAGAACTCCATCAGACGAAGCAGCAGAGTGAGCATCACCTCAGGCGTAATCTGCCCTTCAAGCCTGGTGCAGATACCCTCCACTATGCTGTCCTTGTCAAGCTCCGGATCATCGTCGTAGAAATCGCGGAGGTCGGTATAGAGGCGCACGAAATGGCCCTGGTTCCTGATGCCGAAGAACCTGGTCAGATATTCGGTGATGAGTTCTATGGAGCGGTCTCTGTCAATGCCGCGCTTTGCGCCCAGCAGGGCGAAAAGATGTATCAGGCTGGATAGTACTATGTCATTCATGTTCCTTGATCAGCCCTGATGATAAGTTATTTGTCAGAGAACTCGGTAGAGAAGAATCTCCACTTGAAGAAAAGCAGATAGAGCGCTCCGCAGGTGATGCAGCTGTCAGCGAAATTGAATATCGGTCTGAAGAAGATCACGTGCTCACCGCCCCAGAACGGCACCCACTGAGGGAGGTCTGTGTCGATGAGAGGGAAATAAAGCATATCCACCACCCTTCCCTGCAGGAAGCCGGCATAGCCGCCCGCTGCGGGCAGGAACTGGGCCACCTCGGTATAAGTGCTCTCAGAGAACAGAAGACCGTAGAAGAGCGAGTCTATGATATTGCCCAGCGCTCCGCACATGATGGCTGCAAGGCCGATGAGCACGCCTATAGGTGTCTCCGGCTTCTTGAGCAGCTTCCTGATGTAGCAGAAAATGACCGTCACAAGGACAATCCTGAAGATGCTGAGTATATATTTGCCGATATGGCCGCCGAACTGCATTCCGAAGGCCATACCGTTGTTTTCGATGAAATAAATCTGGAACCAGTCTCCGAACACGTGGATACTCTCGCCCATGGCCATATTGGTCTTGACCAGGAATTTGATAACCTGGTCAATCACGAGCATCAATACCACGAAGACAGTAATCTTGGTGCCTCTGGAAATCTTCATCAGCCTATTTGTTGAGTTTTTCCTTGGCCTCCACGCTGAGTGTTGCGTGAGGGACAAGCATAAGTCTTTCCTTAGGGATGAGCTTGCCGGTCTCGCGGCAGATGCCGTAAGTCTTGTTTTCAATGCGAATCAGCGCTGCCTCAAGATTCTGGATGAACTTGTACTGGCGGGAAGCGAGCTGGCTCGCCTCCTCCTTGGACAATGCTGAAGCACCTTCTTCAAGAACCTTGAAGGTAGGAGAAGTATCCTCTGTGTCGTTGCTGGCGCTGTGGTTCACGGCACCCTTGAGCATATTGTACTCACTGCGTGCCTGTTCCAGCTTCTCAATGATGAGTGCCTTGAAGAACTGAAGTTCCTCATCACTGTAGCGAACCTTTTCCTGTGTTTCTTTATTCTGCTCCATATCGTTAGGTTTTGAAAACATCAAAGTTATGAATTTCTTCGGATAATTATATCTTTTTGACTGAAATTCCAATGGTTCCATCCTCCCACTCCACTTCGCTTGCACCTTCCGGAGCATCCGCGAAATCGAGGGAAAGCGCCAGCGTCTGCTCGCATACATACGAGCCGAACTGCGCGAGGGCGTCCTCTATGGCCTCATTGTGGGCGATGACGACATTGACTCTGTCAGTCACCTCGAAGCCGTTGTCCTTGCGGAGATTCTGGATGCGGTTGATGAGCTCGCGGGCAATGCCTTCGCGGCGGAGCTCATCGGTGACAGTCACGTCGAGCGCGACGGTAAGTGAGCCTTCGCTTGCCACGAGCCAGCCCGGCATATCCTCGGAAGTGATCTGGTAATCCTCCTTCTCAAGCTCCACAGGGCCGCCCGGAAGCTCGATGGTATAATTGCCTGCAGCCTCGATGGCTGCGATGGTCTGCTGGTCCATCTGTCCGAAGAATGCCGCGATCTCCTTCATGCGTGCGCCGTAGCGCTTGCCGAGGCTGCGGAAGTTAGGCTTGATCTTCTTGGTGATGAGGCCCGTGGTGTCATGGATGAATTCGGCTTCCTTGACATTGACCTCGGCGAGGATGAGGGCCTTCACCTTCTCAAGCTGCTGCTGCACCCTTGCATCGAGCACAGGGATGATGATCTTCGCGAGAGGCTTGCGGACATTGATGTTGACCTTGCGGCGGAGGGCAAGCACCATTGAGCAGCACTGCTGCGCAAGGGCCATGCGCTCCTCGAGGTCCTCGTCTATCTGAGCCTCACAGTATTCCGGCATATTCTCGAAATGGACGGACTTCGCACCCGGGATGAGGTCGCACCACAGACGCTCCATGAAGAACGGTGCTATAGGTGCGGCGAGGAGTGCCACCTTGCTGAGCGCATTGTGGAGGGTCTGGTATGCAGCCAGCTTGTCGCGGGTCAGTCCGCCGCCCCAGAAACGCTTGCGGTTGAGGCGTACATACCAGTTGGACAGGTCGTTGCATACGAAGTCCTGGATCAGGCGGCCGGCGGTGGTGATGTCATAATCCTCATATGCTGCCTCGACCTTCTTGACGAGGGAGTTGAGCAGTGACACGAGCCAGCGGTCGATCTCCTGGAGCTCTGAAGCATCCACAGGGGCGCTTTCAGGATCGAAGCCATCGACATTCGCGTAAAGCGCGAAGAATGAATATGTATTGTAAAGTGTACCGAAGAACTTGCGGCGTATCTCGTCAACGCCAGCCTCGTCGAACTTGAGGTTGTCCCAAGGCTGCGCGTTGGTGAGCATGTACCAGCGGAGAGCGTCTGCGCCGTACTCGTCGAGGGCCTTGAAAGGATCCACGGCGTTGCCGAGGCGCTTGCTCATCTTGTTGCCGTCCTTGTCAAGCACGAGGCCGTTGGAAATCACGGTCTTGTATGCGCACTTGCCGCTTACCATCGTATTGATGGCATGGAGAGTGTAGAACCATCCGCGGGTCTGGTCAACGCCTTCGGCGATGAAATCCGCGGTCTGGCCGAACTCCGGCTTGCCGAGCTTGGCAAGGCCTTCCTGCGCGTAAGGCATTGAGCCTGAATCGAACCATACGTCGATCAGGTCAGTCTCGCGGGTCATCTTGCGGCCGTCCTCGCTGACAAGGTACCAGCCGTCCACGTACGGACGGTGGATATCTATCTTATCATAATTTTCCTTGGAGAAATCACCCGGCACAAAGCCCTTGTCCTTGAGCGGGTTGCTTGGCATGATGCCGGCAGCCACCGACTTCTCGAGCTCGTTGTAGAGCTCTTCGATGGAGCCTATGCACTTCTCACATTTGCCGTCCTCTGTGCGCCAGATAGGAAGCGGTGTGCCCCAGTAGCGGCTGCGGCTGAGGTTCCAGTCCTGGATATTCTCGAGCCACTTGCCGAAACGGCCAGTACCTGTGCTCTGAGGCTTCCAGTTGATGGTATTGTTGAGTTCCACCATCTTGTCCTTGACCGCAGTTGCACGGATGAACCATGAATCGAGCGGATAGTAGAGCACCGGCTTGTCGGTACGCCAGCAGTGAGGATAGTTATGGGTGTGCTTCTCGATCTTGAATGCTATGCCCTTCTGCTTGAGGTCCATGCAGATGTCGATATCGAGGGTCGGAGCGTCAGGTGCAAGGCTGCTGTCGTAGGCATTCTTGACATAGCGTCCGGCATACTCCTTATAAGTCTCAACGTCAACTCTCTCCTTGACATACTGAGGATCGAGGTCCTCGATGCGGTAGAGGCGGCCTGTGCGGTCAACCATAGGCTGGTCGGAACCGTCAGCGTCCTTGACGAAGAACGGAGGGATGCCGTAAGCCTTGGCCACCTTGTTGTCATCAGCACCGAAAGTAGGCGCGATATGCACGATACCGGTACCGTCCTCAGTGGTGACATAGTCGCCTGTGATCACCCTGAATGCGCCCTCATCGGCCTTCATCCAAGGGATGAGCTGCTCGTAGTCAATGCCTGCAAGCTTGGCTCCGACGATAGGTTCGCCGATCACCTTGTAAGGATTCTTGTCATTGAAATGCGCGTTCAGCAGCGGCTTTGCCACGATATAGGTGGCTGGAGTCTTGGTATAAGGGTTGACACTCTCCACGCGGAGATACTCGATCTTAGGACCGACGCAGAGAGCGGTATTGGATGGCAGAGTCCACGGAGTCGTGGTCCATGCTATGATATATACAGGGTTTTCGGTGCCCTCGAAGAGGAATTCGGAGGCGGCGTTGCGGATGACCTTGAACTGGACAGTCACTGTCGTGTCCTTCACGTCACGGTAGCATCCCGGCTGGTTGAGTTCGTGTGAGCTGAGGCCCGTGCCGGCCGCAGGTGAATACGGCTGGATGGTGTATCCCTTGTAGAGATAGCCCTTGTCATAAATATCCTTGAGGAGATACCAGAGGGTCTCGATATAATGATTGTCGTAAGTGATGTAAGGATCGTCGAGATCCACCCAGTAACCGATGCGGTCAGTCAGCTCGCGCCACTTGGCGGTGTACTTCATCACCTCCTTGCGGCAGGCTGCGTTGTACTCGTCCACAGTGATCTTCTTGCCAATGTCCTCCTTGGTGATGCCGAGCATCTTCTCGACGCCAAGCTCAACAGGCAGTCCGTGGGTGTCCCAGCCGGCCTTGCGCTGCACCAGGAAGCCCTTCTGGGTCTTGTAGCGGCAGATGGCGTCCTTAATGGAACGCGCCATCACATGGTGGATGCCAGGCATGCCGTTGGCGGAAGGAGGACCCTCATGGAAAATGAAGCGGGGTGCACCCTCACGCAATTTCAAACTACCGGCAAATGCGTCTTCACGCTGCCACTTCTCCAATACTGTGTTGTTTATCTCGACCAGATCGAGCTTCTTATACTCACGAAAACTCATACGTTAATGATTTGAATTTGCAAAGATACGATAATTCAGTAATTTTGAAGCCTGCAAACAAAATAATATGGGTTCAATAGACATCGTAATCCTGGTCTGCCTCCTGCCGTCACTTTACTTCGGCATCAAGAACGGCCTCGTAAGACAGATAATATCAGTAGCGGTCATATATCTCGGCATCACACTTTCGCTGAGATTCGCCGACCCCGTGTCGCAATGGGTGACCGGTCTCGTCAAGATGCAGCCGTTCTGGGCGAAGACAGTATCCTTCATCATCATCTTCGCGGCGGTGGCCCTGGTGCTCAACCTGCTGGGCAATATCATACAGAAGGCCATTTCCGCCACACCTGTCGGCTTCCTCAACAGGCTGCTGGGCATTCTGCTATCGCTGTTCATCTTCATGCTCATCGTATCCCTGGTGGTCTATATGATAGATTCGCTCAACGAGCTCACAGGATTCATATCGGAAGAGAAACTCGCTGATTCAAAGCTGTATCCGTTCATGCTGAATCTTGCAAAAACATTTTTCCCGTATTTGAAGTCACTTTTCTAAAAAAAACGGTCCTACAAATTCCGGACAGCCCCGAAAAAATTGCGTTTTGCGCATACGCATTCCTGAAACACGCCTTTTCTTTGCCTCCCGAAACCAAAGCAAAGGAATATGGCGCGCACAGATGACACCCTCCCCGTAACGGACATCAAGGTAACCGTGGAAGGTCTGCTGCCCAAGGGCGGCGGAGCTCTGACGGCAGTATTCATACTGACGTCGGTCATCGCATGCGCCAGCTTCGTCCTTGTGATGGCAGGATGACTGTAATGAACGGGGAGCGCGTGCAGAAGACATGAGGCGGGAGAGCGCTCCCCTTTTTAGGAAAGGAAAATGAAGACTGACATCAAGCAGCATGACATCACCGACTGCGGAGCGGCATCCATCTGCTCCGTGGCAAGGTATTACGGACACGACATACCGCTGACCGTGATACGTGAATCCTCCGGCACGGACAGCCTCGGCACCTCCGCCAAGGGCGTGCTGGACGCATGCAGGGCCCTGGGCTTCGAAGCCGGCGGCTACAAATCCCCGGACAGGGACGTACAGGCCCTCAAAGGGCTGGACAGCCCGGCCATACTTCATGTGGTGAAGGACAACGGGGACCTGCATTTCGTGGTGCTGTACGGCTTCCGCCGCGGCAGGGCCGTCATCATGGACCCTGCCCTCGGCAAGCATGTCAGGATATCCGCAGACCGCCTCAGAACGCTCTGGAGCGGCTATCTCATAATAATGACCCCAGACCCCGGCAAAGCCGTCGATCGCCACAAAAGCGTTTCTTCTTTCAAACGCATCTTTTCTATTCTTGCTTGCTACCCGGGCGATTTTCTGATGGCGCTGCTGGGGTCTTTTATATATATGGTCGCCGGCATATTCACAGCAGTGTTCCTCCAGAGAGTCATAGACAGGCTCATTCCCTCCGGGGACATCCCTGCCCTGCTGAGCACCGGCCTGCTGATGGGCCTCATCACGATATGCAGCCTCATCATAGGCTACTGCCGCTCCATATACATGCTCCGCGCTGGCATCAGGATAGACGGCAGCCTGATACTCAACTACCTGAGACATCTGTTCTCCCTGCCGGCAGGCTTCTTCGCCCACCGCAGCACGGGTGAACTCAACTCCAGGATATCGGACGCCATGAAGGTGCGCAATTTCCTGATATCAGGCATGACGGAGATCTTCACGGGCATAGCCATACTCGGCGCCTCGGCGGTGCTGATGTTCAATTACAACTGGCAGCTGGCGCTGATAACCTTCGCCTTCGTGCCGCTGTACATCATACTGTTCGTCATCTCCGACCAGGTCAACCGCAAGGTACGCAGGCGCCTGATCGAGGATGCGGCGGCCTTCGAGGAGCAGAGCGTGGAGTGCATCTCGTCCATCAGCACACTCAAGCATTTCGACCGCGGCGGGACGGCATATCTCAAGCTGGAAAGGCGCTACGCCACGCTCTGCGGCAGCCTTTTCTCGGGAGGACGCACCGTCAGCGCATTCGCCACGGCCGGAGAAGCCATCTCCAAACTGATGGTGATCACAGTGCTCACCTTCGGCGCGGCATTCATACTCAAGGGCAGGCTGACCACCGGCGAACTCGTCTCCTTCTATTCGCTGATGGCATACTTCTCATCGCCTCTCATCCAGCTTTCGGAGATCAGCGAGGAATACTCCGAAGCCCGCATAGCGATGGAGAGGCTCATGGACATCACCCTCCTGGAACCGGAGGACAAGGGCGCACTGGAGCTGAGCGCGGACAGGGCCCTGGACATACATTTCAAGGACATCAGCTTCTCCTACCCGGGCTGCCCGACCCTGCTCGAACATTTCAACCTGGATCTACCGGCGGGCAGGATCACCGCCATCTGCGGGGAAAGCGGCTGCGGCAAGAGCTCGCTGGCGGCCCTGCTCATGCGGGACTACAGGCCCGGCGGAGGCAGGATACTGCTTGACGGCACGGACATATCCCTGATCGACATTTCGCAGTGGCGCAGCTACGTGTCCATAGTACCGCAGGACCCGGCGCTGATGAACTGCTCGGTGCTGGACAATATCACAGGGGCCAGCCGCGACCCCGACACGGAAAAAGTTTCCGGCCTCATATCCGAGCTGGGGCTCAAGGACTTCATCACCGGCCTCCCCATGGGCATACTCACCGTCATCGGAGAACGCGGCGCCCTGCTTTCCGGCGGCCAGAGGCAGAGGCTGGCGATGGCCAGGGCCCTCTACCGCGACCCGAAAGTGCTCATACTCGACGAGGCGACATCATCCCTCGACGAGGAATCCCAGCGCTACATACTCAGCGCGGCGCGGAGCTTCTGCGATGCCGGCGGCAGCGTGATGATGATAACCCACCGCAGCGACAATGCTGCAATGGCGGACTGCATATTCAACATGAACAAAACCGATTGCGCAAACGGCAGGTCAAACCCGCACACCTGATACCAAGGGCGGAAACACAAAAATCACAAAAAAATGGAAGAAAAAATGTTAGGCTTGGGGCTGTTGGAAATGAATTCTTCCGAGCTCCTTCTCAGAGGCGGCGCCTCTGCATCAAGCACCTTCGAAACCATCGCGACCAAGGTAAAGAATGTGATCAACTTCATCGCGGACTACGTGCCGAAGCTGGTCAAGGGCTTCCTTGACGGATATTCAGTAACCATCTTCAATCGCTAGGCCATGAAAAACAGTGAATTCAAGTTCATCGCCATGAGCGAGCAGGAAGCCATCTGCATAGTCGGTGGCGTGGACAAGGGCGCGCAGGATGCTCTCTATATGATAGGTTATGCGATCGGTGTCATCTCCAAGGTGTTCACCTCCATCATCAGTCTTATCAAGATCGTGAAGAAGTAAGTCCATGCTGGGGATTGCCATATCGATAATGCTGGTCTGCGGCGTCCGCGAGCACGTCTGGAGCCTTGAGGAATGCATCTCCTGCGCCCTGGACAACGACCCGGGGCTGAAGCAGGACAGGCTGACCCTGGAGCGCTGCCGCAGCGACGCCGCTCTCCGGCTGCTCGACTGGCTCCCCGCCATAAGTATATATGCAGGCAATGATTTCAGCTGGGGAAGGTCCGTTGACATGCAGGAACTGATGATCATCGACAACAGGATGAACTACACGGCGAGCGCATCGGCGGCACTGTCATTCTCCTCATCGGACAAGGCAGCCGCACTTTTCGGGCGCAGGGCCGGGCGGCAGGAATGCAGGATGGCAGAAGCCGGGCTGCGGCAGAGCGAGGCTCAGCTGATCTGCGATGTCACCGCCGCCTACCTCCAGCTGCTCCTTGCGGAACAGGCCTGCGGGATAGCCCGCAGGAACTGCGAGGACATACTCGGCAAGCTTGAAAAAGCCCGCGTCGAGGTGAAGGCGGGCAGGAGCGCGCAATACGTCCTCGACGGCATCATGGCCCAGGCCGCCGTCGAAAAGTCGGCGCTAACCCGGGCGGAAGGCAGCCGGAAGCTGGCCATTGCCGCATTGTACAACTGTATGAATCTTTCGCCGGAGGAGGATATGGACATCCTTCCTCCGACGGAGGATTTTATCGAAGCCCCGGACAGGACGCGGCTCGCGGAACTGCTCTGTCTGGCAAACTGCCCCGAAAGGGATGCGGCGCACGCGGCTCTTGAGAGGGACAGATCGCGCCTGAAGGCGGCCGAATGGGCATTCGTGCCCGACCTGGGCATCAGCTTCGGCTACGGCACCTACTACGGCAATTCAAGCCCGCAGACCTTCGCGCATCAGTTCAGGTCCAACGGCAACCCTTCGCTGGGCATCTCGCTGAGCATCCCGATACTCAACGGCTCAGCCGCGGCCGTGAACCTCAACGGCCTCCGGAGCGAAGTGACAAAGGACGAGCTGGAACTGCAGAAAGTCATATCCCGCGCGGAGCACAGGGCGTATTCGGATGCCACCGAGACCGTGAACCTCTACGAATCCTGGGCCGCCGCCCGCGAGAACCTCAGGGCCCTCGAGGAGAATCACCGCAGCTGCGAGCTCCTGTTCGCCGGCGGTCGCATTTCTCCCGTGGAATATCTATCTGCCAGGAACGACATGCTCCGGGCGGAAGCCGAATGCCTGCAGGCCAGATACAGATACCTGCTCCAGCTCAAGATACTGGAATACCGTTATGGAGTCATTATTGACGGAAGCATAAGATGAAAAGGAAGACATTGATATGGACACTCGCCGGCGCCGGAGCGCTCACCCTGGCAGTCACAGCCGGGCGCGGGAAGGATGGCGGGGCCGTCGAGGTGCAGACGGCCTGCGTGTCAGTAGCCGACATCGCCGAGTCCATCCCGGCGGTAGGCACGGTGCGGCCGGAAGTGGAGCTTGAGATAGCGGCCGAAGTGTCGGGCGAGATAGTCAGCCTGCCCGTCAAGGAGGGCGCGAATGTACGTAGCGGCGACATGCTGGTCAGGATCAAGCAGGACGCATACCTGGCCACGCTCGAAAGTGCCGGAGCGGCGCTCGGCATGGCACGCGCGGAGCTGTCACAGCAGAGTAAGCGCACCGGGCAGGCCGTCGCCGAACATGCCAGAGTGGCCGCCCTGCACGCTGGCGGAGCCGTCTCGGACAGCGAACTTGAGGCGGCCCGGGCGGACAGCGCCATGGCTCAGGATGCCCTGGACGCCGCCGGATATGCCGTGCAGAGGGCCGAAGCGGCATTACGCGAAGCGGAGGACAACCTCTCGCGCACGACGGTGCATGCGCCCATGCCGGGCACCATCTCCGCACTCTATGTCCGCAAGGGCGAGAGGATAGTCGGCACCAGCCAGATGGCTGGCACCCTGCTGATGAAGGTGGCGGACCTGAGCAGGATGGAAGTCATAGCCGACATCAGCGAGACGGACGTGGTCAAACTGCATGTCGGGGACAGCGCCACCATACGCATCGACGCCATCAGGGATGCCGAATTCAGGGGCAAAGTGGTCGAAATCGCAAATTCCGCAAAAAATATTGCCGGAACATTCGGGCAAGTTGCTAACTTTGAAGTCCGGATTGCGATGCTTTCCATCCCCTCTCCCCGAGACGGGATGAAGGTCAGGCCCGGAATGACGGCATCGGTCACCATCCACACCGACCTGCGGCGCGGCATACTCAGCGTCCCTGTCCAGTGCGTTTTCGCCAGGGACAGCAAGCAGAAAGTATGGACAGTGGACAAGGACGGCCGGGCGCAATCCGCAACTATAAAAACAGGCATACAGGATTTTGACCGCATCGAGGTGCTCTCCGGCCTGGCTGAAGGTCAGCGCGTGATAAGCGCGCCGTACTCCGCCATCACAAAGGACCTGGACGAAGGCACCGCGGTGAAGGTCACAGATTGAATGATTATGGATACACCTATCTTGCTGATGCTCGAGACGAGCACCGAATGTTGTTCAGTGGCAGTGGCCAGGGGAACGGAGATCATAGCTGAGCGCAAGACCGAAACGGCCAAGCAGCACGCCTCCCTCCTCGCCCCTTTCGTTGACGGGGTATTGAAGGAACTCGGGATGAAGATGGCGGACTGCGACGCAGTGGCTGTCAGCGAAGGCCCGGGCAGCTATACCGGACTGCGCGTCGGTGTGTCCACGGCCAAGGGCCTCTGCTTCGGCAGCGGCAGGCCGCTTCTCTCTGTCGGCACACTCCGCATCCTGGCGGAGCAGGGCCGCGGCAAGGCGGACTTCATCGTGCCGATGGTGGATGCGCGCCGCATGGAGGTCTATAGCGCCATATTCGACGGCCAGTGCAACGAAGTACGCGGCACTGAGGCCACAATACTCGATGAGAACAGTTTCGCCGACCTGCTCAAGGAGCACAGCGTGCTCTTCATCGGCGACGGCGCCGCCAAATTCAGCAAGGTATGCAAGAGTCCGAACGCATGCTTCGAGCAGTGCTTCCCTCTCGCCTCAGCCATGGCCGTCCCTGCCATCGAGGCGCTCAATAAAAAAGAGTTCAAAGACATTGCGTACTTTGAACCCTTCTATCTCAAGGAATTCGTTGCCGGTATCAGCAAGAAGTCCGTATTGTAATCCTACAGGTATCTCTTCACGAGAGCTTCGAGGCTTGCGACGCTGTAAACGTCCTTGCCCACGATGTCACCCTGACGGTTGATGACATACATCGTCGGAAGTTTGGTGACGTTGTATGCTGCAACTGCAGGTGAAGCGGTGCCGAGGCCGTCGTTGACGCTGATCCAAGGCAGCTTCTGGTTGTTGACCGCAGCAGCCCAGGTCGGCTTGTCGATATCGAGTGACACCTGATATATCTCGAGGCCAGAGGCGTGGAGACGGTTGTACATGTCAAGGATCTCCTGGTTGAACATCTTGTGGTCGTTCTGGCTCACGCTCCAGAAGGAAAGGATGATGACCTTGCCTGTGAGACTGGAGAGTATGCAGTCCTTGCCGTTGATGTCAGGGAGGTTGAGCTCAGGAAAGCTGATGGACTGCACCTGTTCTATCTTCTGGCTAAGCTTGAAATCCGACTCGCGGCGGGTGACCTCATCCCTGAGGGCTGTCACATATCTTGAATCGGGATATACTGTCTGGAGTGAATCGCAGAGCTGCTTGAACACGATGACATCGGTCAGTTCATTGAACACCGGCAGCTGTTCGTGGAACTTCTGAAAAGCCACCGCCGCTGAAGTAATGGACTTCTGGTGTCCCATGATGTAGGCCAGAGCCTCGCGCTTGTACTGCACGTATGCGCGGCTCATCTTCACGTTGGCATCCTTGAGCGCAGCTTCGTCAGAGGCATTGACAGCCTCATCCGCGAGCTGGTTGAGTTCCAGATTGGCCTTCATGAACTTCTGGTTGATCTCCCTCAGCAGAGCTGATTCCCCGGAGCCTTCAACCTCATAGTTGCCGTCCTTGCTGACCTTGATCTTCACGTTGTCGCCCGGCAGGAGCACCGCTGCGGCGATCTGGGACGCGCCGTCATAGAGGTAGTAGAACTCCGGAGTCTTCGTAGGGAGTTTCACCTTGAAGTCAAATGAGCCGTCAGCAGCGAGCTTGACGGTATCCACGCCCTCAAGTGTGTTGAAGTTGAGGCGCTGAAGCACAAGGCAGCTGTCCCCGAGGGACTCCACTGTACCTGAAATGCGGGCTGTAGGTGTCTTGCCGCAGGATACGGCGACGAGAATCACTGCTGCGAGCAGAAAAGATCTTTTCATTGCTGTCTAAAGTTTATTGTATTCGGCCGCGATGCCGGCGGCAATGGCGGCAAACTGCTCCGGAGTGAGAGACTTCTTCTCCTTCTTGAAATCGAGGTCGGCCTCGGTCTGGAGCGGAACGAGGTGGATGTGCGCGTGAGGCACTTCCATGCCGAGCACGGCAACGCCTATCCTCACGCATGGGATGGCCGCCTTCTGTGCCTTCGCCACCTTCTGCGCAAATGCGAAGAGCTTCGCATACTTGTCTTCCGGAAGGTCGAAGATATAGTCGGTCTCTGTCTTCGGGACTACGAGAGTATGTCCCTCGGCAAGCGGATTGATGTCGAGGAATGCGTAGCAGTCCTCATTTTCGGCAACCTTATATGAAGGTATCTCGCCGTTGATGATTCTGGTGAAAATAGTTGCCATGACGCGGGGGTTCGTTTAGATTGAAATGTCGAGGATTTCGAACTTCAGCAGGCCTGCAGGGACCTTGACTTCCACGATGTCACCCTTGGAGCGGCCCATCAGGGCCTTTCCGATAGGTGTGGAAGCGGCGAGCTTGCCTTCCTTGAAGTTGGCTTCACTTTCACCCACGAGGGTGTACTCCACAACGCTCTTGTTGTTGAGATTCTTGAGCTTCACCTTGTTGAGCATCTGAATCTTGTCGGTGCCGAGCTTGGACTCGTCGATGACCTTTGCGTTGATGAGCTTCTCCTGAAGCTTGGATATCTTGAGCTCGAGAAGGCCCTGCTCTTCGCGCGCTGCGTCATACTCCGCATTTTCGGAGAGATCGCCCTTGTCGCGTGCCTCAGCGATTGCAGCCGAGATGATTGGACGTCGTGCTATGAGTTTGCTGAGTTCGTCCCTCAGATTGTCCAGACCTTCCTGGGTAACGTATATGATTTCTGCCATTTTGATATAAAAATTAGAAAGAATCCCGCACGGACGGGACCCTTTCAAAAACAACTGTTACTATTTACTCTGCAAAGATACAATTTTTTTGAATACACAACCATTCTTTACATTTCTTCTTTATTACCTTTGCATCCGATATGGAGAGCGGAGAGAAAAACACACTCGGACTGAAGGAACTTCTGGGCGAGGTCAGGGAGACGCTGGAGAGCGGCTTCCGTGAGCAGGTATGGGTGCACGCGGAGATCAGCGAGCTGAAAAACCATCCCAGCGGGCACTGCTACCTCACCCTGACCGAGTCAGAGCCGGGCGGCGGCATCGCGGCCAGGGCCCAGGCCATCATCTGGGCTTCGCGCTACCGTCTGCTCAAGCCGTATTTCGAGAGCGAGACCGGACAGAGCCTCGCTGTCGGCATGACGGTGCTCGTGCGGGCGCAGGTGCAGTATTCGGAGCTCTATTCGCTCTCGCTGCTGGTCACCGACATCGACCCTTCATTCACCGTAGGGGAACAGGAGCGCATACGCCGCGCCACCATCGCCAGGCTGGAGAAGGAAGGCATGATGGACATGAACCCGTCCCTCACCCTGCCGAGGCTGCCCCGCCGCTTCGCGGTAATATCCGCTGAGACCGCGGCAGGCTACCGCGACTTCATGCGCCACCTCCACGAGAACGAATACGGCTTCCGCTATCATACGGAGCTGTTCCCGGCCCTGATGCAGGGTTCGGACGCCCCGCAGAGCATCATCGCCGCCATGGACTCCGTGGCGCGGAGATCTGACGAGTTCGACGCCCTGCTCATACTGCGCGGAGGCGGAGGCGCGATGGACCTGGTATGCTTCGACGACTATGACCTGGCGGTCAATGTGGCGCAGTTCCCGCTCCCGGTGCTGACGGGCATTGGCCACGACCACGACTATCATATAGTAGATATGGTGGCCTACACCAATGTCAAGACCCCTACGGCCCTGGCCGACTACATAGTGGATATCTTCGCGCAGGAGGACTTCAATCTGGAGTCCCTCGCCACCCGCCTGAGGCTCGCTGTGCGCGGCAAGGCCGCTTCCCAGCTCGCCCGCTTCGACGCCCTGACCCTGCGTCTGCGCAGTGCCGCAAGCTCGCGCCTGAGCGACGCCCTCGCCACCCTCGACCGCATGGAGCTGCGCGTGGCCGCCGCCGACCCGGTAAAGATACTGTCCAAGGGCTGGGCAATGGCCCTCAAGGACGGGCACAGGATCACTTCAGCCGCCGACATCAAGGAAGGGGACGAGATAGTCCTGCTGCTGGGCGAAGGCCGGGCCGAAGCAAAAATCACGAAAACAAGCAAATAAAGATATGGCTGACAAACAGAGGAATTACGAGGAAGTGAACGCGGAGCTCGAAGCTCTCGTAGCCAGGATAGAGGACCCCGACAGGGATCTCTCCACGCTCCAGGCCGACATTGCGAAGGCTCTCGAGCTGATCAAATGGTGCCGCGAATACGTGCGCGGCAAGAACGAAGAAGTCGGGAAACTGCTTGAACAATGGCAATAATAGCGACAGGCTTCTTTGACGGAGTCCACTCCGGACACCGCAGCGTCATCTCCAAGATGGCCGCCCTCGCCCGCGAAAGGCACGAGGAGGCCGTCGTCGTGACCTTCTGGCCGCATCCGCGCACCATCCTTCAGCAGGACGCCGACAGGCTCAGGCTGCTCAATTCCATGGAGGAAAAAAAGGCCCTCTGCCTCGAAGCCGGCGCGGACAGATTCGAAGTACTGCCCTTCTCCCGTGAATTCTCCCGCCTCTCAGCCGCCACATTCCTGCAGGAATACCTCGTCGGACGCTTCGGCGCCACGGCCATAGTGCTGGGCTCCGACCACCGCCTGGGCTGCGACCGCGTTGCGAGCCCCGAGGCGATGGCCTCAATCGTACGCTCCTGCGGCCTCGAACCGGTCTTCGTGGATGACAGCATCTGCGCGGACGGACGCCCGGTCAGCAGCACCCTGATACGCGACGCCCTCACACGCGGCGACGTGAGCGCCGCCGCAGAAATGCTGGGCTACCGCTACAGCCTCCGTGGAGCGGTGGTGGCCGGCAACAGGATAGGCCGCACCATAGGCTTCCCGACCGCCAACATGGAACTTTACGACCCTCTGAAACTCGTGCCCGCAAGAGGCGTCTATGCCGTCGAGGTGGAGGTCCAGGGACGCAGATACCGCGGCATCTGCAACATCGGCCTCAGACCGACCGTGGGCGACAACAGGGGCAGAACCATTGAGACACACATACTTGACTTCGACGAGGACATCTACGGCCTGGACATAGCGGTCAGCTTCCTGCGCCGCATACGCGACGAAAGGCATTTCGAATCGCTCGATGCGCTTAAAGTTCAGCTGGAAGAGGACCGCCAATCTGTAGTATTGTAAGCAAATTGTATTATCTTTGCGAAATTTTAAACGAAAAAGGGCTTTGAAACGATATATCTTTCGCAAATTTCTCGCACTACCGCTTCTGATGGCAACTCTCTCATTTGCCGCAAACGCACAGGAGCGCGCCGTACTGGATTTTTATACAAGAGTTGACTACAACTGGATAAACGGCAACGACATCGCATCCGGCGAAGAGTCCGGATTCTGCGGAAGATACATATTCCTCAGGGGATACGGAGACCTTGGCAACGGCTTCAAATACTCCTTCGCCCAGCGTCTGAACACCATCAACACGAATTCGAAAAACTTCGACAGCACCGACTGGTCCTTCCTGGAATACACCACCCCGGGTGGCTTCTGGACCTTCACCGGCGGCAAGATAGTGATGGACGTAGGCAGCTACGAATACGACAGCAACCCTATCGACATACCATTTTTCTCGCACTACGTTTATCGCGTTGACGCATATCTGCCCGGTGTGAGCGCAGCCATACACCCGACCGCAGACGACACTTTCGCATTCCTGCTCACCCGCAGCCCCTATGACACCGACACTGACAATTATTTGGGCTATGCGCTTGAATGGCGCGGCCACCACGGCTGCTGGCATCCTATCTACACCATTGGTGCATACGAACAGAATCCGTATGACATGTCATACCAGGTCGCATTCGGCAACCTTTTCCAGTGGGACAAGGGCTACGTCGAAGTGGATTATCTCAGAAGGGCGATAATCGGAGAGGGTGACAGCAAACCGTTCAGCCACCACGACTACACCTTCGCATCCCGCGGAGCGCTCAGATTCACCGACAGGTGGTCCGCCATCTACAAGGTGACACGCGACTTCAACAACCACAACTGCAACTTCGACCTCACCCTACCGGTCAATACGAACAACACCATACTCGGAGCCGGCTTCGAATACTACCCGATCAAGGACAGCCAGGACATCCGCCTCTTCGGCATCGCCATCAAATCCATTGGCGACTTCGGCGGCATCCCTAATGAATACTTCCGCATAGACCTGGGTCTCAAGTGGAAAATCAATCTTATCACAGTCAAATAGCAATGTCTTCCAAGAGCAAATTCCATTGGCCCAAGGGTCTCACCTGCATTATTGTAATCACCCTCATCTTCGGCTACCTCGGCTATGTCATGGGGCTCCCGAATATGCTCAACACCTTGATGCACACGTCGTATGACCTGCTCATCAACACAGTCTTCTACCTGATGGCCATCTGCGTGCTGACCGGCGCACTCGGCAAGATATTCGTCGAATTCGGCGTAGCCGAGCTCATCGAGAAGCTCATCCGCCCGCTGATGAAGCCGCTCTTCCACCTTCCGGGAGTCGCATCGCTCGGCGCCGTGCTGACCTTCCTCTCGGACAATCCGGCAATCATCACGCTCGCCAGGGACAAGAAATTCGCACAGTACTTCAAGAAATATCAGTACATCTCGCTCACCAACTTCGGCACCGCCTTCGGAATGGGTCTGCTGGTGATCATCTTCATGATAGGCCAGGGCTTCTACAAGGAGCCGCTCATCGGCTTTGTCGGAGCATTCTGCGGCTGCATCATCTCAACCCGCCTGATGCAGAGATTCATCATCAAGGCATACCCCAAATACAAGGATGAGGAAGCTGTCTATACCGTCAGCGAATCCGTGGAGGCCGCCAGCGACCGCGAGGACAGGGAGGCGGCCAAGGCCGGCAATGCGGTGACTTCCACCGCCGACGCCGACAGCAATGATGCCGCTCAGGAGCGCCAGCCGCTGTTCATCCGCATCCTCAACGCCCTGCTCGACGGAGGCAAGAGCGGCGTGGAGACCGGCATGTCCATCATTCCGGGCGTACTGATCATCTCCACCTTCGTGATGATACTGACCTTCGGCCCTTCAGCCAGCGGAGCATATACCGGCGCCGCATACGAGGGCACGGAACTCCTTCCATGGGCCGCAGGCAAGATCAACTTCATCTTCGACTGGCTTTTCGGCTTCAAGGACCCTCATCTGGTAGCCTTCCCTATCACCGCCCTCGGTGCGGTAGGCGCCGCATTGGGACTTGTGCCTGATTTCGTGGCACAGGGCTGGGCTGACGGCAACGCGATCGCGGTGTTCACCGCCATCGGCATGTGCTGGAGCGGCTATCTCAGCACCCACACAGCGATGCTTGACTCCCTCGGCTATCGCGAACTCACACCGAAGGCCATACTCGCCCACACCATCGGCGGACTGGCCGCAGCATTTGTGGCACACTGGCTCTATATTATCGTGTGCCTTATCTGATTTTTTGTTATCTTTGCAATTATAAAAATCAGTTGCAAAGATGATCATCAGACAAGCCGTATTTGCCGGCAGCAGCGAACGTCTTGAGAACAGGCCGAAGGCCCGTTACCCCGAGTTCGCCTTCATCGGCAGGTCGAACGTGGGCAAGTCTTCGCTCATCAACTGTCTCTGCAACAACTCCGGTCTCGCCAAGACATCTTCCACCCCCGGCAAGACCCAGGTCGTAAACCATTTCCTGATCAACAACAGCTGGTATCTCGTGGACCTTCCGGGCTACGGCTTCGCCAGAATGGGCCACGCCGGCCGCGAGAAGCTGGCTAAGATGATTGACAACTACGTCCAGGGCTCGCAGGAGATGGCCGTGCTCTTCGTCCTCCTGGACTCCAGGCACGACCTCCAGAAGATCGACCTCGACTTCATGATGAGGCTCGGAGGCGAAGGCATCCCATTCGCCATCATCTACACCAAAGGTGACAAATCCGGCTCCAAGACCCTCGCGGACCAGATTGAGAAGAACAACAGGGCCCTCCTCGAATACTGGGAGGAACTGCCGCCCGTCTTCGTGACCTCCTCCAAGGACAAGACAGGCCGCGACGAGATTCTTCAGTACATAGATTCCATACTAAAAACACTATAACACTACAACAATAATCTCATCCAAATCATGGCTTTTACACAGCAACCCCTCAAGCACAATCTGAAAGTATTCGCCTGCAAGAACTCACGTTACCTCGGCGAAAAGATTGCAGCTTCTCTTGGTGTTGAGCTCGGCAAGTCCGAACTTCTCCAGTTCAGCGACGGCGAATTCGAACCGTCTTATCTCGAAAGTGTCCGCGGAGCAATGGTGTACATCGTACAGTCCACATTCCCGCCTGCAGACAACCTCATGGAGCTTCTCCTTATGATCGATGCAGCCAAGAGGGCTTCCGCTCACAAGGTGATCGCCGTAATGCCTTATTTCGGCTGGGCACGCCAGGACCGCAAGGACCAGCCTCGCGTACCTATCGGAGCCAAGGTTGTCGCCAACCTCCTCGAATCAGTCGGTTGCGACCGCGTGATGACTATGGACCTTCACGCAGACCAGATTCAGGGCTTCTTCGACATCCCTGTTGACCACCTCTACGCAAGCACACTCCTTATCAAATACATCGAGGAGCATAAGGGCACAGACCTGGCAATAGCCTCACCTGACATGGGCGGCGCCAAGAGAGCCAACGCCTACGCCAAGAGACTCGACGCATCCCTGATCATCTGCCACAAGTCACGCGCAAAGGCAAACGTAGTCGGCTCCATGACAGCCATCGGAGACGTTGAAGGCAAGGACGTCGTCATCGTTGACGATATGGTCGATACCGCCGGCACCATCACCAAGTGCGCCAACATGCTCAAGGAAAAGGGTGCCAAGAGCGTAAGGGCCATCTGCACACATCCTGTACTCTCAGGTGAAGCCTACAAGCGCATCGCAGAGTCAGCCATCGAGCAGTTCATCATCACCGACTCCATCCCTCTCAAGGAAGGCGTGGACACATCCAAGTTCGTGGTAGTGACCGTAGCAGACCTCTTCGCAGAGATCATCACCAAGGTTCACAACTATAATTCTATCAGCACATCATTCATTTGCTAAGTCAAAACAATGATACTCGAACCCAATCGCCCCATCGAACAGGTCCACGACCTGATCATCTCCAAGATCCGCAATTATTTCGAAGGCTGCCACATGAGCAGGGCGGTCGTGGGACTCTCAGGCGGCATTGACTCCGCCCTGGTATTCCCCCTCGCCTGCGAGGCCCTCGGCGTGGAGAACGTACACGGCATACTGATGCCGTCGCAGTACTCCACTTCGCATTCCATCAAGGATGCGGAAGATCTCTGCCGCAACCTCGGCGCATCCTACGACATCGTCCCTATCGGGGACATCTACGCGGGATACATGGAGAAACTGGGGATGTGGTTCGAAGACGGCCAGTGGAGCGTGGCCTTGGAGAATCTCCAGGCCCGCATCCGCGGGGCCATCCTGATGACCTACAGCAACCGCAACAGCGCCCTGGTGCTCAACACCTCCAACAAGAGCGAGCTGTTCATGGGCTACGGCACCCTCTACGGGGACCTCAGCGGTGCGATGATGGTCATCGCCGACCTGTACAAGCTGCAGGTCTATGAACTCGCGCGCTACATCAACCGCGAGCGCGAGATCATTCCGGAGTCAACCCTCACCAAGGCTCCGTCAGCAGAGCTCCGTCCTGACCAGAAGGATACGGACTCCCTCCCTCCTTACGACGTACTCGACCCGATACTGCACGCCCTCCACGAAGAAGGCCGCAGCGCGGACGAAGTCATAGCCGCAGGAGCGGACAAGGACATAGTGGCGAAGATCGTACGCCTCAAGGGCGCATCCGCATTCAAGATCATGCAGATCCCGCCAGTCCTCACAGTCGGCGACAAGCCGATTGTCCCGCCTTATAAATGTATCTGACCTATTCGAGATCCTCGGGACGCTCGCGCAGGACAGCCTTGCGGAGCTCGAAGTTCTGACCGAGGTACTTCTTGCGCACCTCAGGATTGTTGGCAAGCTGCTCAGCCGTGCCGCTCTCAAGTATCGAGCCCTCATACAGCAGGTATGCCCTGTCGGTGATGGCCAGAGTCTCGTGCACGTTGTGGTCAGTGATGATGATACCGATATTCTTGGTCTTCAGCTTGGCGATGATGTGCTGAATATCCTCCACCGCGATAGGGTCGACACCGGCGAAAGGCTCGTCAAGCAATATGAACTTCGGATTGATGGCCAGCGCGCGTGCGATCTCGCAGCGGCGGCGCTCACCACCGGAAAGCTGCACACCCTGGCTCTTGCGCACCTTGTGGAGACCGAACTCGTCGATAAGCTCCTCGAGCCTCCTCATGCGGTATTCCCTGTCGAAGCCCGCCATCTCCATCACGGAGAGTATATTGTCCTCCACGCTCATGGTCCTGAACACGGAAGCCTCCTGGGCAAGGTAGCCCACACCCTTCTGCGCCCTGCGGTACATAGGGAGCGCGGTGATCTCCTCGTCATCGAGGAATATCTTGCCTGAATTTGGCTTGATCAAGCCCACGATCATGTAGAATGAAGTGGTCTTGCCGGCTCCGTTAGGGCCGAGGAGTCCGACGATCTCACCCTGTTCAACTTCGATGGAAACGCCCCTTACAACGGTGCGCTTGCCGTATTTCTTGACTATGTCTGTGCAATAAAGTTTCATATGCTTGTGCGGAGGCTATTTGACCTCCAGGTCAAAATCTGTTTTAAGGTTGCGGTATTCGGCTGAGTTCTCGCTCAGGTATTTGTCCTTGTCGGTGGACATGTAGAGGCGCTGTGCCGTATTGTCCTCCACCACCGGAGCCACGTCGATGACCAGCCTTACGGCCGCGTTGCCGAGCTCCCTGCGGAGTGTGTTCTCCATGTCCATGCGGCGCTTGCGCTCAATCCAGTCCTGCTGGGCCGCATTCTTGACTTCGAAATGTATCTCCATCTTCTCCGCCTCGAATGTAGGCTTGAAGCTGGACAATGTAGCCCTGAGGTTAGGGGCGGTCTCCTGTTCCGCCAGTACCGGCCATACTGCGAGCACCCTCTCCAATGTCACAGGCTCAGCGGAAGCAGCGGCCGCATCAGCTGCAACTGATCCGCCCGTCGGGTCGGAAATGCCCGGCTGTGCGCTGGCCGCGCTCATCATGTCCTTGATGGACGGGCCCGTATGCCGTCTGGCAGCAGAGGCTGGAGCGGGAGCTGGTGCTGCAGGCGCCGGTGCTGGTGCTGGGGCTGGCGCTGGGGCCGCAGCTGGATCTGGAGCCGCCACAGGTGCCGGAGCTGGCGCCGGGGCCGGAGCCGGAGCTGGAGCTGCCGCTGGTGCAGGCATCGCCACTGCCCCGCCTGTGGCGGAGAAATTGGCCGCAGCCGAAGGCACGAGGCGGCAGAGCTTCATCAGCGCGAACTCTATCAGCAGCCTCGGATTGCCGCTCTGCTTGTACTGCGCCTCGCAGGCGGTAGTGATGCTGAGCGCCTCGAAGAGGAAGTCGGTAGGACATTTGGCAGCGGTGCTGTCGTAGTTCTGCGCCACGGTAGGCGCAATCCCGAGCAGAGACCTGGAGGCGCCGTTGCGGCAGACTATCAGGTCGCGGAAATGCGTGCTGAGGCCGGATATGAAGTGCTGCGCGTTGAAGCCGCGCGAAAGTATCTCGTCGAATGTGAGCAGCGCTGACGCGTAATCCCCCTGCAGGAAATTGTCGGTCAGCTTGAAATAGTATGCGTAGTCGAGCACATTGAGGTTGCGTATCACCTGCTCGTAGCTCACCTCCCTTCCGCAGAACGCCACGGTCTGGTCGAAGAGCGTGAGGGCGTCGCGCATGGCGCCGTCAGCCTTCTGGGCTATGATGTGCATGGCGTCCTCGCTGATGGTCACGCCCTCCTGCGAAGCGATGAAGCGCAGGTTCTTGACTATGTCCTCTATGCCGATACGGTTGAAGTCATAGGTCTGGCAGCGGGACAGGATGGTCGGAAGTATCTTGTGCTTCTCTGTGGTGGCGAGGATGAATATCGCGTGTGCAGGCGGCTCCTCAAGGGTCTTGAGGAATGCGTTGAACGCAGCCTGGGACAGCATGTGGACCTCGTCGATGATATAGACGCTGTACTTGCCCACCTGCGGCGGTATGCGGACCTTGTCGGTCAGCGCGCGGATGTCATCCACTGAGTTGTTGGATGCCGCGTCGAGCTCGTGTATGCTGTACGAGCGTCCCTCCGCAAATGAACGGCAGCTCTCGCATTCGCCGCAAGGCTCCATGTCAGCCGAAGGGTTGGAGCAATTGATGGTCTTGGCGAAGATGCGCGCCGCGCTGGTCTTGCCGACTCCGCGCGGTCCGCAGAACAAGTATGCGTGAGCCAGCTGGTCCCTCAGGATGGAATTCTTGAGCGTCCGGGCTATATTCTCCTGACCGATAAGCGTTTCGAAGCTGTTCGGCCTGTATTTGCGTGCTGATACTATAAACTGTCCCATATTCTACAAAAGTACGAATAATTTGGTAACTTTGCGGCATATCAGCTATGAATAATCTCGAAAAATACATAGTGTCCCACTCGTCTCCGAGGCAGGAGGCCCTGGACTGGGTGGAAAGGCAGACTCACCTGAGAACAAACTATCCCAGGATGCTGGCCGGCTTCGAAGTCGGCAAACTTCTGGAGACCGTTTCAGCGATGCTCAAACCGATGCGTGTGCTGGAGCTGGGCACCTTTACCGGCTACTCTTCCATCTGCCTCGCCTCCTCCCTGCCGGAAGGCGCCAGGCTTGACGCCATTGAGATCAATGACGAGCTGCAGGACCTCATCCGCGAGGGCTGGAAACGTGCCGGCGTGGAGGAGCGCATACGTCTGATCATCGGCGATTCCAAGGAGGTGATGCCGCATCTCGACGAGAGCTACGACCTCATCTACATGGATGCCAACAAACGCGAGTATCCTGATTATCTGAAGATTATCATGGGAGATTGCGGCAACCGGCCCCTGGTTCACAGCGGCAGCTGGATCATTGCCGACAATGTGCTGTGGGACGGCAAAGTGTGCGAAGAGCACCCGAAGTCGGACGCTCAGACACAGGGCATCATAGCCTTCAATGAAGCAGTCGCAGCCGACCCTCGGCTGGAGAATTACATCCTCCCGCTCCGGGACGGCTGGAATGTCATCAGAGTAAAATAAAGCCCCTACAGATTGGCCTTGACCAGCGCCTCCTCGATGGCGGCGCGAGGCATCTTGCCGTCGATGCAGATGTAGTTGCTCTCGTACGGGCTGTCGCTATAGAGGACAAGGTTGGTGACGATCTTCTCGTCGCCGAGGGTGTAGATACGGATGGCCTCGCCGTTGTCCTTGGCTTCCATCAGCAGTTCGAAGTGGTTGTTCTTGATGTGCTTGGAGATGTCGCGGTACATCTTGTCGTTGACGCTCGGGTTGCTGCTGCTGAGCATGTACATGCCAGTCAGGGACTTGATGATAGGCGTGAGGTTGATCTCCTCCTCTCCCACCTTCACGTCAGGGATGTGACGCAGCACGCGGAACATGGCCGGTGAGAAATATACCGCACTGACGCCCGGAGCGTCCGAATATTTGTGATAGAACTCCATTCCGTCCTGTGCGGAAGCAAAGATGCAGAGCATCAGCGCCGAAGCGAATAAGATCAGTTTTTTCATCTCGAATCGATTGTTGAAAATACAGTCCGCCATACAGGCGAAAACCTTGCCAAAGTTAGTGAAAAAGATTTTGTTGATATTTTTGTGGAAAAAAATGGAAGATTTTGGTAAAAAGTGGAAAAGTATTCATAACTTTGCGCCCAACACACACCACAACTATATAGACGATGGCAAATTTTTACGGAGAATACAGGGCAAAAGTTGACGACAAGGGAAGAATTGTCTTCCCTAGCGCCTTCAAGAGCCTGTTTGACCCTGACAGCGAAATGAAATTCGTCGTCAAGAAGTCATTGTTCTTCCCTTGCCTCGAGATGTACACCCGCGAGGAGTGGGTGTCAAATTCAGAGAAAGTGCGCTCCAAGTTGAACATGTTCAACAGGGAGCACGCTCTCCTCTGGAGAGAATATATGAGGGACATGGCCTCCGTAGAGCCCGATGGCAAGGTTGGCCGTATCCTTATTCCGAAGAGCCTTCTCGAAAAGGTCGGCATAGCATCCGGCACCGAGGTGGTGTTCTTCGGATCCGATTACAAAATCGAAATCTGGCCTAAGGATGTGTTCGAGGCTCAGAAACTGAGCGACGACAGTTTCACGGCCCTTGCCGAGAAGGTTCTCGGATAGAAAGGAGGCCGTGGATGTCAGAGTATCACACACCCGTTTTGCTTGAAGAGAGCATCTCGGCGCTGGACATAAAGCCCGACGGCGTCTATGTTGACGCCACCTTCGGAGGTGGAGGGCACAGCGGGGAGATACTCAGGCGGCTGGGGCCGCACGGCAGGCTGATAGCCTTCGACAAGGACACCGACGCCCTGGCAAACGCCCCTGAAGATAAGAGACTCATACTTGTGCACAACAACTTCCGTTTTGTGCACAATTTCGTGAAATATAACGGCTATGACAAGGTGGATGGCATACTCGCCGACCTGGGCGTGTCATCGCATCAGTTCGACACTTCGGAGCGAGGATTCTCATTCCGCTTCGACGCTCCGCTGGACATGAGGATGAACTGTCTGGCGCAGCGCAACGCCGAGGATATAGTCAATTCCTACAGCTGCGAGGACCTGGAGCGCATACTGCGCATCTACGGCGAGGTGGAGGGCAGCAGGCGTGCGGCGGAGAGGATATGCTCGGCCCGCGACGCGGCGCGTATCCACACTACTGGCGAGCTTGACAAGGCGCTCGAGAGCGTGCTGCCTAAGTTCGCGGAGCACAAGTACCTCGCAAAGGTCTATCAGGCCCTGCGCATTGAGGTGAACGGTGAGATGGAGGACCTGCGCGGCTTCATGGAGGGTGCCATCAAGTCCCTCCGCAGCGGCGGCAGGATATCCGTGATCACCTACCACTCGCTGGAGGACCGCATAGTCAAGAATTATTTCAAGGCAGGCAATATTGACGGCGAGATCAGGCGCGACCTCATGGGACGCGGCGAATCACCGTATGAGCTGGTGAACAGGAAGCCGATCCTCCCGCGCGAGGAGGAGATAGCAGGCAATACACGCGCCCGCAGCGCGAAACTCAGGGCTGCGACAAGGAGATAGGAGGACTGGAGTATGGCTGAGAAGAAAGGCGGGATAATCAAGCGGATGGCGAGTCTCTTCAACGGAGACCTGATCATCATCAGAGGCATTGAGCGCAACATGGGACTGGTGTTCTATGTGTTCGTGCTGCTCTGCGCCATCATCACCTGGAGCCTGCATGTGGAGAAACAGCTCGTCAAGGTCGAGCACAACAAGGAGCTCATCGAGGCGCTTGAGGTCAGCAGCCATCAGCGCAACATCGAGCTCGTCAGCCTCGACCAGCGTACCAGGATAGAAAAGATGCTTGCGGAGCGCAGCTCCAGGCTGAAGGCGCCGGAGGAACCGGCAAAAGTAGTGTCGGCAGAATGAAAGTGAACACCCAGAAAGTAGGTTTGGTCTATATTGCCATCGTCCTGGCGGCAATCGTGGCTGTCGTGCGCATCATCGACCTTCAGTTCATCCACAAGCCGGACACGAGCCTGCAGGTGACCACTGCCAAGGAGCGCGAGATACCTTGCACCAGGGGCAGCATCCTGGCCGCCGACGGCCGATACCTCGCATTTTCTATACCTGAGTACAAGCTCTGCATGGACTGCACCCAGGCGGTGGATTCGATATTCTATGCCAATATAGAGAGCCTCGGAGACTCCCTCGCCCTGCTCTACGGAGACAGGAGCGGTCAGGAGTACAGCAGCTTCCTCTCTGCGCAGAGGGCTGCCGGACGCCGCTATACCGTCATCAACAAAAACCTTGTGACCTATCAGCAGATGAAGCGCGCGGAGCAGTTCCCTATACTGAAGCTGGGACGCCGCGGAGGCGGTCTGCTCGAGGAGAAATACGACCATCGCGAATACCCTTACGACAAGCTGGCATTCCGCACCCTGGGCCACATCAAGGCCAATGAGGTGAAGGATGTGGGCATCGAGGGCAGCTGCGACTCCATACTAAGGGGCACGAACGGCATCCAGCCTATACGCCTGACAGAGCACCACGAGTGGATAGAGGATCTGGAGCACGAGCGCGTTGAGCCGGTGGACGGACAGGACGTGCAGCTGACCATCGACATCGACCTGCAGGACATTTCCGAGCGCGCGCTCAGGCGCCAGCTCGCCAAGAGCGACCAGATTGAGGCCGGCACCGTGATACTGCTCGAGACAAAGACGGGCGAGATCAAGGCCATGGTCAACATGCACAAGGACCAGAACGGTAATTTCGGTGAGGAATACAATTACGCCATCGGCCGCAAGGGAGAGCCGGGCAGCGTGTTCAAGCTCGCGACCCTGACCATGCTGCTGGATGAGGGCAAGATAAAGCTGGATGACCAGATGCAGGCGCTCTCCAGCTGGAAATACGCAGGCCGCACCTTCACCGACCACTATCTTTCCAAATACAGTTCCATATCCGTGATAAGGGGCTTCGAGATCTCCTCCAACAACGTATTCAGGATGCTGGCTGCGAGGTTCTACGGCAACAATCCGGCATATTTCATCGACCATCTCAATGACAAGCTCCGCATAAGCAGGAATTATGATTTCGACATCAAGGGTTTCGCGAAGGCGAAGATCCAGCACCCGAAGGATACCAACAGGTACTGGAGCCCGGCCGACCTGCCGCAGATCGCGATGGGATATACGGTTGAGCTGACCCCTATGCACACGGTGACCTACTACAACGCAATCGCCAACGGCGGTATGATGGTGCAGCCGCGCCTGATAAAGAATTATCAGAAGAACGGTGTGATACTCAAGGAATTCCCGGTCATCAAGGTCGGCAGGGTTTGCAAGGAGGAGACCGCGAAGGAGCTGCACAAGGCCATGCGCGCGGTGGTGACGGAGAAGGGCGCGACGGGCTACTATATCTTCAAGGGCTGCAAGGTCAGCGTGGCGGGCAAGACCGGCACCGCGAGGGTCGTCAGGCCTAACGGAAGATACGAGATGAACGGATACAAGCAGCATCAGGCCACATTTGCGGGCTTCTTCCCTTATGAGGACCCGAAATACACGGTCATCTGCGTCATCTATTCGGCCCCTACCCACGCCAACTTCTACGGCGCGACCTGGTCCGGCCCTGTAGTGCGCGAGATCGCCGAGGAGATATATGCCAATTCGCCTGACTGGATGTCCCCTATCGACGCCAATGGCAGCCTGCCGGAGATCAGGGAGTACAGCAGCGCGAAGCGCAATGACGTGTCGGACGGCGTGCCGAGCGTCATAGGCATGGGCCTGCGCGACGGCGTGGCATACCTTGAGGCCAGCGGCTACAAGGTGAGCTTCGAGGGTCGCGGAAAAATAATTTCACAGTCGCTCCCTGCAGGAAGCAGGACGGGCAACAAAAAGATACATCTGATATTGTCCGACGGCAGGGCGAAGCCCGCCGCGGAAAATGATACTATACATAATGGAGAAAAGACTCAGTGATATACTTGAAGGCATCGCCATAGTGGATGCCAGAGGCAATCAGGATGTTGCCATCAGCAGCATAACCTTCGACTCAAGAAAATGTGTCGGAGGTTCGGTGTTTGTCGCCGTCAACGGCACGGAGGCCGACGGCCACAGGTTCATCCCCAATGCCATAGCCGCCGGCGCTTCAGCGGTCATCTATCAGGACGGCGAGGTCGATGCCGCAGGCGTGACTGCCGTCAAGGTGGCCGACAGCCGCAAGGCCCTGGCCATCATGGCGGACAATTTCTACGATCATCCGTCATCCAAGCTGGAGCTGGTGGGCATCACGGGCACCAACGGCAAGAGCACCACTGTGACTCTGCTCTATGACCTGTTCACTGCGCTGGGATATTGCTGCGGCCTGTTCTCCACCATCGTCAACAAGATCGACGGAGAGGAGATCCCGGCGGACCACACTACTCCGGACCCGGTGAGCCTCAACGCCATGCTCGCGATGATGGCAGAGCGCGGATGCCAGTACTGCTTTATGGAGATCAGCTCCCACTCCCTCGCCCAGGACCGCGTTGCAGGCCTGAAGTTCAGGGGCGGCATCTTCTCCAACATCACCCACGACCATCTCGACTATCACAAGACATTCGCGGAGTATCTGCGCTGCAAGAAGCTGTTCTTCGACAATATGCCTCAGGACGCATTCGCCCTGACCAATCTCGATGACCGCAACGGCGAGGTGATGGTGCAGAACACCAAGGCTCAGATCAAGACTTATTCATGCCACAGGATGGCCGACTTCAGGTGCAAGATCGTCGAGGAGGGCCTCGACGGCATGCTGCTCGAGATGGACGGCCGCCAGTTCTGGAGCAAATTCATAGGTGCGCACAATGCGCACAACCTGCTTGCCGTGTACTCCACAGCAGTGCTGCTGGGCGCGGACAAGGAGGAGATCCTGGTCAAGATGAGCGCCCTCGGCTGCGTGCCGGGACGCCTCGAATACATACGCGGAGGCCGCGACCTGACGGTGGCTGTGGATTACGCGCACACGCCTGACGGACTTGAGAACGTGCTCAAGACTCTCCGCGAGGCCGGCAGGGACAGGCAGCTGATCTGCGTGTTCGGCTGCGGCGGCAACAGGGACAGGACCAAGAGGCCTGAGATGGGCGTGATAGCCACCAAGTACGCCGACAGGGTGTTCGTCACCAGCGACAATCCGCGCAAGGAGAAGCCTGAGGACATCATCGCCGACATACGCGCCGGACTCGACGCCGGCATGAGGGCGAAGTCGATATTCATCACGGACCGCCGCGAGGCCATACGCACGGCAGTGATGACCGCGCAGGAAGGTGCGGTGATACTCGTGGCAGGCAAGGGCCATGAGGACTATCAGATAATAGGAGAAACCAAATATCATTTCGACGACCGCGAGGTCGTGCGCGAAGTACTTAACGAAATCTAAACTTACATGTTATATCATCTGTTCGAATACCTCAACAACTCGGGACTTGATTTCCCGGGATCGGGATTGCTCCAGTACCTGTCGGTACGCGCCATCCTCTGTAACGTCGTGGCCATCATCACGGCCCTCATTGCAGGCAAGAAGATCATCGCCAAGCTGCAGATGAAGCAGATCGGCGAGACCATTCGCGACCTCGGGCTCGAGGGGCAGATGCAGAAGAAGGGCACCCCTACCATGGGCGGCATCATAATCATCATCTCCATCCTCATCCCTGTCCTGCTGTTCGGCAATTTCCGCAACATCAACACCTGGCTGCTGCTGATCACGACCATCTGGCTCGGCGTGGTGGGATTCATAGATGATTATATCAAGGTGTTCAAGCACAACAAGGAGGGCATGTCCGCCAGGACCAAGCTCATCGCCCAGGTGGCGCTGGGCATCTGCGTGGGTCTCACCCTCTTCCTCTCCTACAAGAGCAGCAATCTGAGCTACAGCGAGACCACCATACCTTTCCTCAAGGGCCACGAGTTCGACTACAAATGGCTCTTCCCGTTCAGCGGGCAGTGGGCGAGGATCATCCAGGGCGGCATCTATGTCCTGGTCATCACCTTCATCATCACCGCCTGCTCCAACGGCACCAACCTCACTGACGGCATGGACGGCCTCGCAACAGGCATTTCCGCCATCGTGGGCGCCACCCTCGGCATACTCGCGTACCTGTCAGGCCACGCAGGATATGCTGACTACCTCGGCATCATGTTCCTCCCGGACAGCGGCGAGATAGCGGTGTTCTTCTGCGCGATGGTCGGTGCGCTCATCGGCTTCCTCTGGTACAACGCCTACCCTGCCCAGGTATTCATGGGCGACACGGGCAGCCTGATGCTCGGCGGTATCATCGGCGTGGGCGCTGTGCTCATACGCAAGGAGCTCCTCCTCCCTATGCTCTGCGGCATTTTCCTGGCGGAGAGCGTCACGGTCATCATCCAGCGCGTGTATTTCAAGTACACCAAGAAGAAGACCGGCAAGGGCGTCAGGGTGTTCAGGATGACACCGCTGCACCATCATTATCAGAAAGAGAATCCTGACGCGCTGATTCAGTCACCGCGCAACATTCAGCCTGAAAACAAAATAGTCGTACGCTTCTGGATCATTTCGGTCCTGCTTGCGGTACTTACAATCATAACTTTGAAAATCAGATAAAATATGAAACGTATTGTCGTATTGGGCGGAGGCGAGAGCGGCGTGGGTGCCGCAGTGCTCGCGAAAGTCAAGGACTTCGACGTATTCCTGTCGGACAGCACTGCCATCAAGGATGAATACAAGGAGACTCTGACGAAGTACAGCATTCCGTTTGAGGAAGGCGGCCACAGCTATGACAAGATTCTCAATGCCGACGAGGTTATCAAGAGTCCGGGCATACCCGAGACGGTGCCTTTGGTTCAGGAGATTTACAGCAGGAACATCCCTGTCATATCGGAGATAGAATTCGCCGGCAGGTATGACAGCGCCAAGAAGATCTGCATCACCGGAAGCAACGGCAAGACCACCACTACTTCGCTGATATATTATCTGCTCAAGAACGCCGGCCTCAACGTGGGTCTGGGCGGCAACATAGGCAAGAGCTACGCGATGCAGGTCGCTACCGAGCAGCACGACATCTACGTGCTCGAGCTCAGCAGCTTCCAGCTGGACGGCATGTACGACTTCAAGGCCGATATCGCAGTTCTGCTCAACATCACTCCTGACCATCTCGACAGGTACGGCTACGTGATGCAGAACTATGTGAACGCGAAGTTCCGCATCACCCGCAACATGTCCAAGGACGACTGCTTCATATTCTGCGCAGATGACGACATCACCATGGGCAAGCTCAACAAGATTGTGCTCCAGGCCAAGAAACTGCCTTTCAGCCAGGAGCAGAAGCTGGACGAGGGCGCCTGGGTGGACGGTGACAGGATGCACGTCAGCGTGGACGGCGACAAGTACGACATGATGCTGGACGAGCTCTCCATCAAGGGCAAGCACAATGTATATAATTCGATGGCGGCGGCCATCGCCGGCAAGGTGATGAAGATCGCCAACAAGTCCATACGCGAGTCTCTCATGTCTTTCGAGGGCGTGGAGCACCGCATGGAGAAGGTGCTGTCCATAGGCGGCGTGCTCTATATCAATGACTCCAAGGCGACCAACGTCAATTCGACATGGTACGCGCTGGAAAGCGTCAAGACCCCTATCGTCCTCATCCTCGGCGGCAAGGACAAGGGCAACGACTACACACCTATTTATGACCTGGTAAAGGAAAAGGTGAAATGCATTGTCTGCCTCGGCGTGGACAACAAGAAGATACACGACTGCTTCGACAGCATGGTCCCGGTATATGAGACACTCTCGGCTGAGGAATGTGTGAAGAAGTGCGCATCCCTGGCGGTGGAGGGCGACACTGTCCTCCTCTCCCCTTGCTGCGCAAGCTTCGACCTGTTCAAGAGCTATGAGGACAGGGGCCGTCAGTTCAAGGAAGCAGTAAGAAAACTATAATACAGTACAGTCAGAGCAATGAGAAAGTTAAGGGTCAAGGGCGACAAGGCGATCTGGGGACTTGTGATACTGCTGGCGATGATTTCCATCCTGGCGGTGTTCTCCGCAAGCACCTACCGCGCCAATGTCAACCACATGGAGAAAACGGCTCTGTTCCTGCAGCAGATACGTCTGGTGCTGGGCGGATTCCTGTGCCTTCTCATCTGCTATGTCATCCCGCTCAAATGGTACCGCGGCCTGGCATTCCTGTTCTTCGGCGGCACGACCCTGATGCTGCTTCTGACCTTCGTGCCGGGGTTCCAGGACATCAGGAACGGCGCCGTGCGAGGGGTGAAGATATTCGGCAAGTCCATACAGGTGTTCGAGTTCGCGAAGGTCGGCCTCATACTGTATCTGGCCAAGGCCGTCGAATACTGGGAGGACAGTCTGGATACGTTCAGGGATTTCGCGATCAAGCTGCTGCTGCCTGTGGCGGGCACCTGCCTGCTTGTGATGGCCAACAGCTTCTCCTCCGCCCTGCTGTTCGGATTCATCAGCTTCCTGCTGCTCTGGTTCATGGGCGTGAAGCTGAGATTCCTGCTCATTTCCGCCGGAGGCGCGGTGGCGGGCGTGCTGCTGCTCTTCGGCATCTACAACGCCTTCTACGCAGGCAGGGAGAGCACTGAGGAGCCGGCCGGCAAGGTCGAGAAGATATTCAACCGCTTCGGCACCGTGCAGCACCGACTCGCGAGCTACTTCGACAGCGACAAGGAGGATGAGGAGACCAAGCTCGCCAACATGACTGCCGCCCAGAAGCAGGCTTATCTGGACAACAAGAGGCAGAGCGAAAACGCCAAGGTGGCCATCTCGCAGGGCGGTCTCATAGGCAAGGGTCCGGGCAAGAGCACGCAGAGGTATTCGCTGTCAATGGCATTCTCTGACTTCATCTTCGCCTTCATCGTGGAGGAATACGGTCTGCTCGGCGGAACGTTCGTCATACTGCTGTACATGATCTTCCTGTTCAGGTGCATCACCATCGGCAGCAGGTGCCAGACGCCGTTCTCGGGCGCCGTGGTCATAGGTCTCGGATTTCTCATCGCCATACAGGCGATGCTGCACATATATGTAAATATAAGATTGCTTCCTATCACGGGTCATACGCTGCCGCTGATCAGCCACGGAGGTACGGCCTTCGTCGTGCTGAGCGGTGCCTTCGGCATCATACTTTCGGTCAGCAGGCAGCTGGACGTGCAGGAAGCGGAACAAAGAATAACGGAGGATAATCAGAATGAGTAATCCGCGCATCATCATCAGCGGAGGCGGTACGGGCGGACACATATTCCCGGCGCTGAGCATAGCAGATTCGATCCGCGCCATCGAGCCGGACGCTGAAATATTATTTGTGGGAGCAGAGGGACGCATGGAGATGGAGAAGGTCCCTGCTGCAGGGTATTCGATCAAGGGCCTGCCGGTGGCAGGACTGCAGAGAAAGCTTTCTCTGCAGAACCTTGCTCTGCCCTTCAAGGTGCTCAGGAGCATCAGGCTCGCGGGGAAGATCGTGAAGGAGTTCAAGCCTGACGTCGCAGTGGGCGTGGGAGGCTACGCCAGCGCGCCAATGCTCTGGAGCGCAGGGCACAAGGGCGTGCCTACGCTCATCCAGGAGCAGAATTCATTCGCCGGCCTGACCAACAAGATACTGGGCAAGAAGGCCAGGCGCATCTGCGTGGCTTACGAGGGCATGGAGAGATTCTTCCCGGCTGACAAGATCATCCTCACCGGCAACCCTATACGCAAGTCCATCAACAGGCCGACCGAAGAAGAGAGGAAGGCCGGATATGAATTCTTCAACCTGGACCCTGCGAAGAAGACTCTCTTCATCGTGGGCGGCAGCCTCGGCAGCGGCACGCTCAACAATGCGATGAAGAAATGGGTCGAGGAAAAGGCTGACAAGGCGGATTATCAGGTCATCTGGCAGAGCGGCAAGTTCTACAAGAGCGGCATAGACGCATTCCTGGCTGACCGCAATCTGCCGAACGTGCGCAATTTCGATTTCATCGCGAGGATGGACCTGGCATTCGCCGTGGCGGACGTGATCATATCCAGGGCCGGAGCCGGAACGATCTCCGAGCTCTGCGTGGCCGGCAAGGCAACGATATTCGTGCCGTCGCCTAACGTGTCCGAAGACCACCAGACCCACAATGCCATGGCATTGGTCAACAAGGACGCGGCCATGATGGTACGCGACTGCGAGGCCGTGGAGAAGCTCATGACCACCGCGGAAGGCCTACTGGCCGACGAAGAGAAAATCAAATCACTGGAAAGCAACATCCTCAAGCTCGCGCGCAAGGATGCGGGAGAAGTTATTGCGAGAGAGGTGCTCGCACTCATCAGGTATGATGGCTGAATACAAGAATTACTATTTCCTCGGCATAGGCGGCATAGGCATGAGCGCCATAGCCAGGTATTTCAACAATGCCGGATACAGCGTGTCAGGTTATGACCGCACCCCTTCCCCGCTCACGGCAAGGCTGGAGCAGGAAGGCATCTCCATACATTATGAGGACAGGCCGGACCTTATCCCGCAGGATGTGGAGTCCACTTTCGTGATCTACACTCCGGCCATCCCGGCGGACCTGGAGGAGTTCAAGACCGTGTTCGCAAAGGGCTACAACGTGTGCAAGCGCTCGAGGGCGCTCGGAGAGATCGCCCGCAAGCAGAAATGCCTCGCGGTCTCCGGCACGCACGGCAAGACCACCACAAGCACGCTGCTGGCGCACATTCTCACCGAAGGCGGCAAGGGCTGCAACGCGTTCCTCGGCGGCATATCCAAGAATTATGATACCAATCTCCTGCTGAGCAAGGAGCCGGTGCTCGTGGCTGAGGCTGACGAGTTCGACCGCTCTTTCCTCCAGCTCTTCCCTGAGATAGCCGTCATCACCGCCACCGACGCGGACCATCTCGACATATACAAGGACCACAGCCACGTCATCGAGGCCTTCGGCGAATTCGCATCGCAGATCAATGAGAGCGGAGCCGTCATCATCAAGAAGGGCGTCACGGTGCCGCGCGAAGGCATCAAGGCCAGGGTGTACAGCTATTCATACGACCAGCCTTGCGACTTCTACGCATCTGACATAGTGCCGGTGGAGGGCGGATATTTCGACTTCACCGTCAATTCCCCTATGGGCAGGATAGAGCACTGCAGGGTCGGCGTCCCGGGTTGGGTGAATGTAGAGAATGCCATTGCGGCATCGGCCTGCGCCCTGCTGCACGGCATCGAGCCTGAAGCGCTGCGCAAGGCGCTCGCCTCATTCCGCGGCGTGAAGCGCAGATTCGACATACACGTCAACACTCCGAAGGTGGCATACGTGGACGACTACGCGCACCATCCGAACGAGATCAAGGCGGCCATCAGCTCCATACGCAACATATTCGCCGGCAGGCGCATCTGCGGCATATTCCAGCCGCATCTCTACACTCGCACACGCGACTTCGCGGATGAGTTCGCCGAGGCGCTCAGCGGCCTGGACGAGCTGATCATGCTGCCTATCTACCCGGCACGCGAGCTCCCGATCGAAGGCGTGAACGCGGAGATGGTGTTCGACAAGGTGACCATCAGCGACAAGCATCTGGTCAGCAAGGAGCAGCTGCTCGACACTATCAAAAGTCTTGACATCGACTGCCTCGTGACCATAGGCGCCGGAGACATAGAAAGATTCATCAACCCTATAGAAGAATACCTCAACACGATATGCTGAAGCGAATCCTGCTGACCACCCTATTCTGCCTGTTGACGGCTTTCCTTGGCGGAGCATATTTCTTCCATGCCGGCAAGTATGCGCGAGAGCGCGCACAGGAGGAGATCTGCACCGGGATCAACGTCATCCTGGCGGACTCCATCGAGAACAGGGCTGTGACCCGCCGCGACGTGCTGGAAATGATCGACGGCGGCAGGGGCCTGATAGGCCACAGGATGCAGGACATCAACATATTCGCTCTGGAGAGCAGCATCGCCGCCAGAGGTGAGGTCAGGAAGGTGGAAGTGTTCAAGGACATGACGGGCTACCTCAACATTATGCTGGAGCAGCGTCATCCGGTCATGCGTTTTGACAACGGACGCAAGAGCTTCTACGTCGATTCCACAGGCTATATGTTCCCTATCCACAATGTCGCCAACGTGCCTATCGTGACCGGCAGGATACCCGTCAGCTACAGTTCCGGACAGCAGGGCTATCCGGGGAGCGACAAGGAGAGAAAGTGGATGGACGGGATGATAGCGGTGGGAGACTATATCGAGAGCCATGACTACTGGCGCAGCCAGATAGAGCAGATAGACATTGCCGAAAACGGCGACATCTGCCTCTGCACCAGGGACTCCAGATACAATATCATCTTCGGGGACGCTTCGGACATAGAGACGAAGTTCTCGAAGCTCACGGCTTTCTACAAGAGCATCGCTCCGCTGGAGGAGGCCGCACATTACAAAAGCGTGAATTTGAAATATAAAAAACAGATAATTTGCAGATAACTATGAGCAACTTAATCACAGCCATCGATTTCGGATCCTCAAAGATTGCAGTCGCAGTCGGCGAGCTGACGTCCTCCGGGATTCGCATCCGTTCCTATTACGATGCCCCTTCAGCAGGTATCAAGGGAGGTGAGATCGTCAATGACCTCAAGGTCATAGATGCTCTCAAACCACTTCTCTGCAAAGCGGAGGACGAGTGCGGGGAGCCTATCAAGAGCGCGGTAATCAGCCTTTCAGGCAAATTCCTCCATGCCGACGAGATATCCTGCCGCAACCAGAGGAAGGACAGCGAAAAGTACATTACGGAGGAGGAGATCAGGCTGATCTCAGCCAAGCAGTTCGAGAGGGAGGTCCCGGGCGACGAGATGATCTTCGACGTCATACCGCAGAGATTCAATGTGGATGACCAGATCGGCCTGCGTATTAAGGATGTCATAGGCATGAGCGGTGAGACGCTCGAGAGCTTCTTCAAGGTGTATTCAGGCAAGAGCAGCCTGTTCAACAAGCGCAAGAAGATACTCGGCGAATGCGGCATCTATGTCAAGAAGGTCATTCTCTCCAACATCGCATCCGCAGCGGCCGTTCTCACAAGACAGGAGATGGAGAACGGCGTGGCCCTCGTGGACATGGGCAAGAATCTCACCGAGATCGCAATAGTCAAGGACAATATCATCAGGCAGCTCTATACCGTTCCGTTCGGAGGCGACGCTGTCACCAACGATATCAAGACCGTAACCAACCTGACCTATGAATGGTCGGAGAACATCAAGCAGCGCTTCGGCAACTGTCTTGAAGAATACACGGCCGAAAACAAGCAGCTCGTGCTCCGCGGCGAGGACAATGTGGAGGACGGCACAGTGGAGCTCAGCCTGCTCAGCCGCGTGATCGAGGCCAGGATGAGCGAAATATTCGATGCCGTGAATTATGTCATAGAGCAGAGCGGCTACTCAAGCAAGCTCCCTTCAGGAGTCGTGCTGACCGGCGGCTGCAGCTATATGGAGCACATCACCCAGCTCGCGAGGATACTGCTCGACAAGAAGGTGCGTCTCGCCGCACCGAGAAGCAGCATCACCCCGGATTCCGCCATCGGCGCAATGGATGCCTTCTCTTCGACTGCGGTCGGACTGGTCATCGAGGCGCTCTCCGGCAATCTCTCATTCGCCACGGATATCCCCGCCCTGCGCAAGGCCGAGACCATCAATGCAGGACCGAAGAAGCCTGTAGTCAATCTGGCATCCATCTTCCAGGATGAGCCGGAGGAGGAAAAGGCCAAGCCTGCAGCACCTGCACCAGCCCCTGCTCCTGCTCCTGCACCGGCTCCTGCACCGGCTCCTGCACCGGCACCGGCGCAGCCGGCGGCACAGCCTGCTCCTGAGAAAACAGCCCCGAAGCCAACTCCGAAACCCACGACCGCTCCTGCTCCTGCCACGGTTCAAGAACCTGAAGAAGAGGAGGTATTTGACAGCGATGAGGAAAAGGAGGAAACCAGGGATACCGGCAGGATCAAGCGTGGAGGAAAGCTCGGCGGATTATTCAAGAATTTCATCAACGACTTCTTTGCAGACGATAAAGATAAAGCTTAGTGACCATGGAATACAATTCAAATAACTTCATCCCTAAGGACTGGGAGAAAAAAGCCAATATCATCACTGTAATCGGCGCCGGCGGCGGTGGCGGAAATGCAGTGTCATACATGTGCGCCAGCGGCATCGAAGATGTGGATTTCGTCATCTGCAACACCGACATGCAGGCATTGGAGATGAGTTGTGTGCCTACCAAGGTCCAGCTGGGTCCGATGCTTACCAAGGGCCTCGGCGCCGGCACAGACGCAGCAACCGGAAGGAAGGCCGCGCTGGAATCTCAGGAAGAGATTGAAAAGATATTCGGCAGCAATACCGAGATGGCGTTCATCACCTGCGGTATGGGCGGCGGTACCGGCAGCGGCGCCGCTCCTGTCATCGCAGAGACCGCCAAGAAGAAGGGCCTCCTCACCGTGGGCGTTGTCACCCTCCCGTTCAGGGATGAGGGCGAGGAAGCGCTGTACCGTGCCGTGGAGGGCATCAAGGAGCTCCACCGCCAGGTGGACAGCATGCTGATCATCGACAACCAGAAGCTCTACGAGCTCTACGGAGACCTCGACTATGTGACGGCTTTCCACAAGGCCGACGAGGTGCTGGCCATAGCTGTCAAGAGCATTTCCGACATCATCACCAGAAGCGGTCATATCAATGCCGATTTCGCCGACGTGCGCAAGATCATGCAGAACAGCGGCGTTTCCCTCATGGGTATAGGCACCGCCTCAGGTCCCAACAGAGTGGAAGAGGCTGTGGAGCAGGCACTCTGCTCCCCTCTGCTCCAGGAGCTTGACCTGAGCACCGCCAAGAACGCGCTGGTCAACATCACCAGCAGCGGCGAACAGGGCAAGGCCGCCAAGATGTCCGAGATCTCGCAGATCATGGACAATATCAAGAGCCGCATCGGCGACACCGTCAATTTCAAGCGCGGTATCGTGACTGACAACAATATGGGCGACAATATCAGCGTCACCCTCATCGCCACCGGCTTCGAGATGACCCAGCTCCCGGTCATCAAAATCAAGAAAAGCAATATCATTGAGGTCAAATATGATGATTCCTCTTCCAAAAACCGGAAGAGCGGTGTACCTTTGTGCCCGGAAGATTCAGAAAACATCAACAGCAAGCGCCATTTTGCAGGCAAGCCTTCACTCATCGTGGAATCCCAGCAGGAGATCAGCGAACTTGAGAGCGAGCCGGCATTCTACCGCCGCGAGAAGCTGCTGAACCTCCAGAAAAACGAAAAAGACGAAGAATAGTATATGGAAAAGAGAAGAGTACGTTTCGCCCCGAGCCCGACAGGGCCGCTCCACATGGGCGGAGTAAGGACCGCATTGTACAATTACCTGTATGCAAAGCAGGTCGGTGGAGACTTCATTCTCCGCATAGAGGACACCGACTCCACACGTTTCGTTGAAGGCGCCGAGGAGTATATCATAGAGGCTCTCCGCTGGTGCGGAATCCTCCCTGACGAAGGCGTGGATGCCGACGGCAGGATCGTTGAGACCCCGTCTGAGAAACATCCGCACGCGCCTTACCGCCAGAGCCAGCGCCGCGGCATTTACCGCCAGTACGCAGATTATCTGGTGGAGCACGGCTTCGCCTACTATGCGTTCGACACCGCTGAGGAACTCGCAGCGATGCGCGCCGAGGCGGAAGCGCAGAAGCGCACCTTCACTTACAACTGGCAGACCCGCACCCAGCTCCGCAACTCCCTCACTATGGACGCGGCGGAGGTGCAGCGCAGGCTCGCTGAAGAGAACAACTGGACAATACGCTTCAAGATGCCCGAGGACCGCATCGTCAGCATGGACGACATGATACGCGGACATATTGAGGTGAATACCAATACCCTGGACGACAAGGTGCTCTGGAAGAAGGCGGACGAGCTGCCGACCTACCACCTTGCGAACATCGTGGATGACCACCTGATGGAGGTCACCGACGTCATCCGCGGCGAGGAGTGGCTTCCTTCCCTCCCGCTCCACTATCTGCTCTACGAGGCATTCGGATGGCAGGACGTGCAGCCAAGGTTCGCACATCTCTCCCTCCTCCTCAAGCCGGACGGCAAGGGCAAGCTGAGCAAGCGTGACGGCGACCGCCTGGGCTTCCCGGTATTCCCGCTCAAGTGGGTCAATGCGGAAGGCGAAGTCACACGCGGCTACCGCGAGGACGGCTATTATCCTGAGGCATTCGTCAACCTGCTGGCCATGCTCGGCTGGAATCCGGGCACCGAGCAGGAGCTCTTCACACTTGACGAACTGACCAAGGCATTCTCACTCGAGAGAGTGGTGAAGTCCGGCGCACGCTTCAATCCTGACAAGGCGAAGTGGTTCAACCAGGAATACCTCCGCCAGCGCACCACGGAGCAGCTCGTGGCTGATTTCCGCGCCCTCAACGGCGACAAGCTCGCAGGATTTGACGACAAGTTCGTGGGCGGGGTGCTGGATATGATGAAGGAAAGGGCTCATTTCGCGTTCGAGCTCTGGGATCTCACCTCATTCTTCTTCGAGGCTCCGCAGAGCTACGACGAGGCCTCTGTCAACAAGTTCTGGAAGGACGAGGTCAAGGAGATCATCCCTCAGGTACGCACATACCTCGAGGGCGTCGCATCCTTTGACAAGGATACCCTGGAGAATGGCCTGCACGAACTCATCAGCGGCAACGAGTGGCCTATGGGCAAGGTGATGAACACCCTCAGACTCTTCCTCGTTGGAGTGTCCAAGGGCCCTGGCATCGCTGATATGATGGCCATACTCGGCAAGCAGGAAATATTATCAAGAATTGACAACGCAATAGCAAAACTCGGATAAATCATGGCAAAAATCTTAGGAATGGCGTCTGACCACGCCGGCTACGAGATGAAAGAAGCCCTCAAGCCTATGCTTGAGGAAATGGGATTTGAGATCAAGGATTTCGGTACACACTCCACCGAAAGCATGGACTATCCTGACACCGCGCACCCTCTCGGATATGCGGTTGAGAACGGTGAGGTATGCTGCGGCATAGCCATCTGCGGCTCCGGCAACGGCATCTCCATGACGCTCAACAAGCATCAGGGCGTACGCGCAGCTCTCTGCTGGACCCCTGAGCTCGGTGCGCTCGCAAAGCAGCACAACAACGCCAACGTGCTCTCCCTCCCGGGCAGATTCATCTCTCTCGAGACTGCACAGGAGATCGTGAAGGCATATTTCGCGGCTGAGTTTGAAGGCGGACGTCACCAGCGCAGAGTAGAAAAGATCCCCTGCAAATAATGGCTGAACCATATTTCCTTCTTGAAGGCTGTCCCGTCGATGGGATGGCCGAGTTCCTCGAGAGCCATCTATCCGGAGACATTGCGGACTATCCCGGAGGCATAGTCATACCTATGGACAAGCCTCTGAGATGGACTTCCGCCGATCTTGTGCGCAAGGTCAAGTTCCAGGCGCAGAGGCTCTTCCATGACAAGAAGCTCAAGGTGGGACACGCCGGCACGCTGGATCCGCTGGCGAGCGGCATGCTCATCATCTGCCTCGGCAAAGCCACCAAGATAGCGGAGGAGCTGCAGTCACACGAGAAGGAATATGTCACTACGGTGGAATTCGGCGCCAGCACGGCATCCTACGACCTGGAGCAGCCGGTGGACAGCTTCTACCCGTATGAACACATTACACGCGAAAGCGTGGAGGCGGCGCTGAAAGACTTCATAGGCGAGCAGGAGCAGGTCCCTCCCATCTTCTCAGCCAAGATAGTGGGCGGCCTGAGGGCATACGAGTACGCCCGCGCAGGCGAGCCGGTGGAGCTCAAGCGCTCCATCATCACCATTAAGGAAATTGAAATACTGGACTGGCACGAGGCCGGGACCCGCAGCATCTCCGAGGAGGAGAGAAAGGGTCCGGAGGCGGATTTCAGCCAGATCAGACACATACACAACTATCACACCGCCGAGACTGCATCAGACGGTTCGCGGCCGGCCGTGACTCTGCGCATACGCTGCACCAAGGGCACGTATATACGCTCGATAGCGCGCGACCTCGGCCTCGCACTGGGCAGCGGAGCCTATCTCACGGCACTGCGGCGCACGGCCTCAGGGCCTTTCCGTCTCGGCTGACAGATTATCGCGTTCGATACCGAACGCTCCCCCGCCGCATCGAACTTGCCGTTGTCGCAAGGATGGTTGATGATCTCACCATTTACAACCATGGTGGATGAACCGCCTCCGTCGAGGTTCAGGGCATCCACGCAGCCGAGCCAGCGCATGATCTGCTGGAGCTCGAAGATCGATACTCCCGCCGACATGGCATTGCGGCCGTCCACCACTACTAGGACCTTGGATCCGTCGCGGCGCATTCCCACGGCAGTGCGGGGATGACGGGTGGTGTTGAATGAGGTCTTTGCGACATATTCGTCCCTGCCCTGGAGTATCATGAGCGGACCGGCACAGAGCACGTCCTCGGCCGGTATGCAGTCCTCCCATTCGCGGTCTTCCGAATCCACCTTGTACATCCTGGCGCGCCTGCCCTTGAAGGCCACAGAGCCGCCTATCCTGTCCGAACGTTCCGCAGAATTCGCGGAGAGGCTGTTGACGCCCACCTGACGCCCGTCCACCCTGGTATAAGTGACGGCGCCATATGGGTGCTTCATCTTGAAATAGGAGCCGTTGACGGCGACGGTGGCGCCGTATCTGTCCGCAAGCGCCGTGGTCTTCTCCAGAGTGCTGTCAGCGGAGGCCACCACATCCAGCGCGTGGCGGCGGGAGATGATGAGCACGGAGACGTATTCGTTGGCGCCGAAGAGGCTGCTGTCGGCGAACTGGCAATGCCGGAGCGTGATGCCGCGGCTCACCTCTGTCTCATTCCAGGGGCCGTGGGCGAATACTGTTGAATCGTTCTGCGCTGCGCATGGCAGCACGGAAGCCAGCACCAGGGCCAGCATCATGGCTGTTTTTCTCATTTGTCCTTGTCTTTTTCAGGATGTTTGTGATATACCCAGTCAGGGTAGGCTATCTTGTAGGTGAGGCTGGATATCTGTGCCTCCCTGCGTGACAGGTAGGATGTCCTGTTGTCAGGTCTGCGCTTGATGGGGTTCGGGAGGCAGGCTGCCACCAGGCTGGCCTGACGGAGGGAGAGGTCCGACGCCGGCTTGCCGTAATAATACTTGGATGCGGCCTCGATGCCGTATATGCCCGGGCCCATCTCGATGGAGTTGAGATAGACCTCCATGATCCTCTCCTTGCCCCAGATCTTCTCGATCAGGACGGTGTAATACGCCTCGACGCCCTTGCGCCACCATGTGTCCGAACAGAAGGTGAACACGTTCTTGGCGGTCTGCTGGCTGATGGTGCTGCATCCCCTGAGCTTCTTGCCCTTGTTGAGATGATCCTGGTACATCTTGCGTATCTCGGTGGTATCAAAGCCGTTGTGCGTCGCGAAGCGGTTGTCCTCGCTGGCGATGACGGCCTTCATCATATTGGATGATATATTGTCGATGCGCACCCAGCTGTGCCTTGTCTTGAAATCGTCATCATATCTGTTCTGATATGCGCGCTTGAACATAAGTGGAGTGTAATAAACCGGCACCACCTTGAGTGCCAGCACCCAAAGCACGCTGAGGGCCACCAGGGCCAGCGGCAGTTTGATAAAAAGTCTTTTCTTCCAACGCTTCATAATATGACAAAGGTATATAATTTAACGTATATATTTCCTACTTTTGCGATACGGCATACAATTTGACGCAGGGTTCGCGTCATAAGAAAAACAATTCAGATACAATATGAAAAGAACCATCCTCACCGTGCTCGCATCCGTCCTTCTGAGCGGACTGACAGCGTTTCTCGTAACGAAGTTCATACAGCCGAAGGCTGTCATTGAAAAGTCTGAGACCGGCAAACCGGCCAGAATGTCAGTATCTGACTACCCTGATTTCACATACGCCGCCGAAAACTGCGTTGACGCGGTCGTATATGTCGAAGTCACCGTCAGGGGAAAGCAGCAGGAAGCGCTGGACCCTATCCTCAAGTTCTTCTTCGGGGACCAGTACTCCGGACAGGGCCGCGAAAGGATACAGCAGGGCAGCGGTTCCGGTGTGATCATAAGGCCTGACGGCTACATCGTGACCAACAATCACGTCGTGGCGGGCGCCTCACAGATCGTTGTCACCCTCAACAACAACGAGACCTACCCTGCCACACTGGTGGGCACAGACCCGGCAACTGACGTGGCCATCATCAAGATAGAGCCTAAGACAGGCCTCCAGACCATCGAATTCGCAGATTCCGACGAGCTCAGGCTCGGAGAATGGGTGCTCGCCATAGGCAGCCCTATGGGCAAGGAGCTCCAGTCCACCATCACCGCCGGCATCATCAGCGCCAAGGGCCGCTCTATGCCTAACTACACCGGCGAGTTCAAGATCGAGTCCTTCATCCAGACCGACGCCGCCGTCAATCCGGGCAACTCCGGCGGAGCTCTCGTGACCAAGGACGGTTTCCTCGCGGGAATCAACACCGCCATCGTATCCACGACAGGTTCGTATGCGGGCTACTCATTCGCAGTCCCTGCCAACATAGTACGCAAGATCGCCGACGACCTCATCGACTTCGGTTCCGTACACAGAGTGAAGCTGGGCGTGTCAATGTCCGCCATCACACCTGAGATGGCAGAGCAGTATGACCTTACCACCATGGAGGGAGCCTACATCCACGCAGTGGCCGACGGCAGTGTCGCTTCAGACGCAGGACTCCGCAGCGGTGACATCATCGTCGCCATCGACGGCAAGGCCATCAAGACTCCGGCCGCCCTCCAGGAGACGATCAACAGCTACCGTCCGGGCGAAAGCATCACAATGACGATATGCCGCAACCGCAATTACATGGAGGTGCAGCTGACCTTCACGGCGGACAATTCCGGTGAAGTGAGACAGAGAATGTAATTTTTTTTCAAATTATTGAAACTTTTTGTGTCAGATTTCGTATAAGGAAATGTTTTAATGCACAAAAAGCAAGATAAATGAAACTTTCACAATTCAATTTCGACCTTCCCGAACATCTTATTGCAAGATATCCTTCCGATTACCGTGACGAATGCCGCATGATGGTCCTCCACAAGGACACCGGCGAGATAGAGCACAGGATCTTCAAGGACATCATAGAGTACTTCCAGCCACACGACCTCTTCGTATTCAACGACGTCAAGGTCTTCCCGGCAAGGCTCTGCGGCAACAAGGAGAAGACAGGGGCGGAAATTGAAGTATTCCTCCTGCGTGAACTCAACAAGGAGCAGCACCTCTGGGACGTGCTGGTTGACCCTGCGCGCAAGATACGCATAGGCAACAAGCTCTATTTCGGAGAGAATGACGCCCTCGTGGCCGAAGTCATCGACAACACCACATCCAGGGGCCGCACCCTCCGCTTCCTGTTCGACGGCACTGACGAGGAATTCCGCAACATACTTTACCAGCTCGGCGAGCTCCCTGTACCTAAGTGGATACGTCCTCACGCAGAGGAGATCGACACCGACCGCTTCCAGAACATCTTCGCCAACCCGGAGCACGAAGGTGCGGTGGCATGCCCTGCCGCAGGCCTCCACTTCAGCAAGATACTCTTCAAGAAGATGGAGCTTAACGACATCGACAGCACATTCGTTACTTTATATATGGGTAACGCCCATTTCCACCAGGTTGATGTGGAGGATCTCTCCAAGCACAAGATGGACTCCGAGCAGATGGTCATCACCGAAGAGACCGCCGATACCGTCAACAAGGCCAAGCAGACAGGACACAAGGTGGTTGCCGTCGGCATCACCGTCGTACGCGCCCTCGAGACCTACGTCACAACCACGAAGGAGATCCGTCCTTTCGAAGGCTGGACCAACAAGTTCATCTTCCCTCCTTACGAATTCTCCATCCCTGATGCCCTCGTGACAAACTTCCACATGCCGCTTTCCACCATGCTGATGAACGTGGCAGCATTCGGCGGATACGAGAACGTGATGAAGGCATACGACGAGGCCGTGAAGAACGAATACAAATTCGGTGATTACGGAGATGCGATGCTGATCATCTGATAAAGCGCACTTTTACAAAAAAACATAGACTGCCAAAAACTGCAAAGGACATTTTTTGGTAGTGACATTGAGAATCATACTCCATAAATTCGCGGAAAAAAGCGGTTTATGGAGTATGATTTTTCTGTATATGCGATAGCACTGGCAAAGGTGTTCGCATACAAGTGCGCCGAGGGGCGCAGGATAATCGAATTGGTCGGGGACCCGAAGGAGGTCTTCAGGATGAAGCGCAGCCACCTGGATGGCTTGCTGCCCTACAGCAACGATCTGGTCGGACAGATACTGGACCCCGCCACCCTGGCCTGGGCGGAGGAGGAGCTCGAATGGAATGTCAGATACGGCATACGGCCGCTGTACTATGAGGACAAGGACTATCCCTCCAGGCTGAAGGAATGCTACGATTGCCCGCTGGTGCTGTACAGCAAGGGCCTGGACTGCCTCAATCCCAAGCGCGCGCTGGCGGTTGTCGGCACCAGGCGGGCGAGCTGGTACGGGAAGAGCCAGTGCGTCAATATTGTCAAAAGTCTGGCCGCCATCCCGAAGCCGCCGGTGATAGTGAGCGGCCTGGCTTTCGGCATCGACGCAGCTGCGCACACGGCGGCACTTGAAGCCGGACTCCAGACCATCGCCGTGATCCCGACCGGTCTGGACAGCATATATCCGCCCCAGCACCGCGAGCTGGCCCTGCGCATCGCCGCCCAGGGTGCACTGGTGACCGATTTCCCGAGGTCCACCTATCCGCAGACGGCTCATTTCATCAGGAGGAACCGCATCATAGCGGGGATGTCGGATGCGACGCTGCTGGCGGAGTCCTTCGCCAAGGGCGGAGGGCTCATCACCACGGATCTGGCCAATTCCTACGACAGGGAGGTGTTCGCCCTCCCGGGCAGGCTCAGCGACGCATCTTCCGAAGGCTGCAACGCTCTGATCGAGAAGAACCTCGCACATCTTGCGCGGGGCGCCCACAGCATCTGCAGGCAGATGGGATGGGGCGAGCACAGCCCTGCGGCACGCGCACGGCAGATAGAGATAGCATTTCCCGAAGGGAGCGACAGCAGGCTGGTCATTGACATATTGAAGGAGGAGTCGCCGCGCGACTTCGAGGAGATCATGACCATCTCGGGCCTGCCCTTCAACAGCCTCAGCGCCCTTCTTCTGGAGATGGAGATGAATGGCACGATAATATCCACCCAAGGGCGAAAGTACGCCCTGAAACCTTGAGGATTGAAGAAAATATTGCCTACCTTTGCGGGCAATATGGAACTGATTGACACTCATTCACACATATACGACGAAGCCTTCGACCACGACAGGAAGGAGGTGGTGGCAAGGGCCCTGGACAATGGCGTGGGCACGCTCATCATGCCGGGCATCAACTCCGCCGTCCACGCTTCAATGCTCGAGTGCGCGGATGCCTTCCCGGGCATAGCCTTTCCCTGCACCGGCCTTCACCCGACCGATGTCAATGCGGACTGGGAGCGGGAGCTGGACTTTGTGAAGGAGCATCTGCATGACAGGCGTTTCCTGGCCATAGGCGAGATAGGACTGGATTTCTACTGGTCCCGCGACTTCGAGGCGGAGCAGCGCCGCGTCCTCGCCGCGCAGTTCGAGCTGGCGGCGAAGGAGGACCTTCCCGTGCTGATACACTGCCGCAACGCCACGGACGCCATGTTCGAGGTGCTGGATGAGGTCCGCGGCCTGAGCCTCAAAGGCATTTTCCACGCCTTCTCCGGCAGTTACGAGACATACTGCCGCTGCCTGCGCTACGGCGATTTCAAGTTCGGCATAGGCGGGGTTTGCACATACAAGAAGGCCGGCATCGCCGAGGTGCTGCCGAAGATGTCCATGCAGGACCTGGTGCTGGAGACGGACTGCCCGTGGCTGACACCTGTGCCGCACCGCGGCAAGCGCAATGAGAGTTCCTATGCCAGAATCATCGCCGAAAGGCTCGCCCTCCTGAAGGGCCTCACCCTTGAGGAAGTCGCCGGCTCGACGACGTCAAACGCACGCAAACTGTTCAATATATGAGACAATCCATACTCCTGATATATACCGGAGGTACCATAGGCATGAAGCAGGATCCCGACACCCTGCTCCTCAAACCGTTCGACTTCAGCCAGATAAGCGATGAAGTGCCGGAGATCAACCGTTTCGGATACACCATTGACACTTATTCCTTCGACCCGGTGATCGACTCCTCCGACGCAAAGCCGGAGTTCTGGGCCAGGATTGCCAATGTCATAAGGGACAATTACGACAGCTATGACGGCTTCGTGGTGCTGCACGGCACGGATACCATGGCATATTCGGCCTCCGCGCTCAGCTTCATGCTGGAAGGCCTGCGCAAGAGTGTGATCTTCACCGGCAGCCAGCTCCCTATCGGAATGCTCCGCACGGACGGAAGGGAGAACCTCATCTCCGCGATAGAGCTCGCCGCCATGAAGGACGACAACGGCGAACCGATGGTGCCGGAGGTGTGCATCTGCTTCGAGAACAAGCTTTTCAGGGGCAACCGCACCACAAAGTACAATTCGGAGAACTTCAGCGCCTTCTCAAGCCCGAACTATCCGCTACTTGCGGACATAGGCATACACATACGCTATGACAGGAACGCCATCCACAGCTTCCTGCCGGAGGAGGGGGAGTTCAAGGTCAACACGGCGATGGACACCAATGTGGCCATACTCAAGATATTCCCGGGCATGACCGAAAGCTATGTGGACAGCGTGCTCTCCGCCAAAGGCCTGAGGGCCGTGGTGCTGGAGACCTTCGGATCGGGCAACGCCCCTTCCCTGCCCTGGTTCCTGGAGAAGATACGCCGCTGCACCGCGCGCGGAGTGGTCATAGTCAACGTCACACAGTGCCAGAGAGGCTCTGTCAACATGGGCACCTACGCCAACGGCGCCATCCTTGAGGAAGCCGGCGTCATCAGCGGCCAGGACATCACCACCGAGTCGGCATTGACCAAATTGTTCCATCTTCTGGGATGTCATTCCGATGCAGAAAGCGTGAAGAAAGGCATGGAAAGCCCATTAAGAGGAGAAATTTCGCTGAAATAATTAGTTTTTATAAAAAAAATGCCTAAATTGCAAGATATTTATAGACCGCAAAAAAAGAAAACTATATATATTTAATTCACTGTTTAATAACTAATTACTAAAAGAACTTATGAAAAAAATTTTCATGTTTTTGGCAGTAGTCGGCGTTATGACGATTTCTGCTCAGTTCCAGACAGCAAGCGCTCAGGAGCAGCCAGAAGCTGCTACAACTGAGGAAGTTGCCCCAGCTGACGAAGCAGCTCCAGCTGAAGAGGCAGTTGCTGAAGAAGAAACCGCTGCCGATCCATTTGCAGCAGGTCAGAACGACCAGCCACTCCACCAGCAGCTCAAGAAGCTCTTCATCGAAGGTGGTGCAGGCTTCATGGCAACAGTATTGCTCTGCCTTATCTTCGGTCTTGCTATCGCAATTGAAAGAATCATCACCCTCAGCCTCGCTCAGACCAACACAAAGAAGCTCCTCACCAAGGTAGAGGACGCTCTCCAGAACGGTGGTGTTGAAGCTGCTAAGGACGTTTGCCGCAACACACGCGGTCCGGTTGCAAGCATTTTCTATCAGGGTCTCATGAATATGGATCAGGGTGTTGAAATGGCTGAAAAGTCAATCATCTCCTACGGTTCAGTTCAGATGGGTCAGCTCATGAACGGCATGTCATGGATCTCCCTCTTCATCGGTATCGCTCCTATGTTGGGATTCATGGGTACTGTGATTGGTATGATCCAGGCATTCGATGCTATCGAAGTTGCAGGTGATATCAGCCCGACCCTCGTTGCCGGCGGTATGAAAGTCGCTTTGATCACCACAGTCGGCGGTCTTGTTGTCGCTATTATCCTCCAGATCGTTTACAACTACCTCGTATCAAAGGTTGACTCCATCACCATCGATATGGAAGATGCTTCAATCTCTCTCGTTGACCTTCTCGTTAAATACTCAAAGTAATTATATAAATCAGCAATTATGAAAATTTGGAAATACATTGAGTATATCCTTCTCGTTCTCTCGCTGATTATCTTCATCGTCTTCTTCGTTGTAAATCCAACAACGCAGGATGCTCCGATGCTTGATGGCTACCTCGGATGGGCTTACATCCTTCTCGCCATCACTTTGATACTCGCACTCGGATTCCCTCTCATCAGGGCATTCAAGAGCAAGAAGGGCATCATTGGACTCCTCGCCCTCATCATCGGCGTTGTAGTTATCTGTGGTGGAGTTTACATGCTCGCACCTGGTACAGCTATTGACGTGAATACAGAGACCACAGCTCAGACATTCAAATTCACTGACGCTGCCCTCTATCTCACATATTTGTTCATCGGCGCCTCAGTGGTTGCAGTAATCTGGAGCATCATCCGCTCCGCTATTAAGAATTAGGTATGGCTTCAAAAAAGACTCCTGAAATCAACGGTGGATCAATGGCGGATATCTCATTCCTGATGTTGATATTCTTCTTGATGGTTACCACTATGGACAAGGAAGAAGGTCTCTCAAGACGTCTCCCTCCGTTACCTGCTGAAGACCAGAAGGTAGAGGACCAGAAGGTTAACCGTAGAAATATCATCCAGGTTAAGATCAACGCCAGCGACAGACTTTTCGCCGGAAATGAAATGATGGACGTCAGCCAGCTGAAAGACAAGATCAAGGAATTCCTTACAAACCCTACAGATGACCCTAACCTTCCTGAAAAGGAAATGAAGGACATTCCGGGTTTCGGAACATATCCTGTATCCAAGGGTGTGATTTCTCTCCAGAACGACCGCGGTACCACTTACAGCAAGTACATTGAAGTTCAGAACGAACTTATCCGTGCCGTAAATGAGATCCGCGATGAATTCGCACTGCAGAATTATGGCAAGAAGTACGCAAAGCTTGACGAAGACCGTCAGGAAATCGTACGTAAGGCCGTGCCTCAGAACATTTCCGAGGCAGAACCTAAGGATGTCAAGAAACAATAATTGGAGGATTCAGTATGGCTAAATTCATCAAAAAAGAAAAGGGTGACACACCTGGTATCAGTACTGCGTCCCTTCCAGATATCGTGTTCATGATTCTGATGTTCTTTATGGTTTCCACCAGCATGCGTCAGACTGACCGCAAGGTCAAGGTATCCGTACCTGCTGCTTCAGAAATCGCAAAGCTCGAAAGAAAGGATCTTGCATCTTATATCTTCATCGGTGAGCCTACAAGCCAGTATGCCGCTCAGTTCGGTACTGACTCCCGTATCCAGCTCAACGACTCTTTCAGAACAGTTGACGATATCCGTGACTTCATCGCTTCAGAGCGTGAAAACCTCAGCGAAGCTGACCGTCCGTTTATGACCGTATCAATCAAGGCTGACAAGGATACCCGCATGGGTATCATCACAGACGTGAAGCAGGAGCTTCGCCGTTGCTCGGCCCTCAAGATTATGTACGGCGCCCGCAAGGTAAACTAACGATACTTACTTCTAAGAAAGGGTGGCCACAGAGTCACCCTTTCTTTTATATTTTTAAGATATGAAGAGATATTTCAGATTATTGGCCACAGTACTCGCCCTGGTGCTCTCCACAGCATCATTCGGCGCCAAAAAGGCAAAATATGTTTTCCTGTTCATCGGCGATGGCATGAGCTTCTCAAGCGTTTCGCTCGCCGAGGCATATCTCGCGCAGGAAAGAGGCGTTATAGGCAACGACCCTCTCGCCTTCACGCAGTTCCCGGTTCTGGGAATGGCGACAACTTATTCCGCAAGCAACCCTATCACCTGCTCTTCAGCTGCAGGTACCGCGCTTGCCACTGGTACGAAAACAAAGAACCACATGCTTGGTATCGCTCCGGATTCCACCACCAGGCTTGTGAGTATAGCATATAAGGCCCACGATGCCGGCTACAAGGTCGGTATCACCAGCACAGTGCAGCTCAACCATGCCACACCGGCTGCTTTCTATGGCCACAACGTTGAGCGCAACGCCTATTATGAGATAGGCAAGGAACTGCCTCTGTCCGGTTTCGAGTTCTTCGGAGGCGGAGGATTCCTCCATGTCAAAGGCAAGAACAAGAATCTTCCTTCCCTCTATGAGGATGTCGAGAAGAACGGCTACGTGATAGCACGCGGCATCGATGAGTTTGAGGCAAAGAAGGGTGACAAGATAATGCTCACCGCAAAGAAGAATTATGACGAAGTGCTTCCTTATGCCCTCGGACGCAAGGAAGGCGACCTGACTCTGGCTCAGGTAGTCGATGCTGCCATCAGGACTGTTGACAACAGGAAGGGTTTCTTCATCATGGCTGAGGGCGGCAAGATTGACTTTGCAGCGCACAGCAACAATACCATCGGCACCATCACCGAGATCATCGATATGGATGAGGCTGTCAAGGTGGCGCTCGATTTCTACAGCAGGCATCCGAAGGAGACACTCATCGTCATCACGGCAGACCATGAGACCGGCGGCGTGAGCCTCGGTGCGAAGAAGGGTTATGTATATGACCTCACCGTCTATGACGGAATCAAGGAAGATGCATCCACTACCAATGTGGACGAATATATGAACGACAAGGTGGTGATGAAGGAGCAGTCCGAGAAGGCCCGCATCGGCTGGACGACCACTTCACACTGCGGCGGTGCTGTCCCTGTCTGGGCAATAGGAGCAGGCAGCGAGATGTTTGCCGGACGCCAGGACAACACCGACATCCCTCGCAAGATATGCAAGGCGATGGGAATCAAATTCTAGAACATAAAAAGAATAACAATAATGAAAAGAATCAAGGCATTGCTCGCAGAGACACCGGGACAGGATGTCCTGGTAAAAGGTTGGGTCAGAACCAAAAGAGGTAACAAGAACGTGGCTTTCATAGCCCTCAATGACGGTTCGACAATCAATAATATCCAGATTGTATGTGACCTGGCCAATTTCAGCGAAGATCTCATGAAGCAGATTACGACAGGCGCCTGCCTTTCAGTGAAGGGTGCGCTCGTTGAGTCCATGGGCAGCGGTCAGGCTGTGGAGGTACAGGCAAAGGAAATTGAGGTGCTCGGAACAGCGGACCCTGAGTCTTACCCTCTTCAGAAGAAGGGCCACAGCATGGAGTTCCTTCGCGAGATTGCGCATCTGAGACCACGCACCAATACTTTCGGCGCTGTGCTCAGAATCCGCCACGCAATGGCTTTTGCGATTCACAAATTCTTCAACGACAAGGGTTTCGTCTATCTCCATACTCCTCTCATCACAGCGTCAGACTGTGAAGGTGCAGGCGAGATGTTCCAGGTCACCACTCTCGACCCTGACAATCTTCCACGCACTGAGGACGGCAAGATTGACTACAGCCAGGATTTCTTCGGACGCCACACCTCCCTTACCGTAAGCGGCCAGCTCGAAGGTGAGCTCGGCGCCACGGCACTCGGCAACATTTACACCTTCGGCCCTACTTTCAGGGCTGAGAACTCCAATACTCCGCGCCACCTCGCAGAATTCTGGATGGTTGAACCGGAGATGGCATTCTACGAAGTGAATGACCTGATGGACCTCGAAGAGGAATTCATCAAGTACCTCGTGCAGTACGCTCTCGACAACTGCATGGATGACCTCCAGTTCCTCAACAAGATGATTGACCCTGAACTGATCGAGCGCCTCCAGAGCGTTGTCAAGACAGAATTCGTACGCCTCAGCTATACGGAGGGCGTGGATATTCTGATGAAGAGCGGAGAGAAGTTCGAGTTCCCAGTAAGCTGGGGAGTGGATCTCCAGAGCGAACACGAAAGATATCTCGTGGAGAAGCATTTCAAGAAACCTGTCATCCTCACAGACTATCCTAAGGATATCAAGGCATTCTACATGAAGCAGAATGACGACGGCAAGACCGTACGCGGCACTGACGTGCTCTTCCCTAAGATCGGTGAGATCATCGGCGGTTCAGAGCGTGAGTCATCCCTCGAGAAACTCAACAACCGCATTGAGGAGCTCAAGATGGATACAACCAACCTCTGGTGGTACATTGACACACGCCGTTTCGGAACCTGCCCTCACAGCGGCTTCGGCCTCGGCTTCGAGCGACTCCTGCTCTTCGTGACAGGTATGTCCAACATCAGGGATGTCATCCCGTTCCCTAGAACACCTAAGACTGCTGAATTCTAAAAATCATATTATGCTGATCATCGGTATCGCCGGAGGAACCGGCTCAGGCAAGACGACTGTAGCGAAAGAACTTGCAGAGAGACTTCACAACCACGTAGTAGTGGTATCACAGGATTCTTACTACAAGGATCAGAGCCACCTGCCGCTCGAGGAGCGCCAGAAACTCAATTTCGACCACCCTAACGCCATTGACTTCGACCTTCTCGTTGAGCAGCTTCAGGAACTCAAAGCCGGCAGGGACATCCAGCAGCCGGTGTATTCTTACCTCACTTGCTCAAGGTCCACAACCGAGACCACGCACCTCTCCCCCGCCCCTGTCATCATAGTGGAGGGCATCCTGATCTTCACCTGCAAGAAGCTGATGGACGAGATGGACATCAAGGTCTATGTGGATGCCGATGATGATGACCGCCTGATGCGCGTTATCGCCAGGGACATCGTGGAACGCGGCAAGACCGTTGAATGGGTCATGCAGCGCTACACCAAGACAGTGAAGCCGATGCACCTGCAGTTCATCGCGCCGAGCAAGCGTGATGCCGATATCATAGTACCTCAGGGCGGCCACAACCGCGTTGCCATCAACATGCTCTTAGCGACCATAGAAAAAGCTCTGTCGGAAAAAGGAATAGATGTCAAATAACAGCAATGAGGAAGCCAAAGCCGGTATCTATACCACTTTGGTCTTCCACCTCTCCATATTGATCGTATTGCTTCTGGCCTCAATCGGAACGATTGCAGGCGAGGAGACATCCTTTGTACTCGATTTCTCCAAGCAGGAGGAGAAGGAAGAGGAGATCAAGGAGGAGGACCTCAAGGAGGAGGCAAGCAGGCAGGTTGCCGAACTGCTGAGCGCCCTTCCAAAGGAAAGCATACGCAATGTGGCAGTGGATGCCGGTGCCAAGCTCAAGGACAACACCGGCAAGACCGGAACCGACCTCTACAAGGAAGCGGCGGAGCTCCAGAAGCGTCTCGACGCATCCAAAGCCGAGGCCCTCAGGGAGATGAGCGAGGAGGAGACGGTCGATACAGGTACGGTCAGCGAGGAGAAGGAGGACAAGCCGGCACAGAGCTATACCGGTCCGTCTATCCTGAGGTATTCCCTGGAGGGACGCAAGGCCGTACACCTCCCTATCCCGGCCTACAAGGGCGAGCGTGGCGGTGACGTATATGTTGCCATCTGGGTCAATCAGCAGGGCCGTGTCGTGGACGCGAAAATCAAGGATGCCCAGTCCTGCAAGGACGGCCAGCTCCGCAGCCTCGCGCTCGACGCCGCCAAGCGTTCCCGCTTTTCAGCCAAGACCAGCGCCCCTGCCAAGCAGGAGGGCGAAATAGTCTATCGATTCATCAAACAGTAAACAGCAGCACAGCCGCATCATACAAAAGCAGGTCAACGATGGCCTGCTTTTTTAGTTTTCCGCTCCCGCAAATCGCCTTCGCCGTACAATCTCCGGCAGGTACGGACAAAACCGGCTTCTCAGGGCTTTCCAGCTCCGTACCTCTCACAGCTATACGGCCCCAACCGGCATCAGCGGCACTCTAAGGCCTATCGGCAATTTCCTGCCCCTAAAGGTACGGACAAAATCGGCTTCTCAGGGCCTTCTGGCTCCGCACCTCTTTCGGCTATCAGAACCCAACCTGCCTCAGACGGCACTCAGAGGCACATCGGCAATTTTCCGCTCCGAGAGGTACGGACAGAAACGTCATCACAGGGGCTTCTGACTCCGTACCTCTCACAGCTATACGGCCCCAACCAGCCCCAGACGGCACTCTAAGGCCTATCGGTGATTTCCGGCTCATAAAGGTACGGACAAAATCCGCCTCCCAGGGCCTTCTGGCTCCGTACCTTTTTCGGCGATTGGGAGCAAGCGAGAGTTGTCCATGGTACTAGGGCAAATGGGTTGCAGGCACACCCGTCAGGCCCCTTTCCAATGGCCGGTCATGCTTCCCAATCCTGAAATAAAGGCCTTGGGTGGCACAAACCATCGCCTGACGGCTCTCCTGTGACGTTCACTGTTTCCCACTTTTCATTCTTGACGCCGGGCTGGGGCATGAGGCGATCGGGCTCAGGCGAAAATTGTCTCGAGCGGGGCTCCAGTTGCATAACGGCGGCCCCAAGGATATAACGGGGGTTGCACCCCCGCACCCCTGCGGGCTCCCGAGCTTCCTGTCTTGCTGCGCAAGACCCACTCTCCGCCGGGCGTCTGCAGACGCCTTACTATCGTCGGGCAAAGAAGGGCGCCACTCGCCGTTATGCCGCCTTCCGCCTTTATCCGCTCTCGCAAATCGCCTTCGCTTCCAATCGCCCACAGCCTTTGCCGCCCGGCGTCAAGCCACTATAGAACTGGACAGGCGAAGCGTTCCGGCAAGCTCTGCACCCATCACAGCGATTGGGGCACAGCCTGGTCCATGACAGCCGGAGTTCAGCTTATATTAAAGATGTCGTTATTTGCCGGCCAGAGCCCTCTGGGCGGTATTGTCGATAGTCAGGAATATAGGATAGAAGGCTGCGTCGTCCATAGGCGTATAACGGCCTATGATGGCCTTCACCTGAGTAATGATATACTTGCCGGAGATCTCCCATTCGCCCGGCTTCAGCGTCACGCCATTGGCCTTGGCAAAGGCGATGAAGCGGTTCTTCAGGTCAAGGGTGCTGAAGAAGCTTTCAAGAGCCTTCATATCCTTGATCTCACGTATCTTCGGTCTGTACTGGTCGCATATCTCGTTGGCGAATTTCACCTGGAGGCTCTCACGGTTGCATTTCACGAGGAAGTCGGTGACGCCCACAGTGTCAAGTGGCACGAACACGTCCGGGATGATACCGCCGCCACCATATACTGTCCTTCCGCCCGCAGTGACAAACTTGAGCGAATCTGCGACAGGTATGCTGTCCCTCGATATCATCTCGCCGCGCTCGTAGCGCTTGGGTATGTCGAAGTCATGATCATCAGTGTAAGGCTTCTGGAGGCATCTGCCCGTAGGCGTATGATAGCGGGCTATGGTCAGTCTGATGCCGGAGCCGTCCGAGAAATAGAAAGGCTCCTGCACTAGGCCCTTTCCGAAGGAACGGACGCCGTACACCGTCGCGCGGTCATTGTCCTGCATGGCTCCGGTGAATATCTCGCTGGAAGAAGCCGAATATTCGTTGATCAGTATTGCAAGTTCGAGGTCCTTGAAGAAACCCTTTCCGTCGGCATATACATCCTGGCGTTCACTGTGAAGGCCTTCCATATAGACAACAAGCTTGCCCTTGTCAAGGAATTCATTGGAAAGCAGTATGGCCTGATCCATATAACCGCCCGTATTGTCACGCAGGTCGAAGATGAGACGCTTCATGCCCTTCTCGCGCAGAGGCAGCATTGCCTTGATGAATTCCAGATAACTGGTGCGGGAGAACTTCGAAAGCTTGAGATATCCTGTGGTGTCATTGACCATAAATGCCACGTCAACGCTCTTGACAGGTATCTTGTCGCGTGTCACGACGAAAGGCACGAGTTTGTCCGAGCCGGATCTCTGCACGCTGATTGTCACCTTGCTGCCCTTCTTGCCACGCATCAGGCGGACCATGGAGTCCTGAGGCATTTCGACGCCTGCTATGACTACGGAGTCAACCTTTATCACGCGGTCGCCGGAGAGAAGCCCCGCCTTGTCAGACGGACCTCCGGATATGACATTGGTGACGATGGCCGTGTCATTGGGCACGTTGAACTGTATGCCTATGCCGTCGAAGCCGCCGGAGAGGTCTTCGTCAGCCTGCTCGAGCTCCTGAGGCTCCATATATACCGAATGCGGGTCGAGCTTTGCCATGATAAGCGGAAGCACCTCTTCCGTCACCTTGTCCTGGTCTATGGAATCCACATAACTGGCCACGACCTGATTGAGCACGGCTATGAGCTTGTTCCAGTCTCCGCCCTTGCCGGCGGAAGCGACCTTGATGGTCTGTCTCTCCCTGTCGCCCAGATTCTTAATCAGCACGGCCCCCATTATGACCATGACTGCAATAAGTATGATATTGAGGATCTTGTCCCTGCCCAGCTTATTCATCTTCTGTAAATTTGACTACCTCCACACCTGCACGGCGAAGAAGGTCTATGCCGTCCGTTATCCTGTATTCCTCAGAGTAAACCACACGCTTGATGCCGGCCTGAATTATGAGCTTGGAGCACTCCATGCACGGAGATGCTGTCACGTACAATGTGGCTCCGTCACTGCTGTTGTTGCTCTTGGCCACCTTGGTTATGGCATTCGCCTCGGCATGAAGCACGTATGGCTTGGTGACCCCGTTGTCCTCGCAGACATTTTCAAAGCCTGCGGGCGTGCCGTTGTAACCGTCGGAAATGATCATCTTGTCCTTCACGATGATGGCGCCAACCTGACGGCGCTGGCAATATGAATTCCTGGCCCATACGGCGGCCATGTCAAGATAACTCTTGTCAAATTTCTTCTGCTTGTCCATAATGCTATCCTCTCTGATACAGATATCTCTTGATGCTTCTCTTAGGTGTCTTCTCGAATTCCTCAGGGAATATCTCAACCCTGGTGATCTTGCAGTAATCCGGCATTTCCATGTTGGTGACCTGAATCTTTTCCTTCAGCACATCCTGTATCCTGTCATTGGATATCTGGTCAGCCGCAAGCTGATCGAAATCAGGATATATCAGGGCTGTGAGGACTCCATGGTCGGATATCACCAGGGATTCGGATACGTAAGGCAGGTTGTTGATGCTGCTCTCAATCTCTTCAGGATATATGTTCTGGCCTGACGGGCCGAGTATCATGGTCTTGCTGCGGCCCTTGATATACAGGAAGCCGTCCTTGTCCATCACACCCATGTCGCCGGTATGCAGCCAGCCGTCCTGCAATGCGGCCTCGGTGGCTGTAGGATTCTTGTAATAGCCCATGAAGACATTTCTGCCCTGCACGAGTATCTCGCCCGGCACATTCTCCGGATCAGCGGAGTCAATACGGACTTTCACGTCAGGCGCCGGTCTGCCGCAGGAATAGACCTTGGTGACATTCCATGGGGAATATGAGATGATAGGACCGCATTCGGTCATGCCGTAACCTACGGTGAATCTGAATCCGATGCGGTGCAGGAAGGCCTCAACTTCCCTGTTGAGTGCGGCGCCGCCCACCAGTACCTCGCTGAAGTTGCCGCCGAGGGCATCGGTGAGGCTCTTCTTGATCTTATTGAGCACCACCTGATCGATCACAGGCAGTGAGAGGAACATCTTGGTGCTGCTCTTGCTGATGAAAGGAAGCAGCATCGACTTGTATATCTTCTCAAGGATGAGAGGGACCGTGACGATAAGTTCCGGCTTGATGTCTCCAAGTGCCTGAAGAATAACCTTCGGACTCGGAAGCCTGGTGAGGAAATACACGTGGGCACCTCTTGTCATCTCATAGACCACCTCGAACATCATGCCGTACATGTGTGCGGAAGGCAGCATGGACACTATTCTGGACTGGTTGTTGATGTGCTTCTCCGCATAGGCTCCGAAGACGGTGTTGTAATAAACCGAACGGAAAGGCAGCATCACGCCCTTGGAGAATCCGGTACTGCCGGAAGTATAGCTGATCAGAGCCAGTTCTTCAGGCTGGTCCTCGTAATACTTGATGTCATCTGGACCGAAATTCGGATACCTCTGTGCAAATATCTCATCGACCTTGGCCTTGACACCGGCAATCTCCTCGGTGCGTGCGTACGCAGGCTGGAAATTATTGAGGGTGATGCAGGCCTCGATGCCCGGCATCTCCGAAGGCTGGAGGTTCTCCCAGATGACGTCCCCCACGAACATGAATCTGGAATCGGAATGGTTCACAAGATGATGTATGCTGCTCGGCTTGAACTCGTGAAGCAGAGGGACCACCACGGCTCCGTAAGTCATCGTGGCAAGATAGGCCACAGCCCAGTTGGACATGTTGCGGGCGCAGAGTGCAATCTTGTCACCCTTCTTGATATTGCATACCTCAAAGAAAATATGAAGGTGGGCTATCCTGCGGGCAAGGTCGGCGTATGATATGGTGGCGCCGTTGTAGTCCGAAAGCGCAGGACGGTCCCAGTTGACCTTGAAACTGTCCTCAAATAATTTGTTGATGGAATTTGCCATGTCAGTAATGCTATGAAAATGCCTGCAATGAGCATAGATGCGCATAGAGGCCCTTGTTTTCTATAAGTTGTTCGTGTGTGCCGCGTTCGGCTACAGCGCCGTCCTGAAGCACTATTATCTCATCCGCATGGCGGATGGTGGAAAGTCTGTGGGCGATGACCAGGGAGGTCCTGTTGGCCATGAGCTTCTGAAGAGCCTCCTGCACCAGTCTCTCGCTCTCGGTATCGAGCGAAGAGGTGGCCTCGTCAAGTATGAGCAAAGGCGGGTTCTTGAGCACCGCACGTGCTATCGCGAGCCTCTGCCGCTGTCCGCCGGAGAGTTTGGATCCGCCTTCACCAATGTTGGTGTCATAACCGTTCTCCAGCCTGGAGATGAATTCATCCGCATTCGCAATGACGGCGGCGGCGCGGACCTCGTCCAGGCCGACGCCCTCCATTCCGAAAGCTATGTTGTTGAATACCGTATCATTGAACAGCGTCGGCTCCTGCGGCACTATGCCCATGAGGGAGCGGAGATCGCCGAGGCTGTACTGCCTTATGTCCTTGCCATCCACGAGGATGGCGCCCGAACTGACGTCCCTGAAACGCGGCAGCAGGTCAGCCATCGTGGATTTGCCGGCGCCCGAAGGTCCCACTATCGCCGTCATGCTGCCCTTGGGTATGACGATGCTCACGTCCTTGAGGACGGGTTCGTCAGCATAGGCGAAGGACACGTTGCGGTACTCCACCGCTTCGCGGAATTCGCTGATATGCTCAGGATGCTCAGGCTCGCGGATGGCGTTCTCTGCGTCCAGTATGGCAAATATCCTCTCGCCGGACACAAGGCCCTTGCGTATTGCAGCATAGGAGTTGGAGATCGCCTTGGCAGGCTCGAGCACCTTCCAGTAGAACATGATATAGACGATGAACTGCTCCCAGCTCATGCCCAGGCGGCCGTGCATGTTGAGCCATCCTCCATAGAAGAGCACTACGGCGGCTATGGATATGCCGAGGAATTCGGATGTCGGCGAAGCCAGTTCCTGGCGGTTGCCCACCTGACGCGAGATGCGGCGGTGTGCCTCGTTGTCCTGCTCGAAGCGGTCCTCCACATACTTGCCGGCATTGAATGCCTTGATGATGCGGGAACCGGAGATGGCCTCTTCGAAACGGCTGAGCAGGCTGCCCATCAGGCTCTGGGTCTCGATGGAGCCGGCTCTCAGATGGCGGGTGATGCGGGTAATCACTATGGCCGATATCGGAAGGGCTATGAGCGACACCAGGGTCAGCCTCGGCGACATGTAGAAGAGCATCACCAGGAAGCCGATGACCAGCAGGGGTTCCCTGAATATGATGTGGAAGCTGCTGGCGACGCTGTTCTGCACCTCATTGACGTCATTGGAAATGGAGGAGAGAATGTCGCCTTTGCGCCTTTCGGTGAAGTAGGCTATGTTGAGGGATGCTATCTTCGCGAAGAGGTCCCTGCGTATGTTCTTCATCAGGGTGGTCTTCATGTTGACCAGTATGCGCTGCGACAGATAGCGGCAGAGGTCGGAGAAGAAGCAGGCCACCACGAGCGAGATGCTGACGAAGGCCAGCGCCCGTATGACTCCGGAATCCCTCGCGATCCCTGCAAGTATGTACGAAAACAGATTAGAGAAATAATCTATGCTCAGGGAGAACTCAGGCCTCGCCAGGTCGGTGGCTATGCTTTCATTCTCGAAAAGTACGGTGAGCATAGGGCCCAGAAGGGCATAATTGGCGATGCCGAATATCACAGAAAGGACAGATAGCAACAAATATGGCGGCCAGTACTTACCGTACGGCCGCGCATATCCGAGTATCCTTCTGAATGTTCCCACGCCTTATCCGCAATGGAAGTACTTCTCCACCAGACCTGTCATCAATGACGGGTCAGCCTTGATCCTGTCGCGGATATCTGCGTCACCGTAAGCGCGCAGGGATGCGATGGTGCCGTCGATCATCTTAGGATCGAACACGCCTTCAGCCTCGAAGAGGGCACGTGACTTCTCGAGCGCCGCAGCGGATTCCCAGCATGAAGTAGGGAGCTGCTCGAGGGAATTGAGCTTCGCCTCGTTCTGCTTGTCGTGGATATTGACATCAACGTATGTCTTCTCAGCCACCTGAAGGGCGTCAGGCATCTCAAAACCTGTCCTGGCAGCTGTCACAAGACCGGCCATCATGTTGTAGATGTCTGCAGATCCGTCCGGAGAACGCATCTCCACGGTCTGCTTGTCAGGTGCCACATAGTTGGAGGTATCTTCAAGAGGGTTGGCCAGTCCCACCATGTTGCTGCTGCCTGTCCATCCCAGCGGAACGCGCACGAGCACGGAGCGGTTGCGGTCACCCCAGCATACGCTGGTAGGAGCCTCCTGATGAGGAACCAGGCGGAAATATGAGGTAGGATTGGTATTGCCGAAAGCTGTCAGTGCAGAAGCGCACTTCATATAGCCTGCAATGGCGGTGCGGGCCACGTCAGAGAGGCGTCCGTTCTCGATCATCACAGACTTGTCGCCCTTCATGATGCGGGTGTGGAAGTGCAGACCGCTGCCGGCCTTGCCTTCGGTGATCTTTGGCGAGAATGTCAGGTCAAGACCGTACTCGTAAGCCAGGGTGCGGAGTATCCACTTCGCCATCAGCAGCTGATCGGCGGCAGACTCGACCGGATTGACGAGGAACTCTATCTCATTCTGCTCGTATATCCTGCCGTCCTGTGTGAAGTTGCCCACCTCAGAGTGGCCGTACTTGATATTACCGCCGCACTGGGCGATGTACTTCATGGCCTGGGTACGGAAGGCTTCGAACTTGGTATATGGAGACGACTCGTGATAACCGTGCTGGTCAGGTGTCGGGAAAGCCTTGTCATCCTGGTCGATGACATAATATTCAAGCTCGCCCATGGCCTCGAAACGGAAACCTGTCTTGTCCTGGAAAGCCTTGTGAGCCTTGCGCAGAGTGTATTCAGGAGCGCTTTCGAGTGGCAGGCCGTCCTTTGTGAAATATGAGCAGATCAGTCCGAGTGTCGGGATTGATGCAAACGGGTCGAGGTATGCAGTGGAGAACCTCGGGATCACATACAGGTCACTTGACTGGGCATTGATGTAAGGGAAAAGGCTGGATCCGTCAACGCGCTCTCCATAGGAAAGGATGGAGTCCAGATATGCGAGATTCGTAACAGGGAAGTTGAGAGTCTTCAACCTTCCATCTGCCGCAGCATAGCGGAAATTGACGATTCGTATCTCATTGCGGAGTATGAAATCAATGATGTCAGCCTTTGTGAACTCTGACGGCATCTTGCCCGTCTGTGCCACGATCGGGTTTATGCTGTAGTCTATGTTTGCATTCATTTTCGGGTACTTTTTAGGAAAGTACAATAATACGAAAAAAAAGGGGAAGAACGCTATGTTCCTCCCCTTTTTTTAACATAAGTATAAATTACTTTGTCTCTTCTTCAGCGGCAGCTGCAGCAGGTGTAACCTTGTTGAGCTCAACTCTGAACTGGAGAGCTGCACCAGGACCGATCTTAGGACCGGCACCGTTGTCACCGTATGCGAGGTCTGAAGGGATCCAGAGAATGATCTCACCACCTTCTTCGCAGTTCTGGAGACCTTCACCCCAACCCTTGATAACCTGGTTGAGAGCGAATGTAGCGGCTTCGCCTCTCTCGTATGAAGAGTCGAATACTGTACCGTCGAGGAGCTTGCCTTCGTAGTTAACCTCAACCTCATCTTCAGGACCCGGCTTTACACCGTTACCCTTGCGGACGATCTTGTACTGAACGCCTGACTCTGTTGTGATCACGTCAGCTTCCTTTGCATTCTTTGCGAAGAATGCCTCAGCCTCTGCCTTGTTGATCTCGAGCTTGGCCTCTGAACGCTTCTGCATGTATTCGTTCATCTTCTCATAGAATGAATCTTCGTCGATCTCAACATCGTTGATAGCGTCCTTGATACCCTTCTCGATCTGAGCGAAAGAGAGAGCGCCCATGTCGTTACCCTTGATGTACTGGCCGAATGAATAGCCTGTGAGATAGCTGATTTCGTTTACTTCGTCAGCGGTGATTGATTCCGGCCTCTTCTCATCGGAAGTGTTGCCTGAGCAGGATGCGAGTACTGCTCCCATTGCGCAGAGCGCAAAAATTCTGATTGATTTCATTTGTTTATTGTAGAGTGATTTAACTTTTTGTCATAAAGTGCAAATATATATCTTTTTTAGGAATTGCCCATCTCGGAGATGAATTTTATTCTCACCAGACGGATCTCCTCCTCGCTGTAGTCCGGACCGAGCACCTTCGCAGCCTCTTCCACGGAGTCGGTCTCGGCCTCCTCCCTGAAATATTCGTAGATATCCTCGATCTTGTAATCATCGACCTCCTGTCTCACATAATAATCTATGTTGAGCTTCATTCCGGAGGAAATGATGGACTCGACGGCTTCCAGAAGCTCGTCCATCTCCATGTCCTTGGCAGCCGCTATGTCATCGAAGGACAGCTTCCTGTCAATGCTCTGGATGATGAAGACCTTGTTGGCGCTTCTGTTGGCCACGGACTTGACCACAAGTGCGTCAGGACGGATGATGTCATTCTCCTCCACGTATTTGGCGATCACATCCAGATACTCCTTGCCGAACTTGCGGGCCTTGCCCTCTCCCACTCCCTGGCAGCGGGACAGCTCGTCCATGGTGACAGGATACTGTATGGACATGTCCTCCAGCGACGGGTCGCTGAAAATCACCCACGCAGGGAGTCTCAGACGCTTGGACTGGTCCCTGCGTATATCCTTGAGTATGGCGAAGAGCACAGGATCCCCGGCCTCGCCGGAAGCGGGCCTGTGGACGTTCGGAGCCGAAGCTTCGTCATCATCGTCATCCTCACCTTCCACGAATTCGCGGTCCTCGGTAAGCATCAGCGGCTCAGGGTTTTCGTAGAAGGCCTGCCCCTTGTCTGTGACCGAAATCAGGCCGTAGCGCTCGATGTCCTTATCCAGGAGATGAAGCACAAGTCCCTGGCGTATCACCGCACCCCAGAAGCGGGATGACTTGTCCTTGCCTATGCCGAAGAGAGGGTTCTCGTCGTGATTGTATGACTGTATGATGGAATTCTTCTCGCCGGCGAGAATGTTGGCCAGATGGTCGGCCTTGAAATTCTCCGGCAGGGAATTGATGAGTTCTATGACGTTCAGCATCTCGTCCTTGCCGTCGAACTGCTTCTTCGGATGCAGACAGTTGTCGCAGGCGCCGCAGTTGTCCTGCGGATAATCCTCGCCGAAGTAGTTGAGCAGTATCTTGCGGCGGCACTGGTTGGACTCGGCGTAAGCCATGGTCTCGCCCAGCAGCTGGCGGCCTATCTCCTGCTCTGACAGAGGTTTGCCCTGCATGAACTTCTCGAGCTTCTGTATGTCCTTGTAGCTGTAGAATGCTATGCAATGGCCCTCCTGTCCGTCGCGGCCGGCACGTCCGGTCTCCTGGTAGTAACCTTCCAGGCTCTTCGGTATGTCATAATGTATGACAAAGCGCACGTCAGGCTTGTCGATGCCCATTCCGAAGGCTATGGTGGCGACTATGACGTCCACCTCCTCCATGAGGAATGCATCCTGGTTGTGCGCACGCGTGGCGGCGTCCATCCCGGCGTGGTAAGGCAGGGCCTTGATGCCGTTGATGTTGAGCATCTCGGCTATCTCCTCGACCTTCTTGCGGCTGAGGCAGTAGATGATGCCGCTCTTGCCCGGATTGTCCTTTATATATTTGACGATGTCATGTTTCGGGTTGGACTTGTCACGTATCTCGTAATACAGGTTAGGACGGTTGAACGAGGACTTGAACACCTTCGCGTCCAGCATGTTGAGATTCTTCTGGATATCCGACTGCACCTTAGGGGTGGCGGTGGCGGTCAGGGCTATGATCGGAGCCTGGCCTATCTCCTGCACTATCTCGTGTATGCGCCTGTATTCAGGACGGAAATCGTGGCCCCACTCGGAGATGCAGTGCGCCTCGTCTATGGCATAGAAGGAGATGTGCAGCTGCTTGAGGAACTGCACGTTTTCCTCCTTGGTCAGGGACTCCGGAGCCACATATAGCAGCTTCGTGACGCCATTCAGCAGGTCATCCTTGACCTCCTTGATCTGGACCTTGTTAAGCGAAGAATTAAGGAAATGTGCTATGCCATCCTGGCTCTCCGCGAAGCCGCGGATGGCATCCACCTGGTTCTTCATCAGGGCGATGAGGGGTGACACGACTATGGCCGTGCCCGGGAGGCAGAGGGCCGGGAGCTGATAGCAGAGCGACTTGCCGCCGCCCGTCGGCATCAGCACGAAGGCATCGTTTCCGGCAATGAGATGCCGGATAATCTCCTCCTGGTTGCCCTTGAAGGAGTCGAAGCCGAAAAAGCGCTTCAATACGCTGTGAATTTCCTCAGAACTGATATCCATTATTAATGAGCTTAACGGATATCAAATTTAATGAAAAATCCGGATAATGTCAAATTATTTTTCGCAGACTACAGCTGCATCCACTCTATCGAATCGTCCCGGCCCCAGTAGGTCAGCTGCTTCTTGGCATAATGCCGGGTGTTGCGCTTGATCAGGCGCACCGCTTCCTCGAGAGGATATTTGCCGTCGAAGCAGTCGAAGAGTTCGCGGTAGCCCACAGTATTGAGGGCGGGAAGGTCCCGGTATGGAATCAGGCTGCGGGCCTCCTCCTCCAGCCCGGCCTCCATCATCAGATCGACGCGGCGGTTGATCCTGTCGTAGAGTTCCTCACGCTCGCGCGTGAGACCGATCTTGCGTATGGAGAACGGACGCTCGCGCGCCGCAGCAGTCTTGTAAGACGAGAACGGCCTGCCGGTGCCGATGCACACCTCGAGGGCGCGGACCACCCTCTGACGGTTGGCGGGGTCGATGCTCTCATAGGTCTGAGGGTCAAGGCGCCGCAGCTCGAATCGCAGGGCCTCGAGGCCCTCATTTTCGAGGCGGGTCATCAGGTCCTCGCGTATCTGCGGATCCACGTCCGGAAATGCGTCCAGGCCATTGCAGAGCGCATCTATGTACAGGCCCGACCCGCCGCACATCACCAGTGTGGAGTGGTCCCGGAAGAGCTCGTCCAGCAGAGCGAGGGCATCCAGTTCATATTTGCCGGCGGTGTAGGGTTCCGTGACGGAACGGGTCCCTATGAAATAATGAGGCACCGCTGCCAGCTGCTCTGCAGAAGGCGGCGCGGTGCCTATCTTCATTTCTCTGTATATCTGTCTCGAATCGCAGGAGATGACCGGTGATCCGTACTCGTGGGCGAGGCCGATGCTGTAATCGGTCTTGCCCACTGCCGTAGGCCCAAGTACTATGACAAGCTCGGGCATGGGGGCTTGAGGCTATTTGCCGAAATCCTCATCGACGAGCAGCTCCTCCTCTTCCCTGTCCTCATCCTCCTCGTCGAAATCATCATCGTCGTCAAAGTCCTCGTCATCATCGTCAAAATCCTCATCGTCAAGGTCCTCGTCGGACTTTGAACGCTTCTTGGAAGGTGTGATGGCGACTGGTTCGTTGTCCTCATACCTGGCTGAGAACTGGTCCGGATTGACACCCTTCTCGTCCACCAGGCAAGGGTATGAGAAGCGCGGGTTCATCTCGCCTTCGCCAAGGAACTCGAGCCTTACGTTGCGGCCCGTGCGCATGTCGAAGACATAGTGGAGCACCTCCTGTTCCCTGGAGATGACATCCTCGAAGGTGGTCTGGTCCATCGCACCGTCACCGAGGTTGAACAGCGCGTACTGTCCGGTCATCTTCCCGTCCTTGCCATAAGCCTCGAAGAAGACCATCTGATCCGGCACGAAGCCGAGGTTTGAGATTATGTAATTGTGGAAGGCATAGAGGTTCATGCTGGAATCGACCTCATAAATCCTGAAGAACACCTTGCTCTCCGGAATGGTAGCCCTGAATCTATATATCATTTTGTATAATATTTGTGTAAATGCGGCTGCGTTTGCTGTCCCCAGCCGTTTTCGGATTGCAAATTTATTAAATAGTGCGTACTTTTACAACGGAAATGAGCACTAATTCATCACAAAAAGAAGACTGCTACAAAAGCATCTCAGCGCCTTCCCAGGGCAGCTACCGGGACCTCGGCAGCAAATTCCTCGCATTCGCGTATCCCGTGGAGAGCGAGGAGCGGGTGAAGGAGCTGATAGCCGGCCTGAAGAAGGAATACTTCGACGCACGCCACCATTGCTACGCGTACAGGATAGGCCACCTCGGGCAGATCTGGCGCGCCAATGACGACGGCGAGCCGTCATCCACCGGCGGGAAGCCCATACTCGGGCAGCTGCTGTCCAACGAGCTGAGCGACGTGCTCGTGGTGGTGGTCAGGTATTTCGGCGGCGTCAAGCTGGGCGTGCCGGGGCTCATCAAGGCCTACCGCAGCGCGACGGCCGACGCCCTGTCCGGCGCCACCGTCATAACCAAGGTGGCGACCGAAAGCTACGAGGTGTCTTTCGACTACCTCGACATGAACCGGGCGATGAAAATCGTCAAGGACATGGACCTGAAAGTAAGAGGACAAAACTTCGATTCGACCTGCAGAATGCTGCTGGATGTACCCCTTTCGCGCATTCCCGAATTTGAAAAAAGTTTCGACTGGACCGAAGTCAAAAAAAATTGCCAATCATCGGGAATTTGATTAGTTTTGTAAAATTATTGTGTAACCTATTTAACAACAATATTTTTTAATTTCAATATGAAAAAAGTTTACAACTTCAATGCTGGTCCTTGCGTTCTTCCGCAGGAGGCCATCGACGCATCCATCGAAGCCCTCAAGGACTTCGCCGGTACCGGTATGTCAGTAATATGTGTGTCTCACCGTTCAAAGGAATGGGAGGCTGTAATGGACGAGACCCGCGCCCTCTGGCGTGAGCTCCTCAACATCCCTGAGGATTACGAAATCCTCTTCCTCGGCGGCGGTGCATCAACACAGTTCCTCATGGTTCCTATGAACCTCCTCGAGAACAAGGCTGCATACCTTGAGACAGGTGTATGGGCAAAGAAGGCTCTCAAGGAAGCAAAGGGTATCGGCAATGCAGTTTGCGTAGCTTCTTCAGCTGACACCACATTCAACTACATCCCTAAGAATTTCGAGATCCCTACAGATGCAGATTACTTCCACATCACTACCAACAACACTATCTACGGTACTGAGATCAAGTACGATATGGACTCCCCTGTAACTCTCGTTGCAGATATGTCATCCGATATCATGAGCCGTCCTGTTGACGTGAAGAAGTACGGTATCATCTACGGTGGTGCTCAGAAGAACGTAGGCCCTGCAGGCGTTACATTCGTAATCATCCGCAAGGACCTCCTCGGCAAGGTAACCCGCTACATCCCTACAATGCTCAACTACCAGACCCACATCGACGGCGGTTCAATGTTCAACACCCCTCCTGTATTCTCTATCTTCGCCATGAAGGAAACTCTCAAGTGGCTCAAGGCAAAGGGTGGTCTCGAGGCTATCAACAAGATCAACAAGGAGAAGGCTCAGAAGCTCTATGACGAAATCGACCGCAACTCAATGTTCGTAGGTACAGTTGCCAACAAGGAAGACCGTTCAATCATGAACGTATGCTTCGTAATGGCACAGGGCAAGGAAGAACTCCAGGACGAGTTCCTCAACTTCGCCAAGGGCAAGGGTATGGTCGGCATCAAGGGCCACCGCAGCGTAGGCGGCTTCCGCGCTTCCATCTACAACGCATGTCCTATGGAGGCTATTGACGCCCTCATCGCATGCATGCAGGAATTCGAACAAATGCACAAATAATCGGATATCATGAAAGTATTAGTTGCTACAGAAAAGCCTTTCGCAAAGGCAGCCGTTGACGGCATCCGTGAAATCGTTGAAAAGAACGGCCACGAGCTCGCTCTTCTCGAGAAATATACTGACGCTGCCCAGCTCAAGGAAGCTGTCGCTGACGCTGACGCACTCATCGTACGTTCAGACAAGGTGACCGCAGAAGTTGTTGAGGCTGCAAAGCAGCTCAAGATTGTCGTTCGCGCAGGTGCAGGTTATGACAACCTCGACCTCGCAGCATGCACCGCAAAGGGCATCGTTGCAATGAACACCCCTGGCCAGAACTCCAACGCCGTTGCAGAACTCGCCATCGGTCTGATGATCTACATGAGCCGCAACCAGTTCACCCCTGGTACAGGTAAGGAACTCAAGGGCAAGACCATCGGTATCCACGCTTACGGTAACGTAGGCCGCCTCGTAGCTCAGATCGCTAAGAACGGCTTCGGCATGAACGTCATCGCATTCGACCCGTTCGTTCCTGCTGAGAAGCTCGAAGCTGAAGGCGTGAAGGCCTGCGCTTCCATCGAGGAGCTCTACGCAAACTGCGACTTCCTCTCACTCCACATCCCTGCAACAGCAGAGACAAAGGGTTCTATCGGCAAGAAGCTCGTAGGTTCAATGAAGAAGGGTGCATGCCTCGTTAACACTGCCCGCAAGGAAGTCATCAACGAGGACGAACTCATCGAAGTTCTCGCAGAGCGTGAAGACATCAAGTACGTTACCGATATCGCTCCTGTAAAGGTTGACGAATTCAAGGAGAAGTTCGGTGCAAGATTCTTCGCAACTCCTAAGAAGCAGGGCGCAGAGACAGCTGAGGCCAACATCAACGCCGGTCTCGCATCTGCAAACCAGATCTGCGACTTCTTCGCTACAGGCAACCGCAAGTTCCAGGTTAACAAATAGGATATACCTATGGTAAAGGTTAAACCTTTTGCTGCAATCAGACCTCCTAAGGCAATCGCCAAGGAGGTCTCTGCACGTCCATACGACGTGATGAACTCAGTCGAGGCCAAGGCCGAAGCAGGTGAAATGTCCCTCCTTCACATCACAAAGCCTGAGATTGATTTCGAGCCTATCGCCGGCGAACACGAGCAGCGCACATACGACAAGGCGGTAGCCAACTACAAGCTCTGGAAAGAGAAGGGCTGGCTGGTAAAGGAAGAGAAGGAATGCTACTACGTATATGCACAGACAATGGAAGGCCGCACACAGTACGGTATCATCCTCTGCGCACATACCGATGACTACGCTACAGGAGCCATCAAGAAGCACGAGCTCACCCGCAAGGAAAAGGAAGACGACCGTATGATCCACGTCCGCATCCAGAACGCGAACATCGAGCCTGTATTCTTCGCATATCCTGACAATGAGGAGATCGACGCCATCATGTTCCGTTACATCTCCCACGTCCCTGAATACGACTTCGTAGCTGACGAGGACGGTTTCGGCCACAAGCTCTGGGTCATCGATGACGACAAGGACATCGCACGCATCACAGAGATCTTCTCCACCATCCCTGCATTCTACGTAGCTGACGGTCACCACCGCACAGCTGCCGCTGCACGCGTCGGCGCAGAGAAGAAGGCTCAGAACCCTAACCATACAGGTGATGAGGAGTACAACTACTTCATGACCGTATGCTTCCCTGACAATCAGCTCAAGATCATCGACTACAACCGCGTAGTGAAGGACCTCAACGGCCTTTCCGAGGCAGAATTCATCGCCAAGCTCGGCGCTGACTTCGACGTCAAGGAGATTGGTGCGGAGATCTACAAGCCTTGCGCTCTCCACAACTTCGCAATGTATATCGGCGGCAAGTGGTATTCACTCACAGCAAAGCCTGGCACATACAACGACAACGACCCGATCGGTGTCCTCGACGTGACCATCTGCTCAAACCTCATCTTCGACAAGATCCTCAACCTCGGTGACCTCCGCACATCAGACCGTATCGACTTCGTCGGCGGTATCCGCGGTCTGGGCGAACTCAAGAAGAGGGTTGACAGCGGCGAGATGAAGGCAGCATTCGCACTCTATCCAGTGTCTATGCAGCAGCTCATCAACATCGCTGATTCAGGCAACATCATGCCTCCGAAGACCACCTGGTTCGAGCCTAAGCTCCGCAGCGGTCTCGCCATCCACGAACTGTCAAAGTAATTTTTCTGACATATTTTCTAAAAGAGGTGTCCCTTGGCGGGGCACCTCTTTGTTTTTTCGGGAAAATGTTGCTAACTTTAATGTTTATATTGAGATAATTAATTTCAACCTATAAATACTATGACTGCAACAAAACAACAGAACTTCACTGCACCTATCATAGTGATGTTCGCCCTCTTCTTCATGATCGCCTTCGTGACCAATCTGGCCGGTTCGATGGGCGTTGTGGTAACTAACCAGTTCGGCGCAAGCAAGGCGCTCTCACAGCTCGGTTCGCTCGCCAATTTCATCGCATACGCCTGCATGGGCATACCGGCAGGCCTCATACTGAAGCGCAAGGGCTACAAATTCACCGCCCTCGCAGCCGTCATCATCGGCTTCATCGGAGTGGGCATACAGTTCATCTCAGGCTACGCTGAAAGCTTCTTCGTATATGTCCTCGGCGCATTCGTGGCAGGCTTCTCAATGTGTATGCTCAACATTGTGGTCAACCCTATGCTCAACACCCTCGGAGGCGGCGGAAACCACGGCAACCAGCTCATACAGTGGGGCGGCAGCTGCAACTCCATCGGCGGCACCATCGCTCCGTTCCTCGTAGGCTGGCTCGTGGGCGGCTCCATCCAGGACGCAACAGTGGCCAAGGCCGCACCGGTGATGATCATCGCAATGGTCATCTTCGCGATAGCATTCATCGTCATTGCCCGCACAGACATACCTGAACCTCACATGGAAACAGCTGAGGAAAAGGCAGCACGCCTCTCAGGCAGCATTGCAAAGGACAAATACAGCCCTCTGTCATTCCGCCACTTCATCCTCGGCGCCATCGCCATCTTCTTCTACGTGGGCATCGAGGTGGGCATCCCTAATACCGCAAACGTATATTTCTCAGGTCTCGAATGGGTAGGTCCGGCTCTGACCGCCACCTTCATCAGCGGATACTGGCTCTGCATGCTCATCGGCCGTCTCTGCGGCGGTGCCATCGGCGCAAAGGTTTCCAGCAGGAACATGCTTCTCTGGACATCGGCAGCAGCCATCCTCTTCATCATCATAGCGATGTTCATCCCTGAGACAGCCAAGATCGGCGCCGGCGACAAGGCCGCTCCTGTAAGCCTCATCTTCCTGATGCTCTGCGGTCTCTGCACATCAGTGATGTGGGGTTCCATCTTCAACCTCTCCACAGAAGGCCTCGGCAAGTACACCGCTGCAGCATCCGGCATCTTCATGACCCTCGTCTGCGGTGGCGGTATCATCCCGTTCGTGCAGAACCTCATTGCTGACAAGGCCGGCTCCATCAACAGCTACTGGCTGCTCGTGGCATGCCTCGCATACCTCATCTTCTACGCAGTAGCAGGTTCAAAGAACGTCAACAAGGACATCCCTACCGAATAAGCCATGGCAAAGGATCTTGTACTGGGCATCGACATAGGAGGCCAGAGCTCCAAGCTCGGCGTGGTCGATGCTGACGGCGCCATCATCGAGCAGACCGTCATCTCATCATTGCAGACCGAACTTCTCGCCTACATCACCGACCTTACCAACGCCATCAAGGAGCTGGTCGCAAAGACCGCTTCCATCGGCACTGTCAAAGGCATTGGCATAGGCGCACCGGACGGCAATTACTACCGCGGCACCATAGAGTTTGCACCTAATCTCAAGTGGAGCTACGGTCCTGACGGCAAGCCGACGATAGTCGAGCTCGCCACCCTCGTCAAGAATTTCACAGGCCTGCCTGTCACAGTCACCAATGACGCCAATGCCGCCGCAATGGGCGAAATGGCCTATGGTGTGGCTCGCGGAATGAAGAATTTCATAATGATAACCCTCGGCACGGGTGTCGGCAGCGGCATCGTCATCGACGGCAAGGTGGTTTATGGCCACGACGGCTTCGCCGGCGAACTCGGTCACACCTGCGCTGTTCCGGGAGGACGTCAGTGCGGCTGCGGCCTCACCGGCTGCCTCGAAGCTTACACAAGCGCAATGGGCGTGGCCCGCACCGCACGCGAAATGCTCGCAAGCGACAGCCGCGACAGCCTGCTGCGCAAGCTCGACCCGGAAAGCATCTCCTCCAAGGACGTATATGACGCCGCGAAGCAGGGTGATGCCCTTGCTCTCGAGATATTCCAGTTCACAGGACGACTGCTGGGCAAGTCCCTGGCGGATTTCATCAAATTCTCAGCGCCTGAGGCCATCGTGCTCTTCGGCGGCCTGACCAAGAGCAGGGAATTCTTCCACGACGAGATGATCAGGACAATGGAAGAGAACCAGTTATCCTTCTGGAAAGGCAAAGTCAAGGTACTCTATTCTTCATTGAAGGACTCCGACGCCGCAATACTCGGCGCCAGCGCACTGGCCTGGTAGATATGAAAAGATTTCTGATACTCGCAGCCCTGACTCTGCTCGCGGCATCATGCGGCAGGCACGGCGACACATTCACCGTCAAGGGCACCATCACAGACTCTCTCTCCACCATTGAGGGAGCGAAGATCGTATTCTATCAGGCGGACGGCACGAAGGAAGAAGTTCCGATTGTGAACGGCAAGTTCAGTTTCACAGGCAAGGCTGACCTCGAAAAACATTATATGGTGAAGCTCGACTTCGACCAGGAAATGCCTTTCGAGCATGGCCTCAAGGCAGATTTCATCGCCGTACCGGGCACAATACGCATCAACCTCAACAATCCTCCGAAGGTCAGGGGCGGCAAGCTCAACAGGCAGCTCAACGCCTATATGACCGAGGTGGATGACATTATCAACGACTTCAGCAGCAAGGCTCTCGCCCTGATCGAGGAAAAGGGCAAGGACGCAGCCATGAGCACCGTGTTCGCGATGCAGGACAGCATCAACGCCATCATCGTGGACAAATCCAAGGCCGTCTTCGACGCCAACTCGCAGAATGTCCTCGGCGCAATAGCCCTGAGCAATGTCATTTATGACATGACCCCGGAGGAGTTCATCGCCTGCTACGACAAGGCTGCGGACTTCATCAGGAACCATCCGGGCATACAGAAGGCCAAGGCAAGGGCCGAGGCATACATATCCACCGCCGAAGGCAGGATGTTCACCGACTTCGAAGGCACGGACGCGAAGGGCAATACCGTGAAGCTGTCCGACTATGTGGGCAAGGGCCAGCCGGTGCTCGTTGACTTCTGGGCATCCTGGTGCGGTCCGTGCAAGGAGGAGATCCCCAACATCAAGGCAATATACGAGGAATTCGGCAGCCGCGGGCTGACCGTCCTCGGCGTTCCCGTATGGGACGGCGACAATTCCGCAAGCCGCAGGGTGATGGATGAGCTCGGCATGGAATGGGACCAGATCTTCACTGGCGAAGACACTGCCCCTACCGACAGCTACGGCATTGACGCCATACCGCACATCATCCTTTTCGGGGCTGACGGCACCATACTCAAGCGCGACCTGCGCGGCGAGCAGATAAAAACCGCTGTCGAGGAGGCTCTTACAAGCGAATAGGCTTTGTTTTTAACAATATGTTGCTATCTTTGCAAAGATTTAGAAAATTATTTATCAAAATCAATATTTTATGAAACTCTTATCATTTGCTACTCTTTGGCAGAACAATGCCACCTGGGTTATCTTCGCAGGTATCATCCTCGTGGTTGTTCCTTTCTTGATCTACTATCTCAGGATTGCCAAGAAAGATCATCCTAAGGGCCTTATCGCCGCTGCTCTCAGCAACATGGGCGAGCGCTTCGGCTATTACATCATGAATGCGGTCCTCGCATTGTTCATCGCTTCCAAGTTCGGACTCAGCGACGGCAAGGCCGGCCTCATCTACTCAGTATTCTATTTCGGTATCTACATCCTCAGCCTCGTCGGCGGTATCATCGCTGACAAGACTCAGAACTATAACAGAACCATCCAGACAGGTCTCATCCTGATGGCTGCAGGTTACATCTGCCTCTCATTCCCTGTATTCGGCTGGGAAGCTGCCGGTGACGGCCGCTGGTGGGGCGTACTGATCTTCACCTGCGTGGCTCTGCTCTGCATCGCATTCGGTAACGGTCTGTTCAAGGGCAACCTTTCAGCTCTCGTCGGCAAGATGTACGACGATTTCGAGGCTGAAGAGGCAAAGAAGGGCCCAGAGGCAGCCAAGGCCGCAAAGGACAAGCGCGACAGCGGTTTCCAGATCTTCTACGTATTCATCAACATCGGTGGTGTGATCGCTCCGTTCGTAGCTCCTCTGCTCCGCCAGTGGTGGCTCGGCGTAAACGGCTTCGTTTACAATGCCAACATGCCTCAGCTCTGCCACCAGTATCTCGCTGACGGCACCGTGACCGAGAAGTTCACCGAGCAGCTCGGCAACTCCATAGCAGCAGGCGCAGCAGTTCCTACCGACCTCGCAGCATTCAGCTCCGACTATATCAACGTGTTCAACTCCGGTATCCACTTCTCTTTCATTGCTTCAGTTATCGCAATGCTTATCTCGCTGACCATCTTCCTCTGCACCAAGAAGAAGTTCCCTCAGCCGGGCAAGAAGGTTCACGCACAGAGCGTCGAATATACAGCTGAAGAGAAGCAGGCAATGGCAAAGGAGATCAAGCAGCGTATGGCAGCTCTCTTCGCAGTGCTCGGCATCGCAGTGTTCTTCTGGCTCTCATTCCACCAGAACGGCCAGTCACTCTCCATCTTCGCACGTGACTTCGTCAACACCAAGGCTCTCCCTGCTGAGATCTGGCAGGCCATGAACCCTCTGTTCGTGATCATCCTCACCCCTATCGTGATGGGTATCTTCGCTGCTCTGGCACGCAAGGGCAAGCCGGTTTCAACTCCTCGCAAGATTGCCCTCGGTATGCTTATCGCAGGCCTCGCATATCTCTTCCTGCTCATCTACTCAGTAGCAAGCAACTATCCTTCAGGTGACGCATTCCGCGCAATGAGCGATTCTGAAATGGTTGCAGCAGGTCTCGCAAAGGCCGCTCCATGGGTAATGATCGTAACCTATTTCTTCCTCACAGTCGCAGAGCTCTTCATCTCACCTCTCGGTCTGTCATTCGTATCCAAGGTTGCTCCTAAGAGCATGCTCGGTCTCTGCCAGGGTCTCTGGCTCGGCGCTACAGCTATCGGCAACCTCTTCATCTTCGTAGGCCCTATCATGCTCAACGCATGGCCTATCTGGAAGTGCTGGGGTGTATTCCTCGCAGTCTGCCTCGTATCCATGACCATCATGTTCGGTATGGTCAAGTGGCTCGAGAAGGTTACAAACTGCTAATTCATTCTCACATATATGAAAGGCCCGCCCCACCGGCGGGCTTTTTTTATGGGGCAAGCGGCAGGATATTTGCAATATTTTTGCTATATTCGCTTTTTATAAAAGCCAAAGACTTATATGAAGAAGATACTCTTTACGGCAGCCGTTGCTGCGGCTGCCCTTTTGGGTGCAAATATGCCTGCACAGGCACAGGAAAGCGCCAATCCAGCCGGAACCATCCTGTATTCACTTCCGAAGACATCCATACATCTGACAGTCACAGCCGAAAAGGAATCCTTCCTGGCCGGCCCGTACGCACAGTATGCCAAGAAATATCTCGGCAACGAGGCACGCACCGAAAGCAGCGAGGCCTACAGTATCAAGTCAGTTGACATCGCCCCTTACATAGAGGCCGACATGGACAACTGCTATACAGTGACCATGACCGCCAAGGACGCCTCGGCAAGCAACTTCGTGAAGTTCTGCTCCCAGGGCCTCATAGCGATGTCCGACAGCTACACGGGCAAGAGCGAGGCCTGGAGATTCCCTTCAATCGCCGGCAATGAGGCATTCAACGGCAAGGGCGTCAGCGGCAATCTGACCAACGCCACCACCACTCTCTACAAGACCGTCAGGACCGAGGACGGCTTCAGCAAGATTGCCGTACAGCAGAGCGAAGTTGTGGAGAAATCCCTTGAGAAGAAAGCGGCAGAGGCTGCCCAGACCATATTCAACCTGCGCAAGAGCAGGGTGCAGATCATCACCGGCGACACCGACGCCACCTACAGCGGAGAAGCCATGAAGGCCGCCCTCGATGAGATCTCCCGCCTCGAGCAGGAATATATGACCCTCTTCTACGGCATCACCGAGACCTCTGAGCAGACGATGAACTTCGACGTGATCCCTACCGCCGACAACAAGAAGCAGATGTATATCGCATTCAGGATATCCGACACCGAAGGTCTCCTCCCTGCAAGCAATGTGGAAGGCCGCCCGGTAGTGCTCCAGCTCATCAAGGACAGCGAGCCTGTCACCAAGAGCGGTTCAAGCCTCAGCGCAGCCGCAGCCAAGCTCAAGAAGAGCATCAGCTACCGCACCCCGGTCACCGTCACAGCCAAACTTCTTGACGGCGATACAATGCTCCTGCAGACCCGATTCCCTGTATATCAGCTCGGCGCCACCTGCACTTATTCATTTTAAATCACATTAAAAAATCATACTTATGACAATTCATGACCTCAACCCGCAGTGCGTATGGAAGAATTTCTACGCGCTGACACAGATCCCTCATCCTTCAAAGCACGAAGAGAAAATCTCAAAGTTCCTCTATCAGTGGGGCAAGGACCTCGGACTTGAAAGCTTCCGCGACGAAGTCGGAAACGTTATCATCCGCAAGCCTGCCACCAAGGGTATGGAGAAATGCAAGGGCATAGTCCTCCAGGCCCATATGGATATGGTACCTCAGAAGAACAATGACAAGAAGCACGACTTCACCAAGGATCCTATCGAGACCGTAGTCAAGGAGAAGGAGGACGGCCTCTGGCTCTACGCCAACGGCACCACACTCGGCGCTGACGATGGACTCGGCGTGGCTGCGGCCATGGCTGTGCTCGAATCCAAGGAACTCAAGCACGGACCTGTGGAGGCTCTCTTCACAGTTGACGAGGAAACCGGCATGAACGGTGCATTCGCACTCAAGGGCGGTCTGCTCCAGGGCGACATCCTCATCAACCTCGACTCAGAGACCGAAGGCGAACTCTATGTGGGCTGCGCAGGTGGCGTGGACTGGGAAGCATCAGTCAAGTTCAAGGAAGAACCAATGCCTAAGGGCTACAAGGCATTCAAGATCATCGCAAAGGGTCTCCGCGGAGGTCATTCCGGCATGGAGATCAACGAAGGCCGCGGCAATGCCAGCAAGTTCGTCATCCGCGCCCTGCTTCCTATGCTCCGTGACATGGACTGCAAGCTCGTGTCCATCGACGGCGGCAACCTCAAGAACGCCATCCCTCGCGAGGCAGAGGCAGTCATTGCAGTTCCTGCTGACGCAGTTGATGATGTAAAGAAGGTAGTCGAGGAGACAGACGCTGTCCTCCGCAAGGAATACGGCAAGGTCGAGAAGGACTTCACACTGTTCATCGAGCCTGCAAAGGCCAAGACAGTCGTTGCCGGCAACACCGGCCTCAAGTTCATCAAGTGCCTCTACGTCGTTCCTGACGGCGTTGACCGCATGAGCCTCGAGATGGAAGGTCTCGTGGAAAGCTCCAACAACCTCGCCATCGTCAAGACAGAGAAGGGCAAGTTCGTATCCAGCGGTCTGATGCGCGGTGCCACCGACAGCATCAAGTATGACCAGGCTGAGGCTCTGCGCTGCGCATTCGAGCTCGCAGGCGGCAAGGTGGTGTTCGAAGGCGCATATTCTGGCTGGGCACCAAACCTCGCATCCCCTATCCTCAAGACAATGAAGGAGCAGTACAAGAAGCTCTACAAGGTTGAACCTGCAGTCATGGCCATCCACGCCGGTCTGGAGTGCGGTATCCTCGGATCCGTTTACACCAACTGGGACATGGTATCCTGCGGCCCTACACTCAAGTCCCCTCACTCACCTGATGAGAGATGCTACATCCCTTCAGTGGAGAAGTGGTGGAACTTCCTCGTTGCGGCTCTCGCCAATGCTCCAAAGAAATAATTTGCAAATCAGAAAATTATAACTAAATTTGCAGCCTTTCCGGAAAGACCGGAAAGGCTTTATTTTTAAATCAAACAACATGTTAAAACAGTACGAAACCGTTTTCATTGCAACTCCCGTTTTGTCTGACTCCCAGATGAAGGAAGCGGTTGCCAAGTACACTGACCTCATTAAGGAAAATGGGGGCGAAATCGTGTGCGACGAGGATTGGGGCCTGAAGAAGCTGGCTTACCCTATCCAGAAGAAGACCACTGGATTCTATCACCTGATCGAATTCAAGGCCAATCCAGAATTCATTGCAAAGCTCGAAATCAACTTCAAGCGTGATGAGCGTATCATCCGCTTCCAGACCGTTTCAATGGACAAGCACGCCATTGCATACGCTGAGCGCCGCCGTGCAAAGTTGAACGAACCAAAGGCTGCTCCTGCAGAAGCTGCCGTTAACGAATAGGAGATTAGACTATGGTACAACGTGACGATATCCGTTTCCTCAACCCACCTACAGTAGACGTTAAGAGGAAGAAGTACTGCCGTTTCAAGAAGGCAGGCATCAAGTATGTTGATTACAAGGACGCTGAGTTCCTCAAGAAGTTCCTCAACGAGCAGGGTAAGATTCTCCCTCGCCGCATCACCGGTACTTCCCTCAAGTTCCAGCGCAAGGTGGCTCAGGCCATCAAGAGAGCACGCCACATCGCTCTTCTCCCTTACGTAACTGATTTGCTCAAATAAGGAGGTATATTATGGAAATCATTCTTAAGCAGGACGTCAAGAACCTTGGTTACAAGGACGACATCGTAACTGTCAAGGACGGTTACGGAGCAAATTACCTCATCCCTCAGGGCTACGCCATCATGGCAACCCCTACAGCAAAGAAGATCCACGCTGAGAACATGCGTCAGCGCGCTCAGAAGGAAGCAAAGATCCGCACAGATGCTGAAGCACTCGCTGCAAAGCTCGAAGGCACAACAGTTAAGGTTGCTGCCAAGGTAAGCTCAAACGGCAAGGTATTCGGTTCTGTAAGCAACATCCAGGTAGCTGAGGCTCTCGCTGCAAAGGGCATCGAGATCGACCGCCGCAACATCACCATCGCAGGCGACACCATCAAGGAAGTCGGCACATTCGAGGCTGTTGTAAAGTGCTATCGCGATATCAAGGCCAACATCCAGGTCGAGGTAGAAGGCACAGAAGAATAATTCTTCACCCATTATATAAAGCCCGACTGATCGGATAATCAGCCGGGCTTTTTCGAATTAAATCACATATTGAGTACACAATGTCAAAACTCGTCGGACACATTTCGCAGATTATCGGCCCTGTAGTCGATGTTCATTTCGAAGACATCACCGAAAAGGAATCTCTCCCGGGCATTCACGAGGCCATCGTGGTGAAGCGTCAGAACGGACGCAGGCTCATCATCGAAGTGCAGCAGCACATAGGAGAGGATACTGTACGATGCGTGGCAATGGACTCGACCGACGGCCTCTACCGAGGCATGGAAGCGGTGGTTTCCGGAGCAGCCATCTCAATGCCTACCGGCGCCCAGATCCGCGGCCGCGTCATGAATGTCACTGGAGACAGCATTGACGGCCTCGGGGACCTCAACACTGACAACGCCCTCCCTATCCACAGGGAACCGCCTAAGTTCGAGGAGCTTACGACATCACAGGAGGTACTCTTCACCGGCATCAAGGTCATCGACCTGCTCGAGCCTTATCTCAAGGGCGGCAAGATCGGACTCTTCGGAGGTGCCGGCGTAGGCAAGACAGTCCTCATCAAGGAGCTGATCAACAACATTGCCAAGAAGCATAACGGATTCTCAGTATTCGCCGGAGTCGGCGAACGTACCCGCGAGGGTAACGACCTGCTCCGCGAAATGATAGAGTCCGGCGTTATCAAATACGGCGACGAATTCGCCAAAAGCATGAAGGAAGGCCACTGGGACCTCTCCAAGGTGGATTACGAGGAAGTCAAGAAGAGTCAGGTGGCCATGGTCTTCGGCCAGATGAACGAGCCGCCTGGAGCCAGAAGCTCCGTGGCCCTTTCCGGTCTTACCCTGGCGGAGTCATTCCGCGACTCCAAGACGGGCGACGGCCCGAAGGATATCCTTCTGTTCATCGACAACATCTTCCGTTTCACCCAGGCGGGCTCGGAGGTATCCGCACTTCTCGGCCGCATGCCTTCCGCAGTGGGCTACCAGCCTACCCTCGCCACTGAAATGGGCCAGATGCAGGAGCGCATCACATCCACGAAGAACGGTTCCATCACCTCAGTGCAGGCCGTGTATGTGCCTGCGGATGACCTGACGGACCCTGCTCCTGCCACCACATTCTCCCATCTGGACGCCACCACCGTGCTGAGCCGCAAGATATCCGAGCTCGGCATCTATCCGGCCGTGGATCCGCTCGAATCGACCTCGCGCATCCTCGACCCTAACATCGTGGGCCAGAAGCATTATGACACCGCGCAGAGAGTCAAGCAGATTCTCCAGAGATACCAGGAACTCCAGGACATCATCGCCATACTCGGCATGGACGAACTCTCCGACGACGACAAGCTGGTTGTGAACCGCGCCCGCAGGGTGCAGCGCTTCCTCTCCCAGCCATTCTTCGTGGCCGAGGAATTCACCGGCACACCGGGTGTGATGGTGGACATCGAGGATACCGTCAAGGGTTTCAACATGATCATCGACGGCGAAGTCGATTACCTGCCTGAGCAGGCATTCCTCAATGTGGGAACCATAGAGGACGCCATCGCCAAGGGTGAGAAGATCATCGCAGCATCCAAGGGAGAATAATCATGAGACTCATCATTCTTTCTCCGGAAAAGACCGTTCTCGACAGGGAAGTCAGCGCGGTGGAACTCCCGGGCGCCAAGGGGCGTTTCGTGGTGCTGGAAAACCACGCCCCGCTGCTGAGCTCGCTGGAGAAGGGATTCATAGGATATGACATCGAAGGTGAGGACAAGCGCATCACCATAGATATAAAGGGCGGCTTCGCCGCAATCAAGAACAACACCATCACCGTATGCGTCGAATAGGCATCATACTTCTGACCATTGCACTGCTGCTCCCTGCATGCGCCGTCACGGCGCATGCCGCAACCACTGCTGAGAAAGGCGGCGGTCTGGACATGAAGGAATACCTTTTCGGACACATAGGCGACTCCTACGGATGGCATGTCACGACCATCAACGGACACCACGTCACCATACACCTGCCTGTCATCCTGCACAGCAGCACTTCCGGCTGGCACGCATTCAGCTCCAAGCACATTGAGGAAGGCGAGGTCTACGAAGGATTCCGCCTCGCGGCAACGGGCGAGAAGCACGAAGGCAAGCTTGTGGAAGAGACAGCGGACGGACTCGTGAAGCCGTTGGACATATCCATTACCAAGAACGTGGCCGGCATAATGTTCAGCAGCCTGCTGCTGATACTGATAGTACTCTCCACAGCCAGGTGGTACCGCAAGCACGATGCCATGGAGGAAGCCCCGCAGGGCTTCGCCGGCGTGATGGAGATGGTCATCACGATGATAGAGGATGACATCATCAAGGACAGCATAGGCAAGGACTACAAGAGGTACTCCCCTTACCTGCTGACGGCATTCTTCTTCATCTTCATCAACAACCTGCTCGGCATAGTGCCTTTCTTCCCGGGCGGAGCCAACATCACGGGCAACATAGCCGTGACACTGGCGCTTGCCATGTGCACTTTCATAGCCATAAACGTATTCGGAAACAAACATTACTGGAAAGATATACTTTGGCCTGACGTGCCTGTGTTCCTCAAGGCCATACCTCTGATGCCTGTCATCGAGATAATGGGAATGTTCACCAAGCCGTTCTCACTTATGGTCAGGCTCTTCGCCAACATACTCGCAGGCCATATAATGCTTCTGGGTGTCGTGGCGATGATATTCCTCACAGCCTCGCTCGGTCCTGCCATCAACTCCGGACTGTCCGTAGTCGTGGTCATTTTCGGAGTATTCATGGACGTGCTCGAGTTGCTCGTGGCATTCCTCCAGGCTTATGTATTTACAATGCTCTCCGCCGTGTTCATCGGGCTGTCACGGCAGGAGCCTGAAACAGAATAACCAATCAACCTATCAACAATATTATGTTACTCTCTACAATGTTACTCCAGGCAGCTGCAGGTGCAGCCATGGGAAAATTCGGTGCCGCCATCGCAGCCGCTGCAGCCGCTTTCGCAGCCGCTTTCGGCATCAGCAAAATCGGTAAGTCAGCACTCGAGGCAGGCTCCCGTCAGCCTGAACAGGCCGGCAACTACCGTATGACCGCCATCATCGTCGCCGCTCTTGTGGAAGGCGCATGCCTTTTCGCAATCGTAGTCGCACTCCTTGCAATCGTCCTCTAATCACCGGCCATGTCTCTGATCACACCTGATTTCGGACTGCTTTTCTGGATGACGCTTATATTCGCCATCCTGTTCTTCGTGCTGGCGAAGTTCGGCTTCCCGCTTATCACCTCCATGGTGAACAAGCGCAGCGAACGCATTGCCGGCAGCATCAGGATGGCAAAGGAAGCGGAACAGAAGCTCGGCGAAATGGCGGAGCAGCAGGCGAAAATGCTGGAAGAGACCAGGGCTGAACAGGCCCGCATCCTCAAGGAGGCTTCCCAGGCCCGCGACAGCATCATTGCGCAGGCCAAGGCCCAGGCTCAGGACGAGACTCAGAAGATGCTCGCCCACGCCAGGACCCAGATCGCCGCGGAGAAGGAAAGCGCCCTGCGCGACATACGCAGGGAAGTCGCAGTCCTCTCGGTCAACGTGGCGGAGAAGGTCCTCCGCAAGGAACTCGGGGACGAGGACAAGCAGATCGAACTGGTCTCAAAGATGGTTGACGAAGTGGCAAGGCTCAGTTAAACTATGAACACCGGTGTCATAACATCAAGGTATGCCAAGGCATTGCTGAAGCTGGTCCTCGAGACCGGCGGAGGAGACAATGTCTATGCCCAGGTCACAACCATGCTGGCCGACCCTGACAATATGCCCCGGCCTCTCGCCCCGGAACTCAGCAAGTTCATCGAACTGCTGGTCAGGAACCGGAGGCTGGAGTACGTCAAGCTGATACTCAACACTTTTGTCAGATTGTATGATGAGCAGCTCAACCGCCGCCACATACGTCTGACCACAGCCATAGCCGCTCCGGAACTGGAGCAGAGGATCAAGCAGCTCTTCGAGGACAGACTCGGAGGTGAAGTCATCATCGACTCCAAAGTCGATCCCGACATCATCGGGGGGTTCATACTTGTGGTGGATGACATGATGCTGGACGCGAGCGTATCACGCCAGATCGAGGACATCCGCCGTCAGTTTATTGAAAAGAACAAAAGAATAGTGTAATGGCGCAAACTATCAAACCAAGCGAAATATCCGATATCCTTCTCAGCCAGCTCAAGGGTATTGACAATTCACTTCAATTCGAGGAGATCGGCACCGTGCTCCAGATCAGCGACGGAGTAGCCCGCATACACGGCCTCAACAAGGCTGAAGCAGGTGAACTGCTGGAGTTCGAGAACGGCGTTATGGCCGTGGTGATGAACCTCGAGGAGGACAATGTGGGAGCGGTGCTCCTCGGCCCGACCGACCTGGTAAAGGAAAACATGGTCGTACGCAGGACAGGCCGCATCGCCTCCATCAACGTGGGCGAGCAGATGCTCGGCCGCGTGGTCGATCCTCTCGGCAATCCTCTTGACGGCCTGGGCAACATCGAGGGCGAACTTACGGAAATGCCTCTCGAGCGCAAGGCTCCGGGCGTCATATTCCGCCAGCCTGTGAAGGAACCTCTCCAGACCGGCCTCAAGTCCGTCGATGCGATGATTCCTATCGGCCGAGGACAGAGAGAGCTGATCATCGGTGACCGCCAGACCGGCAAGACAGCCATAGCCATTGACACCATCATCAATCAGAGAGAAGGTTTCCTCAAGGGAGACCCTGTATATTGCATCTACGTTGCAGTCGGACAGAAAGGCTCCACTGTGGCCAACATAGTCGAGACCCTCCGCGCCAGAGGAGCAATGGACTACACCGTCGTCGTGGCGGCCACCGCAGCAGATCCTGCCGCACTGCAGTATTTCGCACCTTTCGCAGGTGCGGCCATAGGCGAATACTTCCGCGACACAGGACGCCATGCCCTGGTGGTGTATGATGACCTGTCCAAGCAGGCCGTGGCATACCGCGAAGTATCCCTCATCCTCCGCCGCCCTTCCGGCCGCGAGGCATACCCTGGCGACGTGTTCTATCTTCACTCACGTCTGCTCGAGAGGGCTGCCAAGATCATCGGACAGCAGGAAGTTGCGGAACAGATGAATGACCTCCCGGATTCCCTCAAGGGCAAGGTCAAGGCCGGCGGTTCCCTCACCGCCCTGCCTATCATCGAGACTCAGGCCGGCGACGTGTCGGCATACATCCCGACCAACGTGATATCCATCACCGACGGTCAGATATACCTTGAGTCGGCTCTCTTCAACCAGGGCTTCCGCCCTGCCATCAATGTCGGCATCTCCGTATCCCGAGTCGGCGGCAGCGCGCAGGTCAAGAGCATGAAGAAGGTGGCCGGCACCCTCAAGATGGAACAGGCGCAGTACAACGAGCTCGAGGCCTTCTCGAAGTTCAGCAGCGACGTGGACAAGATCACGGAGATGACCCTGGACAAGGGCCGCAAGAACAACCAGCTGCTCATTCAGCCTCAGTACAGCCCTATGCCTGTCGGCGAACAGATCGCCATACTCTACTGCGGTACACACGCACTGATGAAGGATATCGCCATCGCTCAGGTCAAGGAATTCCAGACCCTTTTCCTCGACAGGATGAGGGCAACACATCAGGATATCCTCGACACGCTGGCATCCGGCAAGCTTGACGACAGCCTCACGGCTGTAATTGAATCCGAAGCCGCAGCAGTTGCGGAATCAATGAAATAATCCACGACCATGGCCTCGCTGAAGGAGATAAAAAACAGGATAGCCTCTGTCAAGAGCACGCTGAAGATCACATCCGCCATGAAGATGGTGGCTTCGGCCAAGCTCCACAAGTCACAGAATGCCATTGAGAACATGCTGCCATACGAGCAGCAGCTCAACGGCATGCTCTCCGAACTGGCCGGCAGCGCCGCCGACAGGATGGCAGCGTATATGTCCGGCAATCCGGACGCGCCCGTTCTGATAGTCGCCTTCTCGTCCAACTCCTCGCTCTGCGGAGGATTCAACGCCAACGCCATACGCGAGGTGCGCTCCCGCATCAGGGCCGTCAGCGGGGAGGACAAGCGCGGCGTGGAAGTGATCGCCGTGGGCAAGAAGATGGCCGAAGCCCTGCGCAGGGACGGCTTCAACTTCGAAACCGACCACGCCACCCTGCTCAGCCACTGCTCTTACGAAGGCGCGGCCGAATTGGCCCAGACGCTCTGCGATGCCTTCCTCGAGGGCAGATACAGCCGCATAGAACTCATTTATAACCATTTCATCTCCACCGCCTCGCAGAAAACCGTCATCAGCACATATCTGCCTATGAAAAGCGTCGAGGCCGCGCAGCATGACGAAGATGAGGATTGGGAGGAATACATTGTCGAGCCGACCAAGGACGAGATGGTGGACGCCCTGCTGCCGAAGGTGCTCAGGCTCGCCATGTACACGACCCTGCTTGACACCATAGCCGCGGAGCACGCCGCCAGGACGGTCGCAATGCAGACCGCGACAGACAACGGAGAAGAGATACTTCAGGGCCTCACACTCGAATACAACAAGGGCCGTCAGCAGAAGATCACCGAGGAACTCCTCGATATCGTTGGAGGAACAATGCAATAATGGACATAGCGGTCGTCATACTCAATTGGAACGGGCTCAAGATGATGCAGGAGTATCTCCCGCAGGTCATCAGTTCCACTGCAGCCTTCGGCGGGGGCGACAGCGGCGACAACGCCTTTGTGGTTGTGGCCGACAACGGCTCCACCGACGGATCCCTGGACTGGCTGGAGAAGGAATTCCCGCAGGTGGAAACCGTGCCGCTGGACAAGAATTACGGATTCACAGGCGGTTACAACCGGGCTCTCAAGTCAGTGGAGGCGGATTATTATATTCTGCTCAACTCCGATATCGACACCCCGGACGGATGGATCGAACCGCTCTTCGAGTATATGGAAGAGCATCCGGAAGTCGGAATATGCCAGCCGAAGATACTGTCCATCGCCGACCGGGGCACATTCGAATATGCAGGCGCGGCCGGAGGATTCATTGACAGATACGGCTACCCTTTCTGCCGCGGCCGCATTCTTTCCAACATTGAGAAGGACCACGGACAATATGACAGCGAGAAGGAGGTATTCTGGGCCACGGGGGCATGCATGATGATACGCGCATCCCTCTACCATCACCTCGGCGGACTCGACGAGGCCTTTTTCGCGCACATGGAGGAGATTGACCTCTGCTGGAGGGCGAAACTGCTCGGATACCAGGTATGGTGCATCCCGCAGTCGAAGGTTTATCACCTCGGCGGCGGCACCCTGCCTAACGACTCGCCTCACAAGCTCTATCTCAACTACCGCAACAACCTGCTGATGCTTTACAAGAACCTGCCTGAGAAGATACGCGCAGGACGCATCACCACACGCAAGGCGATGGATCTCGCATCGGCGTTCATCTATCTCCTGACCGGACGCTGGGCGTCTTTCCGTGCCGTGTGCAGGGCGCACCGCGACTACCGCAGGATGAAGATGGCCGAAGAGCAGTCCCCTTTTGAAGAGGAGAGCAACAACATCGGTCTCTATGACAAGAGTATAGTGCTCAGTTTCTTCCGCAGCGGGAAGAAACTCACCTTCGATCAGCTGGATTTCTGATTGACCCCAGCCCTGACCGACCGCCAGCCGGCGGTTGGATCAGCTACAGCACTTCCGGAAGTTTCTCGAGGTGGATGCCGTGCGACCCCTTGATGAGGATGGTGCGGCCTGACACCGGCTCCGCCTCAAGCGCAGCCCTGAGTTCAGCCGAAGTCCCGTAACAGATAACAGTGGCGCTGGTCTCCACAAGGGCGGAAGCCTTTCTGAATTCGTCACCCACAAGATAGATGAGGTCTGAGATGGCGCAGGCCTTCTCAAGTATGCTCCGGTGCTCCTCCACGGATGTTTCTCCGAGCTCCAGCATATCCCCGAGTATCAAGGCCTTGCCATCGAATGCCGTTGCGGCGAAATTGTCCAGGGCCGCAGACATGCTTGTAGGGTTGGCGTTGTAGGTATCGACGATGAGATTGTTGGAGGCCGTCTTCACATACTGAGAACGGTCATTCGCCGGAGTATAGCTGGCGATGGCAGCGGCGGCATCCTGCTCGGGTACATTGAAGTACCGGCCTATGGTGAGGGCCGCAAGCACATTGTCGGCATTGTACGCACCTACGAGCCTGGTGGCAAGCGGAGCGTCACGGCCGTCAAGCCTTATGCTGAGATAAGGCTGTTCAGCGGTGGACGGCAGGACCTGGGCGTTGTTGTATTTCACTCCGAACTTTTCAGTCACCAGACCGTTGCGCGAAGCGACCATATCCTGAAGCACAGGGTTGTCCACGTTGTAGAACACCAGACCGCCCTTCTGCCTTAGATAGTCATACAGCTCGCCCTTGGTCTTCTTGACAGTCTCGAATGACCCGAAACCAAGAAGGTGAGCCTTGCCCACATTGGTGACGATGCCGCAGGTCGGCTGGGATATCTTCACCAGGTCAGCGATCTCACCGGGAGCGCTGGCGCCCATCTCTATGATGGCGAGCTCGGTCTTCTCGTTAATGCCGAAAACCGTCAGCGGTACACCGATATGGTTGTTGAAATTGCCCTTGGTCGCAACAGTGCGGTACTTCTTCGAAAGCACGGCGTTGATGAGTTCCTTCGTGGTGGTCTTGCCGTTGGTGCCCGTTATGCCCACAACAGGTATGTCGAACTGCCTGCGGTGATACGCGGCGAGCTTCTGGAGAGTCTGGAGGACATTCTCCACTACGATGCAGTACCTGCGTCCCCTGACATTCGCGCCTTCCAGGGAAGGACGGTCCACCACGGCGTACTTCGCACCGGCCTCGAGAGCCTTCACGGCGAAATCATTACCGTCGAAAGATTCGCCCTTGAGGGCGAAAAAGATTGCACCTTCAGTGATGTTGCGGCTGTCAGTGGTCACTCCCGTGCACTTGCGCAGCAGTTTGTAAAGTTCTTCTATCGATATCATTTCTATACTCTTCCTGTCGAGCCGAATCCGCCGGCTCCGCGCTCTGTATCCTCGAGGGTCTCAACCTCCTCCCACTCCACTTTCTCGTGACGTGCTATGACCATCTGGGCAATCCTCTCACCGGGGTTGATGGTGAACGGATCTTTCGAGAGATTGATCAGCAGCACCTTGATCTCCCCTCTGTAATCGGCGTCGATGGTGCCCGGGCTGTTGGTCACGCTGATGCCGTACTTGGCGGCAAGTCCGCTGCGCGGCCTGACCTGCGCCTCATATCCGACCGGCAGCTCAATGAAAATGCCAGTCGGCACCATGGCACGCTCCAGCATGCCCAGCGTCAGCGGTTCGGTGATGTCAGCCTTAAGGTCCATGCCGGCAGACTGCACAGTGGCATATTCCGGGGTCGGAAATGCAGATTTATTGACAATTCGCACTTTCATTAGTCTTGCGTTTGTTGGTTAATAATATGAGCGCGCCAGCGCAAACGATATAAACGATTATCAGCAGGGTATGCACGCCGAGCTTAGGCCACATGGACATCTGAGGCAGCACCATGCTGAGCGCCCAGATACCGAGACCGAGACCTATGAAGGCGGCGATCATGCCCCATCTGTAAGGTATGCGGTAGTACTTGTTGCCGAGCAGTGTGCTGATGAGCAGCATTACGGCATAACTTGCCAGATGGCCCCAGGCTGCGGCATGATATGAGAAGCGCGGCATGAACAGCACGTTGACTACGATTGTCACCACCAGTCCGGCGAGCGTCACCCATATTGCAAAGCCGGTCTTTCCGCTGAGCTTGTACCACATATTGACATTGAAAAGCATGCCCAGCATCACGTATGCCATGAGCATCACAGGTGCGATGGAGAGTCCTGCCCGGAAATTCTTGCCGAGCAGCAGACCGATCTCGTCCATGTAGAGCATCACGAAGAGGAAGGCGAACATGCAGAATGCCACGAAATAGTTCATCACCTTCGCGTAGAGCTCCTTGCTGCCCTTGTCCTTCTGTCTCTGGAAGAAGAACGGTTCGGCCGCATAGCGGAACATCTGTATGAAGAGAGACATTATCACCGCTATCTTGACTCCGGCCTGATAGACGCCCAGGTCGGCGCGCCACATTGCCGGATCAGCATTGAGAAAACGCATCAGCACGCGGTCCAGGAAGTCGTTGAGCACGCCCGGAAGTCCGGCGATCATGAGAGGGATACTGTAGAGCAACAGCTCTTTCCAGAGCTTGCCGTCATATCTGAAGCGGAGCGCACAGATGTCCGGAAGCAGAAGGACCAGGCAGAGCAGGCAGCTCACGAAGATGGCAAAGATGGCATAGGTGAAATCCGGCGTCGCACTGACAAAATTGAGCAGCCAGTGATCCGGATTGGCAGCGAAGCGTGCCGGCATCACCAGATAGAGCAGCAGGTTGGCTCCCACCTCCGTGAATATCTTCAGAGTCTTGATGACTGCGAACTTCAGCGCCTTGTGCTCATACCTGAGTCGCGCGAAGATGATGGCAGTGGTATTGTCAATGAGAAGTATCGCACCTACATATATAATAACCTTCCCGAAGCCGTCATAGCCCAGGGCCGATGAGATGTCGCCTGAGAAAAGCGATATTGCGATCAGGAATACCGAGCATATCGCCAGTACCGTCATGAACGCGTTGGAGAACACCTTGTTGGTATCCACGCCTTCCCTGCTGGCGAAGCGGAAGCATCCCGTCTCGAGGCCGAGGGTGAGAACCACCTGAAGTATGGCTATGTAAGCCATGAACTCCGTGACCACACCGTAGTCGGACTGCAGCAGCACTCGGGTATATAGCGGCACCAGCAGGAAATTTACGATTCTCGCCAGAATCGTGCTCATTCCGTAAATGGCGGTCTCGCCCGCCAGTTGTTTCAGAGGATTTGACATTTCAAGTGTTATTTTCTTTACAAAAATACGCAAAAAAGCAGAATAATGACTCAACATTCGGCGGGGTTATCGCATCTATAAAAAAAAGCGTGGCAGAAGTATGATTATGCCTCTTGTCGAGGGCCAAGAATTGCACAAAAATGTTGTTGTATTTGAAAAATAATTCTATCTTTGCCACTAAAATATATTCAAAATCCATTTTAGGCTAAAAGTGGATTGTAGAAGAAAGAGACGAACAGACATATATATTATATAGGTATAAGGAAGAAAATTAACACAGATGACTTAAAGACGGGGCTCATTGGGTCCCCTATGGTCATTGAAAAGAAATAACAAAACCAACAATATTGTTTAACACATCATTAACTAATTCAATGAAAACAACACTTAAAATTGCCCTTATGGGCGTGATCGGTGCTATGTTCGTTGCTGGCTGTACTAAGGATTACACTGGCGACATCAGCAAGCTCGATAAAGAAATTTCCGATTTGGAAGGTTCTGTAAAGGATCTGAAGGCTCAGATCGAGAAGGGTGCAGTTATCACTGACGTTGCTTCAACAACTGACGGTGTTGTCGTTACCCTTTCAGACGGCAAGAAGTTCAATCTTACTAACGGTAAAGACGGCGCTAAGGGCGACAAGGGCGACAAGGGTGATACCGGCGCTAAGGGCGACAAGGGCGACAAGGGCGACAAGGGTGATACCGGCGCAGCTGGTGCTCCTGGTAGCGTTTGCACAATCGGTCCGGACGGCTTCTGGTACATTGACGGCGTTAAGACAGAATACGCTGCTCAGGGTCCTAAGGGCGACAAGGGCGACAAGGGCGACAAGGGTGACACCGGCGCTAAGGGCGACAAGGGTGACACCGGCGCCAAGGGCGACAAGGGCGACAAGGGCGACAAGGGTGACACCGGCGACAATGGCAAGGCAGGTAACTACTGGGTACCTGACGTAGACAACAACGTATGGGTAGAGTATGACGGTGAGAAGAACACCAAGACTGGCAAGACCATCCCTGGTGTATTCGCTAAGGACCGCCTCACAGCTGTATGGAACACAGCAGACGAGACTCTCACACTCAACAACGTTGAAGGTGCAACAGCTCCTGTAGTCATCAACCTCAGCCAGGAACTCAACAGCCTCGCTATTCTTCCTGAGTGCTACCTCGACGGTGTTCCTGTAGTATTCTACGAAGGTTACATTTACACAACCCCTCAGGGCAAGGAAATCAAGAGCGTTGACGCTGCTGCTACTGTTAAGTACAGAATCAACCCTAACTCTGCAAAGGTTGACGGCGCAGAATGGTCATTCATCAACAGAGACGTCAACATCCTCACCAGAGGTATCGTTGGTGACAAGAACGACCTCGTTGCTGTCAAGAGCGCCAAGGTTGAAGGTGGTGTAGCTGAATTCACACTCTCATTCCTCCGCGAACCTAAGTGGGAGCTTAATCAAAGAGAATGCTTCATCGCTACAGAGATCATCGCTCTCCAGGCTAAGATCGACGACGAAGTTACTACATCTGACTACGCATACATCCGTGGCGGTCTCAAGACTGTCAACGAGTACTCTCTCATCCACAACGATGAAGTTATCTGGTACCGCGATGTAGTTAACAGCGAAGACTCTGCAGATGCTAACATCCCAGCTGTTAAGAAGAACGAGACACTCGACCTCAGCAAGTATGTTGACACATACGTTGACGCTATCGAGAAGAGAATCGCTGAAATCGGCGTTACTCCTACTTACACATACGAGCTCAAGACTCCGGTTGATTTCGCAGCAATCGACGAAAAGACTGGCGTTATCACACGCGATGAAGAAAAGATCAAGGCATTCGAAAAGGATACCAACATCATCGTAATCGTTAAGTCTATCTACGATGACGAAGTCCTCGTAAAGGGCGAAATCAAGATCGACTTCGAAGGCTACGAGCACGCTCATGACTTCATCTGGGACAACATCAACCCAGACGTAGACGACGTTCTCATGCTCCTCAACCGTGACTACATCCTCGGCAAGTACAACCACCTCAATGGTGACGTTGATCTCGCAGGTGCTAAGGCACTCGACAAGAAGTGGGATGAAATCGGTGGTGTAAAGGTTAAGGGTATGCCTACCGACAGCAAGCTTGACTGGACATCAACAGTTATCGAGCACTTCGACGAATACACAGTTCCTGAACTCACTGAAGGCAAGATCCGCTTCACAATCAAGAACTACAAGAACGATGTAGTTACTTACACTGAGTGTGAAAATGATGGCGATGACTACACAGTAGGTAACGTTGATGGTTACAGCTACGTAGAATTCACCAAGGAACAGTGGGCTAAGATCATCAACAATCAGGCTCGCCAGAACAACGGTACAAACGGTCCTGAAATCAAGCTCCTCGCTGGTGCAACAGTTGACGCTACAGTTCTCGACGTACTCGTAGAGGTTACCGAAACCTGCGACAAGGACAACAAGATTGTTGCTAACAGCTACTACTATGTAGTATTCCAGAAGAGCACATTCAAGATTGCAGTTGACGACATCAAGCTCGGTACTTACAAGTCTAAGGCTGACTCCGAACTCGTTGTAAAGCACATCTCTGTTCTTGACAACAATAACAAGAAGCTCTTCGTTTACGACGAAGCTACGGGTGGTCTCGTTCCTACAGCATTCGCTAAGGCAGAATACGGCTTCACCGACAGCGATATCGTAACAGCAACAGCTACTGGTATCAAGTACTTCACCACAGGTAAGGATATCGAATCTACATTCGGCAACTGCCTCAGCGTTGAAGAAGACGGTGCATACGTAGTATGGAGCAACATGGGTACCGACCTCCAGCTTGACAAGGAAGCTCAGCTCGCAGTTGAGGTTTCAATCGCTAAGGCTGACGGTTCAGCTACCTGGACATTCGGTGACGATGTTAACAACCCAGTTCTTGGTAACATCCTTGTTTACTCAACAGAAAACACTAATGTTTATAAGCCACTCAAATAAGGTTTATAACTTTCATATCAGACAGGAGAGAGAGCAGTCTCTCTCCTGTCTTTTTTTATATTATAATCACAAATCAATGCAGTAATGGTACGAAAAGTGAAACTGGCTGCAATCCCTTTAATACTGCTGATGGCGGGATGCGGCAATCAAAACGATATACCTGAGCAAGGTGAAATATCACCGGTCATCCATGCGCGCTTCGCAGGACATGGCAGCAGAACCGTATTGAAGGATGAAGGGACAGGAGAACTTGAATGGGTAAGCGGCGATGCAATCAGCCTGTTTATCGACACCAACGCTGGATTGAAATACACTACAACGGACAGCGGGAGCACGGCCACCTTCACAAAGGACGCATCAGAAAGCGGAACAGCTGGCGAAGGTTCGTCATATATCGGCCTCTACCCTTACAACGCAGATGCCTCTTATGACGGCACGGTCATAAGGACAGAGATCCCGTCTGTACAGACAGCGGTATTGGGCAGTTACGACCCTGAAGCTTTCCTTTCAGCAGGAAAATCTGCCAATACTGAAATGGGATTCAACAATGTGTGCGGAGGTATCCGGTTCACACTTGAAAATCCCGGGATAACATCCGTAATCCTCAAGGGAGCGAACAATGAATCCCTTGCGGGCGGGATAAACATCACGATAGCTGCTGACAATATCAGCAATGTCACCGCAGCCGAAACCAGTGAGAAGGAAATCAGACTGGTTTCCAATGGGGCGATGGGAAATGACGGAAGCAAGTTCTACTACATATCAATGATTCCGCAGACTCTGGCAAATGGTTTTGTGCTGGAGTTCTACAAGGGGAATGAACTTTATATCACAAGCACCTGTGAAAAATCCGTGACCATAAGCAGAGGCGTCTTCTCAACGATACGCCATGCCGACGATCCGGAATCAATCGGTGCTCCAATGGATGGGGAAGACCTTTCAACAAACGGAAAGGCAAACTGCTATATCGTTTCCAAGGCCGGAACATTCAAGTTTCCGGCTACGATTGGAAACAGTACGGAAAGCGTGAGCGCAGCTTACGCCAAGGTACTTTGGGAAACTGACAATACAGAAACTGCAGTAGATACCAGAAAAGTGATCGAAAGATGCAGTTTCAACAATGGATATATACATTTCAAGACACCGTCCACACTCAGAAACGGAAATGCTCTCATTGCGGCATTCAACGAATATGACCAGATATTATGGAGCTGGCATATCTGGGTCTGCGACGGCTTCAACCCAGCCGGTTCAGCGATAAGCTGCGGATCGGCAAAAGTGATGGACAGAAATCTCGGCGCACTTTCAGCGGCAGCCAACGACCCTCTCTCTGCCGGACTCTACTACCAGTGGGGAAGGAAGGATCCGTTCTTTGGCTCTTCTGATCTGGAGATAGGCATAAGGATGGGATCGACATTAGCTCTGTCTTATGCCAGAAATAACAGCACGGTCGGCAGTGAGAAATTCTGCATTGCAAATCCTGCCACATTCTATCTGATGGTCAACGGCTGTGAAAATGACTGGTATTACGGCGGCATCGACAATGGCGCCTGGAGCACAAGCAAAACCATCAATGACCCTTGCCCTGCGGGCTGGAGGATACCTGGCACTTCCGTCTGGGCATCCGGTACCGGCAGCGTCCTGTATCCAGCATGCGGATATATGGACTGCAACACAGGAGCCATCAATTATGCCGGAGAGATCGGAGGATACTGGTCCGTCACCTCACAGGACGGAACCGCTACCATCCTTGAAGTCAACAACGGAACATACAATATAACAGCAAGCGCACGTGCGGCTGAAGGCCGTTCGGTAAGGTGCATCAAACAGTAATGAACGCGTAAGGAGGATGAATATGAAAAGAATAATAGTCATATTGGCAGCTGTCGCTGCAATGATTTGCGCCTGCGCTGAACCAGTGATCATAGTGACAGACGTCACCATCAATCCTGAGAAATGCACTCTCGCCATAGGAGAGAACGCGACTCTCACCGCCACCGTATCCCCTTCTGACGCCACGAATGCGAAAGTCATATGGGCCAGCTCTGACAGCAGGGTGGCCACAGTCGCTGACGGTGTTGTAACGGCAGTAGCTCCGGGCATGGCAAACATCACCGCAAAGACAGATGACGGAGGATTCACCAGCAAATGTGAAGTGACCGTACTGGAGGACATCATACACGTGGAGTCAGTCGAGCTTCTTGGCACAGACGGGAAAGACTTGAAGGACTTCAGCCTCAGGAAAGGCGACAGCACACTGCTGGCAGTTGCCATCTCCCCTGCTGATGCCACTGATCAGAGCATTGTATGGACAAGTTCAGATACTACGGTATTCAAAGTCAGTGACGGACTTGTAACGGCTGTCGGTGCCGGCAAGGCAACTCTTACTGCATACACGACCGATGGCGGCATGATGAAGTCTGTGGTGATAAGCATTTCCAATCCTGCGGCAGCCATATCCCTCGACCAGACGGACATAACGTTATACGAATACAAGATGGTGCTGCTCAAGGCCACCGTGGAACCTGCAGACAATGACAGCAAACTGATATGGACCAGCAGCAATGAAGAACTTGTGACCGTCAACCAGCTTGGCGAAATCTATTCAAAGCAGGTCAGCGGCGATGACAATACTGCAACTATCCGGGTGTCATCCGCAGATGACCCTGAAGTATTTGCAGAATGCAAGGTCACTGTCAGCTGCAAGGTCACAGGAGTCAGATTTGAGACCACCGACATATACGTCAAGGAAGGTTGCACAGCACAGGCCAAGGCTGTGGTATATCCTGCCCGTTCGGACAACAAGGATATCGAATGGAAATCAAGCGACAACGCCGTGGCCAAGGTTGATGCCAACGGACTTGTGACAGGCGTGAAGGCCGGCGATGCTGTCATAACTGTCAAAACCAAGGACGGCAGCAAGGAAGCAAGCTGCACAGTGCATGTTATCAGCCGCGTGGCCAGCATCAGCATCAAGGCATCCAGCAATGAGATTCCTTGCGGCAGCAGCGCAAGCCTCAAGGCTACCATCACCCCTGGCAACGCCACATTCCCGGGAGTCAAGTGGACAAGTTCCAACGAAAATGTAGCATCCGTTGACAGCACCGGCAAGGTCGAAGCACTTTCTGTAGGCCACGCCACCATAATCGCTTCATCCTGCGACGGAGGATTCACCGCAAGCTGTGAAATACGCGTCACTTCAGCTCTGACAAGCATTTCTCTGAAATCCAAGGAAATTGACATATATCAGGGAGCTTCCGCCGCAATAGGCATAAGTTACACACCTGCAGATGCCACTGACGCAAACATCAAGTGGACAAGCAGCGACACTACAGTCGTTCAGGTAATCAACGGAACAGCAGTGGCCATGAAACCGGGCAAGGCTACAGTCACAGCCAGCTGCGGCAAGATAGATGATCACTGCCTCATCAATGTTTACGCTCACCTCACCGGCATAGAGCTTGACAAACAGTCGATTTCACTCATCAAGGGCAATTCCGGCTCTCTCAAGGCCACACTTTCCCCGAAGGGTATTTCCGAGGAGGACAGCGTCACCGAGTGGGTGTCCTCCGATGAATCCGTTGCAAAAGTATCTCAGGATGGTCTGGTGACCGCCCTCAAGTCCGGCACATGCGTAATCACGGTATATTCGAAGGACAAAAAGTTCAACAGCAAGTGCAATGTCAGCGTTACCAACCCTGTCAAGTCATTTGCACTGGCTCCTTCTGCTAACGTACTTTACGAAAACGAGACGGTCCAGCTCTCTACAAGTGATATCACCCCTACCGATGCCGACGCCGCAACATATACCTGGGAATCCTCCGACAAGGCCATAGCCACCGTATCCTCCACCGGACTTGTGACGGCAGTAAAGGCAGGCAAGGCCACAATCACCGCGAAGGTAAAGGGTAACGAGAGTGTTAAAGCCAGTGCAAGTGTCGAAGTGAAGTGCCATGTATCCGGTATCAGCGCCGGCAAGTCCGAACTGGAACTCACCGTTGGGGAAACAGAATCCGGAGTCAAGGTGACAGTCAGCCCTGACAGGGCCAGCGACAAGACTTTCACTGCGACATCCAGCGACAGTTCGATAGCGAAAGTCACCATCAATCAGGACGGAACCATCTCAATCCAGGCACTCAAGGCGGGAAATGCCCAGATCAGCCTCAAGAGCAAGGACCAGGGCAAGGAATGTGTCATCAAGGTCAATGTGATAGAGTTCGTACCTGTAAGCGAAGTTGTCATCAGCCGCAAGGCTATTGCAATAATTGAAGGAAAGAGCGACACACTCTCTGCAAAGGTATTGCCAGCCAATGCACACGACAAGGAATTGCTCTGGAAGAGCAGTGATGAAACTGTCGTGAAGGTCACCAACGGACAGATAAGCGCCATCAAGGCGGGCACAGCAACGATAAGCGTAAGTTCAGCCGGCAACAGCAGCGCCAGTGCAAGCTGTACCGTCACCGTCAATCCGGCGCCGGTTCCAGTCACCTCGCTCACTCCGACAAGCTCCAGCATTACGATAACGGAGGGTACCGGCAAGAAGGTCAGTATAACGGTTGCCCCGTCCAATGCCACTGACAAGTCCCTCACCTGGTCATCCAGCAACACAAAGGTTGCCACTGTACAGGCTGACGGACAGATCAACGCCATAGCCCCGGGTACCGCGACAATCACAGCCAAAGCAAATGACGGAAGCAACAAGAGCTGCTCCATCAGCGTGACAGTGATATCCAACACACCTGCTCCGACCGATGTACACGTAAGGTCCGTCAAGATACTTGACGACATTCGAACCCTATACGTAGGTGAGTCTGCCGTCCTTCATGCAATCATCACCCCTGCCGATGCCACAGACAAGGGCGTATCATGGGATTTAAGCACAAGCAGCGTGGACATCGTCAACGCGAAGTGCGGCAAGACAACAAGCAACGCTGTCGAAGGAATCATCACAGGCCGTAAAGCAGGCAGCGCAAGAATCACAGTCAACTGTAATGACAAATACGGTGGAATCACCAGAAGTGCTACTATTATGATGACTGTACTCCCACGCGAGACAGCCGTCACCCTCAGCACCACTTCCCTTACCATGAAACCGGGCGAACAGTTCAGCCTCAAGGCGACTGTTAAACCTGCCAGCGTTGCCGAAAAAGGCCTGACATGGTCTTCTTCAGCGGCTGACGTGGCATATGTGGACGCAAACGGCAATATCACAGCTATGAAGGCCGGCACAGCAACAATCAGCGTCAAGACCAAGGATGGCGTCGTTGCAAACTGCACCGTCAAGGTCACTTCCGCCGGAACCGGCGCCGGGAACCTCGAGCCAGTCAGGTTTACGGACATTTAATTTGTATATTATTAGAAATTTGAGTATAATTGCAAATTGAAATAATAGTCGAAATATTATTATTAACAATAAACTAAATCATATCAGAATGAAAAAACTCTTTGTAATCGCCGCTGCCCTCATGGCATGCCTTTCTGCTGGTGCTCAGAACTATGAGTTCGTACCAGGCTGGTATCTCGGCGTACAGGGCGGTGCACAGTACACTGCCGGTGAATCAACATTCAAGAACCTCATCTCCCCTACAGGATCCCTTAACGTTGGCTATCAGATCAACCCTTGGTTCGGTCTCCGCGGCAACTTCAATGGTATCCAGGGTAAGGGCTGGATGTCAATGCCTGATGAAGGTTACAAGTTCAAGTATGGTCAGGGCGCTCTCGACGCTACTTTCAACCTCGCTGACTTTGGCAAGAACTTCAAGCCACATGTAGTTAATCCTTACGTATTCGTAGGTGTCGGTGGTATCTATGGCTTCGACAATGAAGAAGTAAAGGCTCTCGAGCAGAAATATCCTGGTAAGATCAACGACGAACTCCGTTGGGACAACAGCGTTGCTTCTCTCCTCGTTCGCGCAGGTGCCGGCGTTGACTTCAGACTCAGCGACCGCGTTCTCCTCGGTCTCGAAGTTGCTGACAACGCTTTCACAGACAAGATGAACTCAAAGAAGGGTGACTTCGATCCTAAGGATTTCGACTGGAACCTTTCTGCACAGCTCGGTCTCAAGTTCTTCCTTGGTGAAACTTACAAGACAAGATATGCTGCCGCTCAGGCTGCTGCCGCTGCAGAAGCTGCACGCCTCGCTGCTGAGAAGGCTGAGAAGGACAGAATCGCTGCTGAGAAGGCTGCTGCTGAAAAGGCCGCTGCTGAAAAGGCCGCTGCCGAGAAGGCCGCTGCTGAGAAGGCTGCTGCTGAAAAAGCTGCCGCTGAGAAGGCTGCCGCTGAGAAGGCTGCCGCTGAAGAAGCTGCAAAGGATCTCCTTAGCCGCAACGTTTACTTCCTCCTTGACAAGACCAACATCAGGAAGTGCGAGACCTCCAAGATTGACGAAGTTGTAGAGTGCCTCAAGGCTAACCCGGATGCAAAGGTTAAGGTAATGGGTCACGCTGACCTCCCTACAGGTTCACACCCACACAACCAGGATCTCTCCAAGGCACGTGCTACCAAGGTTGCAAAGGCTATCGAGAAGGCCGGCATCTCTAAGGACAGAATCATCACAGAGTGGTTCGGTGACACAGCTAACCCATTCCCAGTACAGGAAGAGAACCGTGTTGCAGTCTGCATCGTTAACAGAAACTTCTAGGATATCATCCTGATCAATAAAAAGACCGGTCAGTCAACTGACCGGTCTTTTTTTTTATTTGCAGAACTCGCAGCCGCAGAAGATCTGATTGTAGAAGCCCTGCTCTCTAACTATCTCGTCCCGCCGTGGCTGCAGGCCGCCCTTGCGCCAGTTCTGCCCCCACCAGACGACAGGCAGGCCACTGCATGCCCACTCACCAGCGGCATCCACCTGTGCCAGATCTTTCCATCGTGATGAGGCCAGAGTCGTAGTAAGCACGTCAAATCCGTTGTCGGCAGCATATCGCGCCGCTCTGAGCAACCTGAAGCGGAAACACTGTGTACACCTGGCGCCCCTTTCCGGCTCATTCTCCAGACCACGCACAGCCTCAAGCCATGATTCATGGTTGTATTCGTCATCTATCACCTGGAGGCCGAACAACGCAGCATAGCGCACAATCTCGGCGCGACGCTTGACATATTCCTCTTCCGGGAAGATATTCGAATTGCTGAAAAATATCGCAGGCCGCAGGCCGTTGGCAAGCATGCACTCCAGAATAGCACCGGAGCAAGGCGCACAGCAGCAATGCAGCAATATCCTGCCGGAAGTCACCGGCACATCCAGCTTCAATGTCAGAGGAGTCGCCATTACAGGAAAATCAGGGTACCGACAGTGTTTACGAGGAAGGCGACCACCCACGCGAGCACGAGCGAATGGACTACCGTGAATGCAGCCCATTTCCAGCCCGTTTCACGTTTCAGTGTGGCCACGGTGGCAATGCAAGGGAAATAGAGCAGCACGAACATCATGAAGCCCAGGGCGACGACCGGGGTCGTACCGCTTTCGGACTGAAGGGTGCTTGCCAGAGATTCCTCGTCTTCCGTATGATAAAGGATGCCCATAGTGCTGACAATGGCCTCTTTGGCTGGGAGGCCGGTCAGCAGGCAGACATTCATTTTCCAGTCAAAGCCCAGAGGCTCCATCACAGGCTCCATCGCCCTGCCTATCTGTGCCAGGCACGATTCTTCCTTGAGTGCTCCGTTCTGAGTCCTGTCGGCAGGGAAATACTCCAGCGCCCAGATGATCACCGATGCGAGCAGTATCACGGATGATATCTTCTTGAGGTAGTCAGACACCCTCTCCCAGATGTGCGCACCCGTATTGCGAAGCGTAGGCATGCGGAAGTCAGGAAGCTCCGACACATAATCCTCCTCCGCCTTGCGGAAATACTTCGTACGCTTCATTATGAAGGCAAAGAGGATGGACAGAAGTATAGCAAGCGAGTAGATGAGCAGGAGCATCAGCGCCTTGTATCTGGCGAAGAAGGCGCCTATGAAGAGCAGATATACCGGGAGCCGGGCTGAACATGACATGAACGGTATCATGAGCATGGTCAGGGTCCTGTCCTTGCGGTCCTCTATCGAGCGGGCCGCCATTATCGCCGGCACATTGCATCCGAAACCGATGAGCATAGGTATGAACGAGCGGCCGTGCAGGCCTATCCTGTGCATCAGCTTGTCCATCACGAAGGCCGCTCTGGCCATATATCCAGTATCTTCCAATATGGAAAGGAAGAAGAACAGTATCACTATGTTAGGCAGGAATGCGAGCACAGCGCCGACGCCCTGGACGACTCCGTCGGTCAGCATGCTGGACAGCCAGCCCTGAGGCAAGATCCCGCGAAGCCATTCCGCCAGCGACGCGATGCCGGACTCTATCCACATCTGAGGATGCGCGCCCAGCGCGAACGTGGCCTCGAAGACGCCGAAAAGCACGGCGATAAGGAGCGGCATGCCGAGCCATTTGTTGGTCAGCACCGCATCTATCTTCTGGGTCAGACTGTGATCGGAACTGTCCTTGGAATGCTTCATGGTCTCCTGGAGGGCACCGGCCACGAAACCGTTCCTGGCCTTTATCACCAGCTCAGCCGCAGTACGGCCGAATTCTCTCTCAAGTTTCTGCGCCTCCCTGGCAGCCTGCCCGGATATCTCCGCCGCCATAGGGTCATCCCCTATGATGGATTTGATATAATCAGGGTCCTCCAGCAGCTGTACGGCTATGTAACGGTCGTGGTATGCCGCCGAGAGTTCGGGAGATTTAGCTATGAGTGGGGTAATCCTGCCTATGGCCTCATCCACGTCGGCTCCATAAGGGACATGAATATGCTTTTTCAGGTCAAGCTGGGTCTCATAAGTATCAACGATGATGGACAGCAGCCGGCTGAGGCTCTCCTCACTGCCGTCAAAGACCATGGCAGGGAAGCCGAAAAGACCGCCCAGAGTCTTGATGTCCAATGAATGGTCAGTGGCAAGCAGCTCGTCATAGCGGCTGAGTGCCATAACCACGCGTGAGTCCATGTCGATGAGCTTGGTCGTCAGCTGGAGGCTGGTCTCAAGTCTGGTGGCATCCACTATGTTGAGCACGATGTCCGGCCGGCTTGAGAGGACCTTACGACCGATGTGATGGAATTCCCCTGAGAAATTCACCATACGGATCACGTGTCCGCGATGCTCGAAGGCGCGCATGGGGGCTTCCGAAAAGCACAAGGATCCCTCCGGGATGAGGTCACCGACCACATCCACGACTATGACGCTGCGCTGCGCCGCCTCCACGGCGGCGTATGGGCATCCGTTACAATTCAGGTCGCAATTCATCGCTTGTGCTATTATTTTGCAAATGTACGGCTTATCCCGCGAAAGGACAAACCCGTAATTAGGGAATTGTCCCAAAAAATATGTACTTTTGTACTTTCGACATCAAACAGACATGATTAAGGAACAACTGGCGTCACTTGACAGCATCAATTTGAATCTTGGAGGCGGGACAGGTCTCATCATGAGCATAGTCCTCGCGCTCATCATGTTCGGAATCGCTCTCGGCATCAAGCTCGAGACATTGAAGAACGTATTCATACACCCGAAGTCAATTCTCACAGGAGTACTTCTCCAATGGATAGGACTCCCGCTTGTGACATTCCTGCTCATCATAGCTCTCAACCCTGTGCTTACCCCTATGGTCGCACTGGGAATGCTTCTTGTAGCTTCCTGCCCTGGCGGCAACATCTCCAACTTCATGAGCTCCCTGGCCAAGGGCAACATCGAACTGTCCGTCAGCATGACAGCCGTGGCTACCGTAGCAGCACCTGTGGTTACGCCATTCAACTTCTGGCTCTGGGGAAATCTCTATCTCAAGTTCGCCAGCCTCTCCGACACCCTGACCATACCTCAGCTCGTCATACCGTTCTGGGACATCTTCACAACGGTGTTCATCATACTGGGCATCCCTATCATACTCGGAATGCTCTGTGCGCATTATCTCCCGAAATTCACTGAGAAGGTCAAGAAGCCGTTCTCCATCTTCTCGATCGTGGTATTCGTTGTCATGGTGCTCGGTATGTTCATCCCTAACTGGCAGCTGTTCATCAAGTACATAATCTTCATATTCCTGCTTGTGCTCATCCACAATGCCTGCGCGTTCGGAACCGGCTACCTCGGCGCTTCGCTGATGAAGCTGCCTCGCCGCGACCGCAGAGCCATCACCATTGAGGTGGGCATACAGAATTCCGGCCTCGGTCTCACCCTCCTGCTGAATCCGGAGATCTTCAAGCCTGAGATATGGAACAACCCTGCAACCGGCATACTCTATGGCGGCATGCTGTTTGTTACCGCATGGTGGGGCATCTGGCATATCATCTCAGGCCTTGGCCTGGCATCGATATTCAGAAAATCCAAATTACCTGACAACGAATAATATATTAATATTACAGGAGGCAAAATGAAACGTTCACTGGTTATTTTGCTCGCCGCTTCCCTGCTCATTGCAGGATGCAAGGCCGGCAAGCAGAGCCCTGCTGACAGCGATGTCAAGCAGGAGAAGACAGCTCCCGCCAAGGTTGAAAAAGTAAAGGAAGTCAAGGCGGAAGAGGATACTACAGTCAACAAGAATGTCGAACCAGCAAAAGAAGAAATGAACAAGGAACCGAAGTACAGGATTCAGACCAGCAAAGGCGAATTCGTGATCAAACTCTATGACGAAACCCCTCTCCACAAGGAGAATTTCATGAAACTTGCCGAAAGCGGATTCTTTGAGGGCATATGTTTCCACAGGGTCATCAATGGATTCATGGTCCAGGTGGGCGACCCGTTCACCAAGGACTCCACCAAGACCAACAGATGGGGCGAAGGCGGTCCGGGATACACCATCCCGGCAGAGATAGTTCCGGGTCTCACCCACAAAAAGGGAGCCCTGGCGGCAGCACGCCGCGGAGACACTGTCAACCCAGCAAAGGAATCCTCCGGTTCACAGTTCTACATCGTGCAGGATGAAAGCGGCTGCAAGCACCTCGACGGTGAATATTCCATCTTCGGAGAAGTCATCAGCGGCCTGGATGTTATCGACAGAATCGCCTCTGTGGCCACCGATTTCGCGGACAAGCCTATCGACAGGATAGATATTTTGAGCGTGACACGCGAAAAATAGAGTTTGGCACGACCTTTGAATAAACTAGAGTCAAATACAGAAAAGTAGTTTTTCATAGGTTAAGTTAAGGTTAGGGAAACGGCGTCCTTCAAAAGGACGTCGTTTTTCTTTGTATATATCGGGATTATTCCTACATTTGCGGACCTTTTCTCGAGAAGATTAGGAAGTTAAACCAATTATTAACTTTAATTTACATTAGAAATGGCTGTTAAAATCCGCCTTGCACGCCACGGTAAGAAGCAGTACGCTTTCTTCCACATCGTGGTTACTGATGTCCGTTCTCCACGCGACGGTCGCCTGATCGAACAGATCGGTACTTACAATCCAAACACTAACCCTGCAACTATCGTCCTCGATGGCGAGAAAGCTCTCCAGTGGCTCAACAATGGTGCACAACCTACTACCACTGCACGTCGTATCCTCTCTTACGAAGGTGTTCTCCTCAAGAAGCACCTCCAGGGCGGTGTGACTAAGGGCGCACTCACTCAGGAAGAAGCTGACAAGAAGTGGAATGCTTGGAAAGCAGAGAAGGACGCAAAGGTAGCTTCAAAGAAGCAGACAATTTCCAATGCAAGTGCAGAGGCTTACAAGGCTGCTGTCAACGCTGAAGCAAAGGTCAATGCTGAAAGAGCAGAGGCTATTGCAAAGAAGAAGGCAGAGATTGAAGCTGCTGCAGCTGCAAAGGCTGCTGAAGAGGCTGCAGCAAAGGCTGCTGAAGAAGCTGCCGCTGCTGAAGCACCTGCAGAAGAAGCTCAGCCGGAGGCATAACACTGTGCTGAAGGTCCTGAAATCCTACGGAACAGCCGGTGCGGTCATCGTTGGCCGCAGCGGCGACGTTCTGGAGGAGCTCAGTCAGAATGAACCGGTGTTCATCGATTTCGATGAGCTTCCGGTTCCTTTTTTTATTGAATCCATCGAACCCAAGGGCGGCAAATTCGTAGTGAAGTTCGAGGATATCGATTCTTTCGAAGCCGCCGAAGAGATTGTCGGACGCGAGCTCCGGCTTACTTTCGAAAACGAGACCGGGGAGGATGAGGACGACCTCGTCGGTTTTATGGTCTGCGACCAGAAAGGCCGCAAGATAGGTCCCGTCCTCGAGTTCCTCGATTATTCAGGCAACACATGCCTGCTGGTGGATTACAATGGCCGTGAGGTCATTCTTCCGTTCCACGAGGACCTCATAAAAAAGGTCAGGCGGAAAGAGATCCACCTGACCATTCCTGACGGACTGCTCTAGTCTGTCAGATATTACTTGAAGGATTCCACTATCTCACGTGTCCTGGCGACCTTCTCGTCCAGGAGCTCCTTCGTCGTGGCTTCACAGATGAAGCGCAGATAAGGCTCTGTATTGGAAGGACGTATGTTGAGCCACCACTGAGGGAATTCTATGCGGTATCCGTCGAAATCCATGAAGGCCGTGGCCTCCTCCTGCGACATGAAGTATTCCTTCACCGCGTCCATAGCCTCCTGCTTGCGGTCCAGCTTGAAATTGATCTCGCCGGAATTCTCGTAATGGCGTATCTCCGCCATCACTTCGGAGAGCGTGCGGCCTTCGCGCTTGAAGGCGGCTGCTATGTTGAGCACCAGGATGGACGCCAGCAGTCCGCTGTCAGAATAGAAGAAGTCCTTGAAGTAGTAGTGGCCCGCGAGCTCACCGCCGAAAAGGCCGTCAAGTTCGCGCAGGCGTGGTGCGGCGTATGCCCTGCCGACCCTCCATGTCTCCACCTTGCCTCCCATAGGGCCGACATATTCGGCGACAGCCTTGGAGGAGCGGATATCCTGCAGCACTATGCCCTTCTCCCCTCTCTCCTTGAGGAAATAGTTGCCAAGCAGGGCGATGACGAGGTCCGGCTCCATGAAGTTGCCCTTCTCATCCACGAACATCACGCGGTCTGCATCGCCGTCATATACCACGCCGACGTCGCAGCCGTTCTCGCGCACGAGCTTCACCAGGTCCTCGCGGTTTTCAGGCAGCAGAGGATTGGCTTCATGATGAGGGAAGGTGCCGTCCAGCTCGTCATACATATATATAGGCTGATCTCCGAAAATCTGATGCACAAACATGGAAGCCATGCCGTTGGAAAGGTCCATTCCTATCTTGAGATTGGAGATGTCCCCCTTGTACTGCAGCTGGAATGCAACGTATTCATCGAAGATGTCAAACGGATGAACCTCTCCCCTGCGCTCGGCCACAGGCATCGGCCGGCCCTCGTCCATCCACTGCTTCAGCGTACCTAGACCGGTGTCGAGGCCGACAGGAAGGGCATTCTCGCGTGAGATCTTCATGCCGTTGTGCTCCTTCGGATTGTGTGAAGCGGTGATCTGAACCGAAGCCTTGAAGCCGTGTCTGGCTGTGGCATAATATACAAGCGGAGTGCTGCTCAGCCCGAGGTCATACACGTCCGCGCCGGCATCCGTGAGGCCGCGAAGGAGATTGTCGTGCAGCTCCGGGGATGAAACGCGCATGTCGCGTCCCACCAGCACCTTGTCAGTATGCAGGAGTTCCGGCAGGAAATAACCCACCTTGTATGCGAAGGCGCCGTCGAGGTCAACCCCGAACTGTCCCCTTATGTCGTATGCGTGGAATGCTCCCATAAGCGTCTATTTTCTGTCAGACTTGACTCTGTATGAAGTGCGGACCTTGCCCTTCGTGATGCCGCTGAGCTTGCCTGCGATCATCTTCTTGCGTATAGGGGTGGCGCGGTCCGTGAAGACCGTACCGTTGAGATGGTCGTATTCGTGCTGCACCATTCTGGCGGCGAAATCATCGAACTCCTCCTCCTTCTCCTGAAGGTCGGCATCGAAGTAATGCACCTTGATGCGCTTCGGACGGACGATGTCGGCATCCACGTTAGGAATGCTCAGGCAGCCTTCGGTGTATTCGGAGGTCTCCTCGCTCTCGAAGGTGAATTCAGGGTTGATCATCTCGCGGTGGAAACCCTTGAGTTCAGGGAATCTGTCGGCGAGGTCATTGCCGTCAACCACCACTACTCGGAGTGAAATGCCTATCTGAGGGGCGGCGAGACCGCAGCCGTCAGCGTTGTGCATGGTTTCAATGAGGTCCTCGACAAGTTGCTTGAGTTCCTCCTTCTTGCTGAGGTCCGCATCCTGCGCCTTTGCGCGGAGCACCTGCGAACCGTAGAGATAAATAGGATGTATCATTATATTCTTGCTATTTTGTTCTGTCCAGCCAGGTTTGAAGTATCAATGCCGCGCTGATCTTGTCCACAGACATCTTGTCGCGCCTGTCACTCTTCTTCATGCCGCCGTCTATCATCGCGCGGTGTGCGAGGACCGATGTGAAGCGCTCGTCCTCGAGGGTCACAGGGATGTCAGGGAAATGCTTGCGCAGCAGGTTGAGAAAGGCATCCACGTCCTTCGCCGCCTCCGACGGCCGGTTGTCCATATTCATGGGATAACCCACAACGAAACGCTCTATGCGCTCAGTTGTAGAATATTGTTTGAGATATTCTATTATCTTTGCACTGGGAACCGTGTCCAGGGCCGACGCAAAAATCCTCAAAGGGTCGCTTGCTGCGACGCCAATTCTTTTGCGGCCATAATCGATGCCTACGACTCTATCCATAACGCAAAGTTAGTTAATTATGTCAATACTGAGAAATAGAGCAAAAGAAAACGTGCCCTGGCCCAAGTCGGCACCGATTTATGCAGCAGCATTGATCATACTCACATACTGCCTGACCGCATTCACAGGCCTCAAATATACCATACCCGGCTACCCTTCCGCCAAGAGCAGGCAGGCCGCTCTTGACAACATGGCCAAGGTGGATTCGCTCGAGAGGGTCATGGACATGTGGTCGGCTCAGATATCCAACATACAGCGCATAGTCGGAGGACAGGCTCCGGCTGACCCGGCCACCACGTCACCGGCCGGAGGTGCAAATGTGGCCGACACCACAGGCACCGATGACTATGCAGTCAAGGACTCCCTGCTGAGGGAGGCCGTGCGCGGCCTTGACCAGGCCCTTGAAGAACACAAGAATGGAACAGACAAATAAAAGACATATAGCCATACTCGGCTCGACCGGCTCCATAGGCACTCAGGCCCTGGATGTCATAGGCCAGCATCCCGAGCTTTTCGAAGTCGAACTTCTCACGGCGAACAACAACAGCGCCCTGCTGATAGAGCAGGCTCTCCGTTTCAAGCCGAACAATGTCGTAATCTGCAACAAAGACAAATATGCGGAAGTGGCGGAAGCGTTGCAGCCGCATTATATCAAGGTATTCGCCGGCATAGAGTCGGTATGCGACCTGATGTCCTCCGACAGCATAGACATGGTCCTCACCGCGATGGTGGGATTCAGCGGGCTCAAGCCTACGATTGCGGCCATCAAGGCCGGCAAGGCCATAGCCCTGGCCAACAAGGAGACACTCGTCGCAGCCGGAGGCCTTGTCATGCCGCTCGCGGCGCAGTACAATGCCCCGATACTGCCTGTGGATTCCGAGCACTCCGCCATATTCCAGTGCCTCCAGGGAGAGAGGGTCAGACCGTCCAGCATCATCCTCACCTGCTCCGGAGGACCGTTCCTGCACACCAGCAAGGAAGACCTGGAGAAGGTGACAGTGGAGACCGCCCTCAAACATCCTCGCTGGAAGATGGGTCCGAAAGTCACCATCGACTCATCCAGCCTCATGAACAAGGGGCTCGAATTCATCGAGGCAAGGTGGCTGTTCGACATGGATCCGTCAGAGATCGAAGTGATCATCCATCCCGAATCCATCATACACTCCATGGTGCGCTTCGCCGACGGCTGTGTGATGGCCCAGCTGAGCAATCCGGACATGAGGCTGCCCATCGCATACGCGCTGAGCTATCCATGCCGCCAGACGCTGAGTTGCACACCGCTGGATTTCGCGAAGACCGGCTCGCTGACCTTCTTCGAGCCTGACCTGGAGCGCTTCCCATGCCTGGGCATAGCCAAGGATGCCATTTCCGCAGGCGGAAACACCTGCTGCGCAATGAACGCCGCCAACGAATCCGCAGTTGACGCCTTCCTGAAAGGCAGAATAGGCTACACAGACATCCCGAAAATCATAACTGCAACCATCGAGCAGACTCCATTTGTCAAAGAGCCTGACCTGGATGCGATTTTCAGCACGAATTTTGAAGCAAGGCAGACCGCCGACAGAATAATAGAACAGAAATTCTCAAGATAATGACAACCGTACTCATTAAGATCGCCCAGGTCGTACTGGCGCTTTCCTTCCTCATACTCATACACGAATTCGGACACTTCCTCTTCGCGAAGCTTTTCAAGACGAGAGTCAACAAATTCTACCTCTTCTTCAATCCGCAGATATCCCTTGTCAAGTGCAAGAGGATTGACGGCAAGCTGCGCTTCAAGTTCTTCTCCCGCAACGGAGGCGAATGGGACGACTGCCCGAACACCGAATACGGCATAGGCTGGGTGCCTCTCGGAGGCTACTGCGCCATAGCCGGAATGATTGACGAGACTTCTGACCGCGAGGCGCTGAAGAACCCTCCTCAGCCGTGGGAATTCCGCACCAAACCGGCATGGCAGCGCTTCTTCATAATGTTCGGAGGCGTATTCTTCAATTTCATACTTGCCATCATCCTCTACTCCGCCATTCTTGGCACCTGGGGAGAGGAATACCTCAAGGCTGAAGATGCGACTTACGGCATCGCCACCAACGACCTCTCCTACGAGATGGGCTTCCGCGACGGTGACCGCATACTGAGCATAGACGGCGTACCTACAGACAACATCGCCACCATCCAGATTGACATGCTTCGCAGAAAGGCGAAGGAGGCGGAAGTGCTCCGCGACGGCGACACCCTGCGCATTGACATAGATCCGGTTTACATTCCTGCCATGCTCCAGAGCCCGGGAATGTTCGACGTGGCCTTCCCATTCGTCATAGCCGAAGTGCAGGAAGGCTCCCTCAACGAAAATGCCGGTCTCAAGCCGGGTGACGAGATCACCGCCATCGACGGAGAGCCGATGTTCATAGTACAGCAGATCCGCAGGACCCTGCTCGAGCACAAGGGCGGCAGCGTGACAGCATCCGTGCTCAGGGAAGGCGACATGGTGATTGACACGCCTCTGCAGGTAGATACCGCGGGCCTGATCGGAGTTGCCCTCGACGCTGACATGTCCAAGTTCTTCAACATCACACAGCATACCTACAAAGGCCTCTCCGCCCTGCCGGCCGGCGCACGGAAGGCCTGGAAGACCATCGCCGACTATGTCAAGGAACTGGGGCTGATCTTCTCTCCGAAGACAGAGGCGTACAAGTCTGTGGGAAGCTTCATCGCCATAGGCAAGATATTCCCTGCCGCATGGGACTGGTACAAGTTCTGGACTCTTACGGCGCTCTTCTCCATCATGCTCGGAGTACTCAACATACTCCCTATCCCGGCGCTGGACGGCGGTCACATCCTGTTCCTCATCGTTGAGATGATCACTGGCCGCAAGCCGAGCGACAAGTTCCTCGAAGTGGCCGAGACCATCGGCATGATACTGCTCATAGGCCTGATGATACTCGCATTCGGCAACGACATAAGAAGTTTATTCTAACATTTGACAATATGAGAAAATTCGCATTGATTCTGACCATTCTCGCAGCAATCCCGGTATTCAACGCCTGCAAGGAGAACACAAGCAAGAGCCTCCCTTCCATCAGCGGCAAGGCAGGTGAGATCATCGTGGTCGCCAGCAAGGCGCAGTGGGAATCCGAAGCCGGCAACGCCATAAGGGAAGCCCTCGCATCCGAATATATGGTCCTGCCGCAGAAAGAGCCGAAGTTCAACCTTTCCAACGTACCTGAAGCGAGCGTGAACAAGCTGCTCAAGGTGCACCGCAACATGCTCTACCTCAACGTAAAGCCAGAGCTCAAGGCCGGAATGGAACTGCGCAATGACGTATGGGCAGCACCTCAGACCATGGTTGTGATCACAGCTCCGGATGACGCCACCGCAGCCAGCTTCATAGCAGCAAATTCAGAGAAACTCGTGGATCTGTACGAAGCAGCGGAGAGGAACCGCTGCATCACCAACGCGAAGCAGTATGAGGAACTGGGACTCAGGACCCTGGTGGAAAACAAATTCGGCGGCAGCCCTTATTTCCCTAACGGCTACTCACTCAAGAAGCAGACCCCGGATTTCCTCTGGATATCCTATGAGACCTCCTACACCAACCAGGGCATTTTCATATATTCATTCCCATACACAGGAAAAGAACAACTCACAGCCGAGGCGCTCATCGCGAAGAGGAACCAGGTCACAATGGAAAATGTACCTGCCACAATGGCGGGAAGCTATATGATCACCAATCCTACCGTGGAGCCGGTTTATGGCCAGAAGATTTTCAACAATATCACCAGACAGGAGGTACGCGGCCTCTGGGACACACAGAACGACTTCATGGGAGGCCCGTTCGTACAGCACGCATTCCTCAGCAAGGACGGCTCGGAAGTCATCGTGATCGAAGGTTTCGTCTATGCTCCGAAGTATAACAAACGCAATTATCTTCGCCAGGTTGAATCAATAATTTATTCATTTGCTTGGAAAGAATAATGATATTTCGCCGAAAAATTTTGAATTAGAGATTTTTTTCATACCTTTGCACTCCCTTAAAAACAAAAGGGGTACTGATGGTGGGTTCGTATAACGGTTAGTACTCGAGATTTTCATTCTCGCAATAGGAGTTCGATTCTCCTACCCACTACGAAAATATAAAAAATTAAGTAATGGCAAATCACGCATCAGCAGACAAGCGCAATCGCCAGAGCGATAAGCGCAGAGAGCATAATAGATATTATGCCAAGACGACACGCAACGCCATAAAGGCGCTCCGTAATACAACAGACAAGGCAGCAGCCGAGGCTTCAATGCCAAAGGTATTCGCTATGATTGACAAACTTGCAAAAATCAACGTCATTCACAAGAACAAAGCTGCAAACCTTAAAAGCGGTATTTCAGTTTACGTCAACAAACTTTCATAAATTGTTTGTTTTGTCATAAGAGTTTGAAAAACTTCCCGTAGCTTGCGGGAAGTTTTTTTATACCCTTTTGACATATGAACAAGAACATCAAAGAGTGGCGGGAGGAAGACAGACCGAGGGAGAAGATGCTCTCCAAAGGGTGTGCTTCACTTACCGCAGCGGAACTCATCGCAATTCTAATCCGCAGCGGCAGTATTGAAAAGAGCGCAGTGGACACTGCAAGGGAAGTGCTGGGACTTGCCGGGGACAGGCTGGGCAACCTTGCCAGAATGAATCCGGAGCAACTGCAGAAAGTCAGCGGAATAGGCCAGGCCAAGGCCCTGTCCATAATGGCCGCGGCGGAACTGGGCCGGCGCATCGCCGCGGAACCTGCCGAACCCATGCCCGCCATCAAGGATTCCAAAGCCATAGCCGCAATGATGATCCCGCTCCTGGGCGGGCTGCAGCATGAAGAGTGCTGGGTGCTGTATCTCAACCGGGCGAACCGCCTGACGGGCAAGGAATGCATCAGCAAGGGCGGGATCAGCGCAACCGTCATGGACATCAAGATGATAGTCCGGCGTGCCGTGGACAGGCTGGCCAGCGGCATCATACTGGTGCACAACCACCCTTCCGGCAACTGCCTGCCCGGCCGCAATGACATCGAGGAGACCGCTGCACTGCGCGAGGCCGCAGCATATTTTGACATCAGTCTGGTGGATCATCTGATAATTGCGGGCAATAAGTATTACAGCTTTTCCGATGAAATTTGATAATATCAATTCTGCTACTTAACTTCGCATTGTCACACAATTGAAAACAGACGTCATGAAAGTAGTCAACTTAGGCGAGAGCAATTCCGTACTCAACCATTTCATCGCTCAGATGCGAGACAGATCCATACAGAAAGACAGCATGCGTTTCCGCAGGAACCTGGAACGCGTGGGCGAAGTGTTCGCATACGAGATCAGCAAGACGCTTGAATACGAACCAGTCAACGTAGAGACTCCGCTCGGCATAGCGGAATGCCAACTTCACCGCAAGCCTATCGTGCTCAGCACCATCCTCAGGGCCGGGCTGCCTCTGCACCAGGGCCTTCTCAACTATTTTGACAATGCCGAGAATGCCTTCGTCGCAGCGTTCAGAAAATACGGCAAGGACAACAAGTTCAAGATCCAGCTCGAATACGCCACCTCCGCATCGACCGAAGGCAAGGTGCTGGTTATCGCCGACACGATGCTGGCAACAGGAGCATCCCTCCTGCTGGCTTATCAGAAACTGATCGAGAACGGAGAGCCGGAGCACACGCATATCGTCTGCGCAATTGCATCGGCGGAAGGTGTCGAGTATCTCTCACGCAATCTTCCGCACAAGAAAGTGACCCTGTGGGTGGGCGCCATCGACGAGGAACTCACCAACAAGTCATACATCATCCCGGGCCTCGGAGATGCCGGAGACCTGGCTTACGGAGACAAACTTTAATCGGAATCTACAGCTCCTTGCGGAGCCTTGCGATAGGTATTGAGAGTTGCTCGCGGTACTTGGCCACAGTACGGCGGGCAACTTTGTAACCCTTGGCACTGAGCACCTCGACGAGTTCCTCATCAGTAAGAGGCTTGCGCTTGTCCTCTTCGTCTATGCTGCTGACGAGGATGTTCTTGATCTCACGTGTTGAGACTTCCTCCCCATCATTATTGGCCAGACCTTCCGAGAAGAAATACTTCAGAGGGTAAATGCCGAAATGGGTCTGGATGTACTTGCTGCTGACGACTCTGGAAATGGTGGAGATGTCAAAGCCCGTCTTCTCGGCGATATTCTTGAGGACCATCGGCTTCAGTTTGGTCTCATCTCCATCGATGAAATAGTCATGCTGGTACTCCAGTATGGCCTCCATCGTGCGCTGCAGGGTATTCTGGCGCTGCTTTATGGCTTCGATGAACCATTTGGCGGAGTCAAGCTTCTGCTTGACAAACGCCGATGCCTCCTTGTCGGCCTTGCCGGGACCGCTGGCCGAGGACAACAGCATATCCGCATAGCGCTTGTTCACCCTCAACTCCGGCACGGAGTATTTCGGCAAAGAAAGCATGAGCTCATTATCTTTCATCTCCAGAAGGAAATCAGGGACTATCTGCTGTGCCTGCTCGGTATATGAATCATCGATCTGACCGCCTGGCAGAGGATTGAGATGCCTGATCTCCGCTATGGCTTTCTTGAGGTCATCTTCGGTAATCTCAAGCTTGTTGACGATCTTGCTGTAGTGCTTCTTGGTGAACTCGTCGAAATAATCCTCGAGTATCGTCTTGGCCAGTTGCTGCCACTTGGATTCCTCCCGGTTGTCTATCTGCAGAAGCAGGCATTCCCGGAGATCCCTGGCGCCCACACCTGCGGGTTCGAAACCCTGTATGATGTGGAGTACTTCCTCCAGCTCCTCAACAGTGGTCTCAATGCCGGTCTTGAAGCTGATGTCATCCACAAGCGACTCAAGATCACGGCGCAGATAACCATCATCGCCAAGCATTCCTATCATGAAAGTGGCCAGCAGCCTGCGGTTCTCGTCGAGCTGACAAAAACCGAGCTGGTTCTCGAGATTCTGATGGAAGCTCTCCTTGACCTGGAAGGTATTGTACTGAGGCTTGAGGTCCTTGCCCGTATTGTTCACATAAAGCTTGTATGACGGAGTGTCATCATTGGTGTACTCATTGAGGGACACCTGCTTGGGTGCTCCGTCCTCCTGCTCCGTATCATCCACGACCTCATCCAGGACAGGGTTTTCTTCGATTTCTTTCTGAATACGCTGTTCCAGCTCGAGGCGGGGCAATTCTATGAGTTTTATCGTCTGAATCTGCAGCGGGGAAAGCCTCTGTACCTGCTTCAGCTGCAGTCCTAATCCCTGTTTTGCCATAATTACTGAGCGTTGATGGTCTCCTTTACAAGGAATACTGAAGGGAACACGCCGCGTATCTGGTCGGCAAACATCTGGGCGTCAGCCCTGGTGCGGAAATCTCCTACAGAAACCTTGAAGAACGGGTTGTCATATGTCCTGTAAACCGCAATCTTCGGATACATTGACGAGAAGGAACTTGCGACAGACTGCGACTTCGCCCTGGCATTCTGACTGTTGTCAAAGAAAATGCGCACTCTGTAGCCTGAGACACGGCGGCGGCCGTTTGACACCACATGATGGGTGACGGCGTTCTTGAGAGCATCACTCTGCTCTATGATGACAGTGCCGCTGTTCATGGTATTCTTGGCCAGGATATCAAAAATGGTAACCTCCTGCTCGGACTTGCCGGTATTGGAGTCCTGAGCCCATGCTGAGCCAAAGGTCAGCAGCATCAGCGAAATAATCAAAAGTCTCTTCATTTCTTCAGCAAAGTCTTGACAGGAAGCTTGTCCCTCTTCACGTGGGTCTTGAGCATACCTGACTTGACATCCATATCGACGTCCACGCTCATGGTCTCAGGGTCGATCCTGCCGCCGAGCAGTGTGGCCATCGGATTAAACAATACAGCCTCAAGCCTCAGCGGCAGAATGGTGTCGCACTTCGGCTCCAATACCGTCACCTCATCCGTCGTGGCTGTCGCAATCTTTTCACCTTTCGCCGAATAGGCTACCGCATAGAGGCTGAGCAACTGAAAATCCGAACGTGTCGGATTGGCCACTCCCACCTCCAGGCAGACATCAGCAGTCGCAGTGCCCCGGCCATAGACGATATTCTCCACGGAACGGACATTGCATGACTTGAATTCGAGCTGCTTGTAGTCTTTCAGCGAACAGCCCGCCATCATCAGCGATGCAAAAAACAAACAAATAAGGAATCTTTTCATTTTGTCTTTCTATTGCAAAGATATAAAAAAGTTATCTTTGCACTGCAATTAGCTTATATAGGATGAACAATACCAATTTCCGTTCCATAAAACCGATTTGCGACGAAACTCGTCCGAAGGTTTTCATTGAGACATACGGCTGTCAGATGAACGTAAATGACAGCGAAGTAGTGCTTTCCATTCTGCAGGATGCCGGATACGCACTCTGCGACAGCATAGGCAAGGCCGACCTGATACTTGTCAACACCTGCTCCATCCGCGACAACGCGGAACAGAGGGTGCTCGGCAGGCTGGATGTCTTCCGCCTGGAAAAGAAGAAGAGGAAAGTGCTGGTCGGAGTAATCGGCTGCATGGCGGAACGCCTCAAGGAGAAACTGCTTGAGAACGGTGTGGTTGACATCGTAGCCGGTCCGGACGCATACAGGGACCTGCCGCGTCTGGTGTCCGCAGCAAAACTCGAATCCAAGCAGATCAACACCCTCCTCTCACATGAGGAAACCTATGCCGACATCTCTCCTGTACGCATGGACAGCAACGGGGTATCAGCATTCATCTCCATCATGAGGGGCTGCAACAATGTGTGCTCATACTGCATTGTGCCATACGTACGCGGCGCCGAGCGCAGCCGCGACCCGAAGAGCATCCTTCGCGAAGCGGAATGCCTGATTGCAAACGGATACAAGGAGATAAACCTGCTCGGGCAGAATGTGGATTCATACTGCTGGGTCAACCCGGACAAAGAGTCCGAGCATGTGGATTTCGCAAGGCTGCTGGAGATGGTGGCGCTTCTGGACCGCAGCGTCCGCGTACGCTTCGCCACCTCGCATCCGAAGGACATGACCGACGCCGTCCTTTATACGATGGCCATGTATGACAATATCTGCAAGCATATCCACCTTCCTGTCCAGTCCGGCAGCAATGTGATGCTCGAGAAGATGAACCGCAAATACACGCGCGAGACCTATCTCCAGAGGATCGCCAAGATACGCGAGATCCTCCCTGACTGTGCCATAACCACAGATGTCATCGCAGGATTCTCAGGTGAGACTGAGGATGACCACAGGCAGACCATCTCCCTTTTCAACGAGGTCGGCTTCGACAGCGCGTTCATGTTCCAGTATTCCGAAAGGCCCGGCACCAAGGCATCAAGGCACTATCCGGACGATATTCCGACCCAGCTCAAGACTGAGCGCCTCAACGAAATCATAGAGCTTCAGAACGAACTCTCTCTTGACCGCAACAAGCAGTACCTGGGACGCATCTGCGAAGTTCTGGTGGAAGGCCGTTCCAAAAGGTCCGCAGACGACCTGATCGGACGCACGTCATCCAACAAGACCTGCGTCTTCCCGGCCAATGGTCACAAGCCGGGAGATTATGTGAATGTCAAGATACTCTCCTGCTCTTCAGCCACGCTGATAGCTGAAATAGTGGAAGACTAATCAGAAAGGGTCCACTCGTAGCCGCCGTCCTTGGTATCCTTCACCTGGATGCCGATAGCCTTCAGCTCATCACGGATCTTGTCGCTCACGGCCCAGTTCTTCTCGGCCTTGGCGGTCTTGCGTATATCCATCACCATATCCATCAGGCCGGAGATGACCTTGGTGGATGCGGAATCCGACTGCTCCTCGACAAGTCCGAGCACGCCGAATACGATATCATCGAACAGAGCCTTCACCACTGCGCAGTCCTCTTCGTTGAGAGCGATGCTCTTGTCCTTGGCACCATTGACAATCCTGACGACCTCGAACATATAAGAGAGAGCATTCGGAGTATTGAGGTCATCAAGAAGCGCGTCATAGATCTGCTCCTTCAGCTTGTTCACCTCAGGTACAGATGCTGCGCCTGAAGTCGGCTGGAGCTTCCTCGCATCCTTTGCGGCCTGAAGCATCCTCTTGAGACCCTTTTCGGCGGCCTGGAGAGCCTCATTGCTGAAGTCCAGGGTGCTGCGGTAGTGGGCCTGAAGTATGAAGAAGCGTATTGTCATAGGGGAATAAGCCTGCTCAAGGAGCCTGTGAGTACCGTTGAAAAGCTCATCCAGTGTGATGAAGTTGCCGAGCGACTTGCCCATCTTCTGGCCGTTGATGGTGATCATATTGTTGTGCATCCAGTAGTGCACGCCGCCTGTACCGCGTGAAGCCACGTTCTGAGCCAGCTCGCACTCGTGATGAGGGAACATGAGGTCCATGCCGCCACCATGAATGTCAAACTCTTCGCCGAGGTACTTCTCGCTCATGGTAGAGCACTCAAGATGCCAGCCCGGGAAGCCCTCGCTCCAAGGGGATGGCCAGTGCATGATATGCTCCGGAGACGCCTTCTTCCAAAGCGCGAAGTCAAACGGGGAGCGCTTGTCATCCTGTCCGTCCAGGTTGCGGGTACCCTCCTTGGTCTCTTCGAGATTGCGGCCTGAAAGAACACCGTACTTGTGGACTTTGTCATACTTCTGCACATCGAAATAAACCGATCCGTTGCTGATATAGGCGAATCCGGAATCAAGTATGCGCTGTACGAGGTTGATCTGCTCGATGATGTGGCCTGAAGCGTGAGGCTCGATGGAAGGCGGCAGCACATTGAGGCGCGTCATCGCATTATGATAACGGATGGTATAAGTCTGTACGACCTCCATCGGCTCGAGAGCTTCGAGACGGGCCTTCTTCGCGATCTTGTCCTCGCCTGCATCGGCATCATTCTCAAGATGTCCCACGTCAGTGATATTGCGGACATATCTCACCTTGTAGCCGATATGCTTGAGCAGTCTGAAAAGCACGTCGTAGGTCACGCCAGGTCTTGCATGTCCGAGATGGGCGTCACCATACACGGTCGGACCGCAAACATACATTCCCACCATGTCAGGGTGGATAGGCTTGAACAGTTCCTTTGTTCTAGTAAGAGTGTTGTAGATATAGAAATTCCGCATATCAGAGTGATTTTTCGTGTTTATATTCTACAAAAATACTCATTTTTTGAGAAATATCTGCAATCAGCGCGAATATCCGCCGCCAATTGCAGATATCACACTCCGTCACTGCTGGTTCCTGTCAGCCTCCTGCACTACGGAGAGACGGCTGGCGAGCACCTCCATATACTGATGCCCCTCTCCCTCCGCATTTGTATACTTCACGCTGCGCAGGCGTCCCACCACGGAAACCAGCACTCCCTTGTGAAGATTCTGGAAATCCTCTATGCTCCTGCCGGCCCATGCCGTGATGTTGTGCCAGGTGGTCTCCTCCCGCAGATCCCCGTTCCTGTCCTTGTAAATCTCACTTGTCGCCAATGAAAAATGAGTCACATAAGTGTTGCCCACCTGGGCGATCTTTGGATCCTGACCGATTCTTCCTCTCAGTTCCACTCGGTTTAATGATACATTGTCCATAAATATTGTTTTTGAATTGTCAGTGCAAAGTAAATGCGTCCCGGAAGGCACAGCAATATATCAAACGTTTATAAACGTTTAAAAACGCCTGCGGAAATCCGGCAAAAGCCCTGCGACTGCAAGAATGGCATCCGATTCCCCATCAGGGACGTACGGAATTGCAAAAAATTGACGTTGTCATTTATTTGCAGTTCAAAACCTGCGGGACGGCTGTATCTTTGAGTCATGGAACGATATTGTCTGGAATGCGGAGAGAAGTTGTCGGGAAGGAGTGACAAGCGTTTCTGCTGTGATTCGTGCCGGAGCAACTGGCACAACTCAAAGGTCAACCGCAATGACAGCTATGTCCGCCAAGTGAATGGCATACTGCACAAGAACCGCAGGATTCTTCAACAGTATTATGAAAGCGGAAGGCGCCGCATAGGGCGGCATGAACTCTTCGGGGCATCATTCAACCCCGATTTCTACACATCCTGCTCGAAGTGGCCGCTGCGGAGGTTCTACCGCTGCTACGACATGTCATATACCATCCTTCCGGATGGCGGCATATACATCCTGAAGGCAAAAAAATCATCATACAAAGCCGAAGAATAACTATCTTTGAGAAAATTATTCTTCTAACATCATCGAAATGAAAACAAGCATCCCGGCCGGACTGGCCGCCGCACTATTATTGACATCCTGTAACATGAACAACCCACTCCTGGAGCCGTCAGAAGCGCCATACGGCGCCCCGGCCTTTGACAAGATCAAAGTGGAACATTACAAGCCCGCCTTTGAAGAAGCCATCAAGGAAGGCAAGGCTGAGATCAAGGCAATCATCGACAATGAAGAGGAGCCGGACTTCGCGAACACCATAGAGGCTCTCGAGCACGCAGGCAGCAAGCTGACAAACGTCAGCAGCATTTTCTTCAACCTCAACGAATGCTGCACCAATCCTGAAATGCAGCAGCTCGCAGAGGACATTTCGCCTATGCTGACGGAATATGAGATGTCCATCATACTCAATCCGGAGCTGTTCGCACGCATCAAGGCAGTATATGACAAAAAGGACAGTCTGAACCTCAACGAGGAGCAGGCCAAACTGCTCGAGGAAACCTACAAGAGATTCACCAGGAACGGTGCCAACCTCAACGATGAGCAGAAGGCTGAATACGCCAAGGTGGAGGAAGAGCTCTCCGTAGCTACTCTGAAGTTCAACAAGAACGTTCTGTCAGCAACCAACGCATTCGTCCTCAACATCACAGACGAGAAGGACCTCGAAGGTCTGCCTGACTATGTGAGGGAAATGGCCGCTCTCGAGGCGAAGGACCGCGGACAGGAAGGCTGGACATTCACACTCAACCAGCCCAGCTACAGCCCGTTCATGAAATACAGCAAAAACCGCGAGCTCCGCGAGAAGATCTGGCGCGCATACAACACCAAGTGTGTGGGCGGCGAATTCGACAATACGGAACTCATCCGTCAGATTGTGGATCTCCGCATCCGAAAGGCCAACATCCTCGGATACAGGACCTATGCTGATTACGCCCTCGAGGACAGAATGGCGAAGACCCCGGAAACCGTAAACGCTTTCCTCGCCGACCTCCGTGAAAAGTCCTATCCTTTCGCCCTCCGCGACGTCAAGGACATCCAGGAATACGCCAACGCCAATGGTTTCGAAGGTCAGATCATGCCTTGGGACCTTTCCTTCTGGAGCGAGAAATACAAGGACGAGAAGTATGCAATCAACGAGGAACTCCTCAAGCCATACTTTGAGTTGAACAGCGTGCAGGGAGCACTCTTTGATCTGGCCAACAGACTGTACGGCCTCAACTTCAAGGAACGCAAGGACATCCCGCTTTACCATCCGGATGTGAAGACATTCGAAGTGACAGACGAGAACGGCAGATTCATGGCGCTTCTCTATATAGATTACTTCCCTCGCGAGAGCAAGGGCGGCGGAGCCTGGATGACTTCATTCAGGGAAATGAGCGTCGTCAACGGTGAGGAGCAGCGTCCGTTCGTATCCCTTGTGACCAACTTCACAAAGCCGACCAAAAACGAGCCTTCCCTCATCACATTCTACGAGTTCACCACCATCCTTCACGAATTCGGTCACGCACTCCACGGCATGCTCGCTGAAGGCACCTACGCCAGCCTGACAGGCACCAACGTGGCACGCGACTTCGTCGAACTTCCTTCACAGCTCATGGAGAACTGGGCATACGAACCGGAATATCTCCAGTCATTCGCCAAGCATTACAAGACGGGTGAGGTCATCCCTCAGGAACTTATTGACAAGATTGTGGCAGCAAAGAATTTCCAGGCAGGCTACGCCAGCATACGTCAGCTTGATTTCGGCACCGTGGACATGGAATGGCATTCAGTGACTGAAGTCCCGGGCAAGGATGTCATCAGCTTCGAACAGGACATCGTGAAGCGTTCACCGGTATTGCCTGCAATTGAAGGCGTAGTGTTCTCACCTTCATTCGGACACATCTTCTCAGGCGGATATTCTGCAGGCTACTATTCATACAAGTGGGCGGAGGTACTTGAAGCTGACGCCTTCTCATATTTCAAGGAGACAGGCATTTTCAACAAGCAGACCGCAAAGGAATTACGCGAGAAGGTCCTCTCACGTGGCGGCATCGTGGATGCTGACATCCTCTTCAGAGACTTCCGCGGCCGCGACCCACGCCCTGACGCATTACTCGAAAAAACAGGAATGAAATAATGAAAAGAATGACAATTATTATCACAGCAGCGCTGGCTGCGCTGCTGTGTTCCTCCTGCGGGGAGTTCTACGATGGGAACAACATCCTCTGTATATATCCCTGGCAGCTGGACAGCACGATAACGTACAACCAACTTGGAGAGCAGATTGCCAGAAAGGACTACGGCGCTGGCGAAGAAATCCTCGAATTCGAGCCGGTTGGCGCCTGGCTGTTCACATCAACGCAGTACAATGACAATGAAGGCGGCAACTGGTCTTCGGAGCAGATCCCGCAGAAGGGACCTTTTGTCATCAACTTCGTGAGCTACAATCCAGGCTATTTCATCAAGGAGGGCCACTCGGGAGAAGACTACCGGGCAAACATATCAGAGGACGGCAGAAACTTGAAAATCCTCCACGCCCATACGGACGAGGATGAAATGACAATACATTATTTCACTCAGATATCTGAGTAGGGAAATATAAAAAACAAAACAGGCACCTGCGTAAGCAGATGCCTGTTTTTTAACGGGTGGAGGTAGTCGGATTCGAACCGGCGACCCCCTGCTTGCAAAGCAGGTGCTCTACCAGCTGAGCTATACCCCCGTCTTGTTTGCGGATGCAAAGGTATATAAAATATCATTACCCGCAAACATTTTTTTACTTTTTTTAACCAATTTCAGCTCCATTGGCCAAAGTTTCCTGTGGGGTGACAAAACGCATCTTGCCGTCACCCTGCTTCGCCATCAGGATCATACCATGGCTCTCGATGCCGCGGATGATGCGTGGCTTGAGGTTGGCGAGTATGCATATCTGCTTGCCTATCATGTCTTCAGGAGTATAGTACTCGGCGATTCCGGATACGATGGTACGCTTGTCGATGCCCGTATCGATGGTCAGTTTAAGCAATTTGTCCGTCTTCGGAACCTTCACCGCCTCAAGGACGGTAGCGGTGCGGATGTCCATCTTCTCGAAGTCCTCGAAGCTGCATTCAGCCTTCTGAGGAGAGACCATCTTCGCAGCTTCAGCCTTCTCGGCAGCCTCACGCTCGGCGCGGATGGCGGCGAGACGCTCGAGCTGACGGTCAATCTCAGCATCCTCGATCTTGGTGAAGAGGAGTTCGGCAGCCTGAAGCTGGTGGCCAGGAGTAAGAATCTCCTCCTTGCCAAGCATATTCCAGTCCAGAGGGGAGTCGATCATCTTGCGGAGACGTTCAGCAGCGAACGGTGTGAACGGCTCGAAGGCGATGGCGAGGGACGCGCAGAGCTGCAGGGATATGTTGAGTATGGTGGCGGTACGGTCCATGTCGGTCTTTGCGACCTTCCAAGGCTCGGTATCGGAGATGTACTTGTTGCCGAGGCGTGCAAGATTCATTGCATCCTTGAGGGCCTCGCGGAACTTGTAGTTCTCGATGTTCTTCTCAAGGGACTCCCTGATTGCCGGGATTTCTGCAAGCACGTCCCTGTCTATCTGCTGCAATTCGCCGCAGGCAGGCACCTTGCCACCGAAATATTTGTGCGTCAGCACGACTGCGCGGTTGACGAAGTTACCGAAGATAGCCACGAGCTCGCTGTTGTTGCGGGTCTGGAAGTCCTTCCAGCTGAAGTCGTTGTCCTTGGTCTCAGGAGCATTCGCGGTCAGCACGTAGCGGAGCGCATCCTCCTTGCCAGGGAAATCCTGCACATATTCATGAGCCCAGACAGCCCAGCCCTTGGAGGTGGATATCTTGTCGCCCTCAAGGTTGAGGAACTCGTTGGCAGGCACGTTCTCAGGAAGCACGTATCCGCCGTATGCCTTCAGCATTGAAGGGAATACGATGCAATGGAACACGATGTTGTCCTTGCCGATGAAATGCACGAGCCTGGTATCCTCGCTCTTCCACCACTTCTCCCAGTCGTTCGGAAGCAGTTCCTTGGTATTGGAGATGTAGCCGATAGGAGCGTCAAACCACACATAGAGCACCTTGCCTTCCGCACCTTCCACAGGTACCGGCACGCCCCACTCGAGGTCGCGGGTCACGGCACGTGGCTGAAGGCCGCCGTCAAGCCAGCTCTTCACCTGTCCATACACGTTAGGACGCCATTCCTTGTGGCCTTCGAGTATCCATTCGCGGAGCCACTGCTCATACTGCTCAAGAGGGAGGTACCAATGTGTGGTCTTCTTCTTGATCGGAGCGGCGCCGCTGAGCTTGCTCTTAGGGTTGATGAGCTCCTCCGGGCTGAGGGTGCAGCCGCATTTCTCGCACTGGTCGCCATATGCGCCTTCAGCACCGCATTTAGGGCAGGTGCCCACGATATAGCGGTCAGCCAGGAAGGTGTTGGCTTCCGGATCGAAATACTGCTCGCTCTCCTTGGTGATGAACTTGCCCTCATCGTAGAGTTTCTTGAAGAACTCGGATGCGGTCTCCTCGTGAATCTTGGACGAGGTACGGCCGTAGATGTCGAACTTGATGCCGAGAGACTTGAAGCTCTCGTCTATGATTTTATGGTACTTGTCAACTATGTCCTGCGGAGTACAGCCCTGCTGGCGCGCCTTAATGGTGATAGGCACACCGTGCTCATCGCTGCCGCAGACATAAAGAACCTCTTCACCGCGCATTCGGAGGTACCTTACATAGATGTCAGCAGGTACATAAACTCCGGCAAGGTGTCCGATGTGGACAGGTCCGTTGGCGTATGGAAGCGCGCAGGTGACCAATGTTCTTTTGTGATCTTTCATTTTGTAAATATTATAGTGTAATAAAGTTGCAAAGATAAGAAATTAGCTCTACAAGCGGTTCAGCTCCTTCGCAAAGAAAAGCTTGACCTGATTGAGCATATTCAGTTCGCGTATGAGTTCCTTGACCTTCCCGCTGTCACCTTCATTCTCAGCGCGGTTGATCATCTTCGCCAGATTGAGGCAGCGCTGCTCGGTGATGCGCGATTTGTACAGGGTGACCGATTTCGGCACCAGATAGGCCAGTTTGTTCTCCTCAGGCTCCAGGGATTCGAGAAAGGCCTTGACCGTCACAGGATAATCATCTGTCAGATAATCTATTGCCTGATTGACTATCTGCTGTACAGGATGTGTGGTGAAATGCCTGACTATCCTCTCCTGCCTTTCCACTCCGGACACGTCCAGACCTGCGGTGAATGCGAAATAGTCATCGTACATCTCACGGTAAAGTCTGTTATCCATGACAATCTCATCATAGCCGAGATTGTCCCGGATATAGTCATCAACCCTGACAGGCTCCTGGGCAGGGCCGTCTATGGTATCCTCAAAGTGCATTATGGAACTGCCGAACTTGAGCAGGTAATAAACCAGCTCGCGCTCCTGCACGGCAAGATACATATTGGTAATGGCATAGTCATCCGCGCTGACCGGCCCTTCATCCACCACCGGCGGCAGTTCATCAGCAGGGAGATATTCATCTTCAGGAGGAGGCGGGACTTCGGTCGCAACCTCGGTACGCTGTCTCTGGTTGCGGTCCTGCTCCAGTTTCTTCCCTCGCATCTCGGCAATCTTCTGGAAGATATTGTCCGGATTCTGGGAGAAACGTTCAGCCACGGTTTCCACGTACACGCTGCGGAGTATAGAATCTGGGATGACTGAGATTGTCTTGATTATATCGTTGATCAGCCTTGCCTTCGCGATAGGGTCCGTGCCCATGCGCTTTGCCAGGACGTCGCTCTTGAATGTCACGAAATCGCACTCCTGCTGCGCGATGTAATCCAGCACCTCGTCGCAGCTGTGCGCCTTGGCGAATGAATCAGGGTCATCCTCCGGGGGCAGCAGCACCACCTTGACGTTGAGGCCCTCCTCAAGGATGAGATCGGTGCCGCGCAACGCGGCCTTGATGCCCGGCTCGTCACCGTCATAGATGACAGTGATGTTGTTGGTGAATCTCTTGATGAGACGTATCTGCTCCACGGTCAGGGATGTGCCGGAAGATGCGACCACGTTGCATATTCCGCTCTGGTGCATTGAGATGACATCGGCATAGCCTTCAACCAGTATGCATTTGTCAGCCTTGGCTATCGCGCCCTTGGCCTGGAAGAGTCCGTATAGAGAACGGCTCTTGTCATATATCTCCGTCTGCGGGCTGTTGACATACTTGGCTATGGTCTTGTCATTGCGTAGCGTGCGTCCGCCGAATGCTATGACGCGTCCGCTGACGGAATAGATAGGGAACATCACCCTGTCATAGAAGCGGTCTGCAAGTTCGCCGTTGTCCCGCTGGATGCACAGACCGGAATCCACAAGGTATTCGGCCTTATACCCCTTGCCCCTGGCATCGCCGGCCAGAGTGAAAGGACGGTTGGCCGCATAGCCGAGGCCGAACTTGCGTATGGTCTCGTCCGTGAACTGACGCTCGTGGAAATAAGACAGACCTATCGCGCGCCCGTTGGGATTGTTCCAGAGTATGTCCTGATAGTATTTCTGAGCATATTCGGAGACAGCCAGAAGGCTGTCATACTTCATGCGGTGGGCAATCTCCTCCGGGCTCTCCTCCTTCTCCTTTATTTCTATATGGTACTTGGCAGCGAGATAGCGCAGGGCCTCGGGATAGGTCATATGTTCGTGCTCCATCACAAAACCGACGGCATTGCCGGCCTTGCCGCAGGAGAAGCACTTGAAGATGCCCTTTGTCGAAGACACGGACATTGAAGGATTCTTGTCAGGATGGAACGGGCACAGGCCGACATAATTCGGGCCATGCTTCTTGAGGGTGACAAAGTCCGAAACGACTTCCTCAATCCTCACGGCATCGAGAATTCTATCTACCGTGGACCTGTCTATCATAATCAGAAGCCGAGCAGAGCGCGTTCCTCGGCGGTATAAAGCATCTTGTTAAGCATATCATCGATGGCTTCGATGATATTGTATGAAAGAGGAGCCAGCGAATCGCGGAACACATAGACCGCAATCAGGAAGAGTATGGCAAGAAGCAGTATGCCGAGAATAGTCCAGAGTACGACACGGCCCGGACGGACCTCGCGCTTTCTCTCCTTCCTGCGCGGCTGCTCCTTGACGCGCGGTGCCACAGCTGCGGCTGCGGCCGCTGCGGCCCTGGCCTCCTTGCGGCGCTGATGGCGTCCTTTCAGGCGGGACTCATTTATCTTGACGCAGACGGGCTCGAGGCCCATGCCGTCAGGGAAAATGTCAAGGTCCTCAACAGGGACGAAGAACAGCTCATTGACGGAATTGGACACCATCTGTCCGAGACCCGGAAGATTGCAGCATCTGTTGCCCTCAAGTTGAGACTTGAGTCTGCTGACACACCAGTCCACCTCTGTCTCGGCCTGATCCATCGGCACACCCATCACATCAGAGACATTCTCATAAAGCATACGGCCTCCGTCCGGAGTAACGTCCTCCATGCGGAAAAACACTGTACGATAAGGGGGATAGATCGTCGTCCTGTTGTCAGAGTATCTAGCCGGCATCAACTTGGCATAAAAAATGCCGAGACCCGGGACCTCGACCTTGTCATAATCGACAATCAATCCTTTGATATACTTCGAGAAGCTGCCGATGTCCATGACCAAAAAGATTTGGTGCCCGGAACAGGACTCGAACCTGCACAGCCTTGCGGCCACTAGTCCCTGAAACTAGCGCGTCTACCAATTTCGCCATCCGGGCTTCTCATTGGATTGCGAGTGCAAAGATATAAAAAAAATGTAAATAATTTTGTGTTTCGAGAAAAATGTTCTACATTTGCAATCCCAAACGGGAAGAAACCTTCCTCAATAGCTCAGTTGGTTAGAGCACCTGACTGTTAATCAGGGGGTCGTAGGTTCAAGTCCTACTTGAGGAGCAGCTAAAAATCAGCGACTTGGATAAGCCGCTGATTTTCTTTTATAGCTGCAACAGCAATAAAGTCACGGTTGCAGCGCAAGGATAAGCAAAAGGCCGGAACGCAATGACCCGAACCCCGAAAGTTAGACAAAAAACTTTCGGGGTTTTGTTATGTCAA